>NZ_JBQCIP010000308.1:0-5896 GCF_051953575.1 Microbacterium sp.
GCGCGGGGCGGCCGTCGGTCGCGCCGAACGCGTCGAGCGCCACGATGCCGTCGGCGGTCGCGACACCGAGCACCGCCGTCGGCAACCGGCCGGCCTCGACGTGCCGGCGCGCCCAGTCGAACGCGGCCCCGTAGCCGGTCACGCGTGCGGCTCGTAGCGTTCGGGAGAGGTGGATGCCGCGACCACGCGCCGCAAGTCCTCCAGCGTCGCGTCGGGTCCGAACCAGCCGTGCGCCCGGGCCTGCACGAGCACGTTGCCGAGCGCGGTGGCCTCGACGGGTCCTGCGAGCACGGGCAGACCCGACCGGTCAGCGGTGGCCTGGCAGAGCAGGCGGTTGAGAGCGCCGCCGCCCACGATGTGGATGACGTCGACGTCCCGTCCGGTCAGGTGTGCGGCCGTGGCCACGGCGTCGGCGAACGCCTGGGCGATGCTCTCGACGATGGCGCGGGCGAACGCGGCACGGGTCGCCGGGACCGCTGTGCCGGACTCGGCGATGAGTGCGCCGATGCGGGCGGGCATGTCTCCCGGCGCCGCGAGGCGGGGATCGTTCGCGTCGAACAGCGGGATGCCGCCGGTCACCTCCGCGGCATCGGCCAGCAGGGCGGGCAGATCGATCCGGGCGCCGTCCTCGGCCTCCCACGTGCGCACCGCTTCGCTGAGCAGCCACAGCCCCGTGACGTTGTGCAGGAACCGCACCCGTCCGTCGACGCCCCCTTCGTTGGTGAAGTTCGCCTCGCGTGCTTCGTCGCTGACGACGGGAGCATCGAGCTCGACCCCGACGAGCCCCCACGTGCCGCAAGAGATGTAGGCGGCGTCGGGGGTGCTGAGCGGCACCGCCACCACCGCCGAGGCGGTGTCGTGCGAGCCGACGGCGATCACCTCGAGTGGTGCGCCGATGCGCTCGCGGGCCGGGCCGCTCAGCGTGCCGAGCACCTGGCCCGGGTGGACGAGGGGCGGGAGAGCGGATGCCGGCACCCCGAGCCGCCCGGTGAGCTCCCGGTCCCACTCGCCCGTGCGGACGTCGACGAGGCCGGTCGTCGAGGCGTTGGTGCGCTCAGCCACGCGGGCGCCCGTGAGCAGGAACGCGACCAGGTCCGGGATCAGCAGCGACGCCTCGGCATCGTCCAGACGCTGCTCGGCGGCGTACTGGTAGAGCGTGTTGAACGGCAGGAACTGCAGGCCGTTGCGGCGGTACAGATCGGTGAACGGGACCTTCGCGTGGACGGCATCCACCCCCCGCGCCGTGCGCTCGTCGCGATAGTGGAACGGCTCGCCGAGCACCTCGTCGCCGTGGACGAGGCCGTAGTCAACGGCCCACGAGTCGATGCCGATGCTGGCGATGCCGGGCTCGCGGCGCAGCGCTTCGGCGAGGCCCTCGACGATGTGCCGGTAGAGCGTCGTGAAGTCCCAGTGCAGGCTCCCTTCGGGCCCTTCGACGGGGCCGTTGGGGAAGCGGGAGACCTGTTCCAGCCGCAGCACGCCGTCGCCGACGTAGCCGAGCATGACGCGGCCGCTGGTCGCGCCGAGGTCGACGGCCGCGACGACGCCGCTCATCGGGCGCTCCTGGTCTCGCGGGCACCCCTCGCCGACATCGCGGTTTCTCGGCGAGCGACCACGGTGTTCGCGCCGACGACATGGTGTCTCGGCGAGACCGCGGTCTCTGGGCGAGGGCGGGGCGCGGTCATCGCAGGAAGGCGGCGGCGACGCCGGAGTCGACGGGGATGTGCAGCCCGGTGGTGCGCGACAGTTCCGGGCCGGTGAGGACGTAGACCGCGTCGGCGACGTTCTCGGGCACGACCTCGCGCTTGAGGATGGTCCGCTGCGCGTAGAAGGCCCCCAGGTCTTCTTCCTTGACGCCGTAGGTCGCGGCGCGGTTCGCGCCCCAGCCGGCGGCGAAGATGCCCGAGCCGCGCACGACGCCGTCGGGGTTGATGCCGTTCACGCGCACGCCGTGCTCGCCGAGCTCGACGGCGAGCAGCCGCACCTGGTGGGCCTGGTCGGCCTTGGTCGCGGAGTACGCGATGTTGTTGGGTCCGGCGAACACGGAGTTCTTCGACGAGATGTAGATGACATCCCCGCCCATCTTCTGCTCGATGAGCGCCTTGGCGGCGGCCTTGGCGACGAGGAACGAGCCCTTGGCCATGACGTCGTGCTGCAGGTCCCAGTCCTTCTCGGTGGTCTCCAGCAGCGGCTTCGACAGCGACAGCCCGGCGTTGTTGACGACCAGGTCGATGCCGCCGAACGCGAGCAGTGTCTGGTCGATCGCGGCCTGCACCCCGTCGGCGTCGGCGACGTTCGCTGCCACGCCGATCGCGACGTCGGTGCCGCCGAGCTCGGTGGCGGCGGCCTGCGCCTTCTCAAGGTCGAGGTCGGCGACCACCACGCAGGCGCCCTCGGCGGCCAGGCGGGTCGCGATGGCCTTGCCGATGCCCGAGGCGGCGCCGGTGACGAACGCGATGCGGCCCTGGTGGGTCTTGGGCTTGGGCATCCGCTGCAGCTTGGCCTCTTCGAGGGCCCAGTACTCGATGCGGAACTTCTCGGCATCCGAGATCGGCGCATAGCTCGACAGTGCCTCGGCGCCGCGCATCACGTTGATCGCGTTGACGTAGAACTCGCCCGCCACCCGCGCGGTCTGCTTGTTCGCCCCGTACGAGAACATCCCCACACCCGGGACGAGCACGATCAGCGGGTCCGCGCCGCGGATCGCCGGGGACTCGGCGGTGGCGTGCGCGTCGTAGTACGCCTGATAGTCGGCCCGGTACTCGGCGTGCAGCTGCGTCAGGCGTTCGATCGATGCCTCGACCGTCGCATCGGCGGGCAGGTCGAGGATCAGCGGCTTGACCTTGGTGCGCAGGAAGTGGTCGGGGCAGCTCGTGCCCAGCGCCGCGAGGGCCGGCGCCTTCTCGGAGGAGAGGAAGTCGGTGACCACCGCGGTGTCGGTGAAATGCCCGACCATCGGCCTGTCCGTCGACGCCAGCCCGCGGATCGTCGCGGCCAAAGCGGCGGCCTTCGCGCGCCGCTCGGTCTCGGGCAGGGCCTCGAACCCGGCACGAACTCCTCCGAACGGGGCGTCCTTGCCGTGCGCGTCGATGTAGGACTGCGCGGTCTGGATGATCCATGAGGAGTTGCGTTCCGCCTCCTCCGACGTGTCACCCCACGCGGTGATCCCGTGCCCGCCGAGGATCGTGCCGACCGCCTGCGGGTTCGCGGCCTTGATCGCCGCGATGTCGAGGCCCAGCTGGAACCCGGGCCGCCGCCACGGCACCCACACGACCTTGTCGCCGAAGATCTTCGCGGTGAGCTCCTCGCCGTCGGCGGCCGTCGCGATCGCGATGCCCGCGTCGGGGTGCAGGTGATCGACATGCGCGGCATCCACCAGTCCGTGCATCGCCGTGTCGATCGACGGCGCCGCACCGCCCTTGCCGTGCAGGCAGTAGTCGAACGCGGCGACCATCTCATCCTCGCGGTCCACACCCGGATACACGTCCACGAGCGCCCGCATGCGATCCAGGCGCAGCACCGCCAGGCCCTCGGGCTTCAACGTGCCCAGGTCGCCACCCGAGCCCTTCACCCACAGCAGCTCCACCGGCTCACCCGTGACCGGGTCCGTCTCGGTGCCCTTGGCCGACGTGTTACCGCCGGCATAATTCGTGTTCTTCGGGTCGGCGCCGAGGCGGTTCGACCGGGCGATCAGGTCGGAGACGGCCGGATTGGTCATGTCGGGTTCCTTCGTGTGTGGGCTGTCGCGGTCGCCGCGTCGTCAGGCGACCGGCGAGCTCTGGGGGGTCGGGGCGGGGATCGCGGCGAGGCGCTCCGCGAATCGGGTGAGGGTGAGGGATGCCGCCGGCTCGTGCGGACGGTTCAGATGGCCGTGCTCGGTGCCCGGCTCGGTCACGACCTCGACCGGGCGGCCGGCGGCACGCAGTGCCGAGGCGAACGCCTCGCCCGAGACGCGCAGCTCGTCGACCTCCCCGTTGACCATGAGCGTCGGCGGGAACTGCACCAGGTCTTCGGGGCCGGCAAGGCCCGGGATCGCACCGAGGGGGGCGTGACCCACGGGGCCGCCGAGGTAGTTCTCGTACATGGCGAGCACCATGGCGGGGCCGAACCGGTCGGCGTCGGGCTGGGCATCGAGCGCCGCCCGCAGCGCGGCATCCGGCGCCGGCTGCACGGCGAGGAGCGTCGGGTAGGCCAGGAGCGCGAGTGCGGGGCGCACCTCGGCGCGCCGCTCGATCAGCCGCAGCGCGGCCCCGGCCGCGAGGTTGCCGCCCGCGCTCGTACCTCCGATCGCGAGGCGCGTGCGGTCCACGCGCAGGCGGTCGGCGTTGTCGACGGTCCACGCCCACGCGGCGAGCACGTCGTCGGATGCCGCAGGGTAGTGGTGGCCGCCGGGACCGTGGCCGCCGGCATCCCACCCGTCAGGAACCGGCGCGAGACGGTAGTCGACCGAGATCACGGTGGTGCCGTTCGCCGCGAGCTGCGAGGCGACCCAGTCGGACTCCGGCATGTCGAGGTCGCCGAACGCGAACGCGCCGCCGTGGGCCCACACCAGGCCGGTGCCGTTCGGCTCACGGGCGGGGTAGACGCGCACGAGGCCGTCGGCCGCGGAGTAGGGCTCGCTCATGGTTTCCTCCGGAGGGATGGTGCACCCGGGGCGCGGGGATCGGCAGCCCGCGCCCCGGGTGTGTCTGAGAAGAGGGGCTTACGCGCCCCATCCTGCCTGGGTGCCGCCGACGCGGTCGGCCGCGATCCGGGACTGGTAGCCGGATGCCGCGTACGCCGCCATCGGGTCGGCCGCGAGCCCCCGTTCCTCACGCCACTGCGCGAGCGCCGGCCGCACGTCGGTATAGAACGCATCCATGAACACGGCGTTCGCAGCCAGCACGTCGTTCGCCTGCTGCGCGGCCGCGAGAGCGTCGCGGTCGACGAGCAGGGCGCGCGCCGTCATCTCCTGCACGTTGAGCACCGAGCGGATCTGGCCGGGGATCTTGTCTTCGATGTTGTGGCACTGGTCGAGCATGAACGCCACGTCCGGGTTGTTCAGCCCGCCGCCGCGGACGACCTCGAAGATGATGCGGAACAGCTGGAACGGGTCGGCCGCGCCCACGATGAGGTCGTCGTCGGCGTAGAAGCGAGAGTTGAAGTCGAACGAGCCCAGCTTTCCGAGCCGCAGCAGCTGCATCACGATGAACTCGATGTTCGTACCCGGCGCGTGGTGGCCGGTGTCCAAGCACACCATCGCCTTGTCGCCGAGAGCGGCCACCTGCGCGTAGGACGTGCCCCAGTCCGGCACATCGGTGTGGTAGAACGCCGGCTCGAAGAACTTGTACTCCAGCACCAGGCGCTGCTCATCCGACAGGCGCGCGTAGATCTGCTGCAGCGACTCGTGCAACCGGTCCTGCCGGGCACGCATGTCACCCTGACCCGGATAGTTCGACCCCTCGGCCAGCCAGATCTTCAGATCGCGCGACCCGGTCGCGTGCATGATGTCGATGCACTCGAAGTGGTGGTCGATCGCCTTCTGACGGATCCGGTCGTCGTGGTGGGTGAGCGCCCCGAACTTGTAGTCCTCGTCCTGGAACGTGTTCGAGTTGATCGTGCCCAGGCTCACGCCGAGGTCCTCGGCGTGACGGCGCAGATCGGCGTAGTCGTCGACCTTGTCCCACGGGATGTGCAGCGCGACGCTGGGCGCGAGCTTCGTGAACGCGTTGACCTGCGCGGCGTCGGCGATCTTCTCGTACGGGTCGCGCGGAGTGCCCGGCGTCGTGAACACGCGGAAGCGCGTGCCGGAGTTGCCGAACGCCCAGCTGGGCAGCTCGATGCCCTGGCCCTCCAGGGCGGACAGGATGTCGGGTGACAGCGTCGTCATGATGCGGTGCTCTCGTTCTCGTGCGGG
>NZ_JBQCIP010000309.1:0-3804 GCF_051953575.1 Microbacterium sp.
GAGCGCGTCGACCGGTGAAAGGCGAAACGTGACTCCAGGCACGAACACCAAGGCTCGCTCGGCCGCGAAGGACACCGAGTCGGACGAGACGAAGACCGCAGCCGCCAAGAAGGCTCCCGCAGCCAAGGGGGCCGCCAAGGCGAAGGCTGCGCCGAAGACCGCGTCCAAGCGCGCGAAGAAGTCGGACGACGAGTTCGAGGACGACGTCGAGGAGCTCGACGACGACGTCGAACTCGACGGCGACGACGACGCTTCCGACGACGAGTCGGGCGACACCGCCGACGCCAAGGGCGCCGGAAAGCCTGCGGGCGACGACAGCGCGGCCGAGGATGAGGAGGAGGACGAGGAGAGCACCAAGCCGGCGTTCACCGAGCCCCTTCCCACGGGTGCGATCGTCATCTCGTCGAGCGACGAGGACGATGTCCCGGTCTACTCGACCCAGATCACCGGCGCGACGGCCGACCCGGTCAAGGACTACCTCAAGCAGATCGGCAAGGTGCCGCTCCTCAACGCGGCCGAAGAGGTCGAGCTCGCGATGCGCATCGAGGCGGGCCTGTTCGCCGAAGAGAAGCTGTCGCACATGTCTGCCGCTGAGAAGACCTCGCAGCTCGGTCTCGACCTGCAGTGGGTGGCACGTGACGGCCAGCGCGCGAAGAGCCACCTGCTCGGCGCGAACCTCCGCCTCGTCGTCTCGCTCGCCAAGCGCTACACCGGCCGCGGCATGCAGTTCCTGGACCTCATCCAGGAGGGCAACCTCGGTCTCATCCGCGCGGTCGAGAAGTTCGACTACACCAAGGGCTTCAAGTTCTCGACCTACGCGACGTGGTGGATCCGCCAGGCGATCACCCGCGCCATGGCCGACCAGGCCCGCACCATCCGCATCCCGGTGCACATGGTCGAGGTCATCAACAAGCTCGCCCGTGTCCAGCGTCAGATGCTGCAGGACCTCGGACGCGAACCCACGCCCGAGGAGCTCAGCCGCGAACTCGACATGACCCCCGAGAAGGTCATCGAGGTGCAGAAGTACGGCCGTGAGCCGATCTCGCTGCACACGCCGCTCGGCGAAGACGGCGACAGCGAGTTCGGTGACCTCATCGAGGACACCGAGGCCGTCGTGCCCGCCGATGCCGTCGGCTTCACGATGCTGCAGCGTCAGCTCGAGTCGCTCCTCGACTCCCTCTCCGAGCGCGAGGCGGGCGTGATCCGCATGCGCTTCGGACTCGGTGACGGGCAGCCGAAGACGCTCGACCAGATCGGGGACACGTTCGGCGTCACGCGTGAGCGCATCCGCCAGATCGAGTCGAAGACGATGGCGAAGCTGCGTCACCCGTCGCGTTCGCAGTCGCTGCGGGACTACCTCGAGTGAGTGAGGCGAACGCCGGCAAGGCGCTCACCGTCCAGGTCGAAGGCTCGTCGTTCGCGCGTATCCCGATCCGCACGCGGGTCGTGATGCCCGGCGACGACCTCGACGACTTCGTCCGCGAGTACGCGACCGACGTCGTGCGCGAGGGCGATCTGCTCTTCGTGACCGAGAAGATCGTCGCGATCACGCAGGGCCGCTCGTACCTCGTCGAGGACATCAAGCCGCGCAAGCTGGCGTTCTTCCTGTCGAAGTACGTCACTCGCACGCCGTACGGGATCGGACTCGGCATGCCCGAGACGATGGAGATGGCGCTGCGCGAGTGCGGAACGCTGCGGATCCTGTTCGCGGCCGCCGTCTCGGCGGTGACGAAGCTGTTCGGCCGCAAGGGCGACTTCTACCGCATCGCCGGCGACAAGGCCCGCGCCATCGATGGGCCGACATCGGGCACCATCCCGCCGTACAACAAGGCCGTGGTGCTCGGACCTGAGCGTCCGCGCGAGGTCGCCGAGCACCTCAAAGCCCTGCTCGGCGGCGTGCCCGAGGTCGCGGTCGTCGACATCAACGACCTCGGTGGCAACATCCTCGGCTCGACGCTCGACAAGGCCGGCGAGAAGCAGCTCGTCTCGATCCTCAAAGACAACCCGCTGGGCCAGGGCCACCAGTCGACGCCGCTCGGCGTCGTCCGCGCGGTCTGACCCGGCTCACATGCGAGAGGCGCGGTGCCCGAGAGGCGCCGCGCCTCTTGCGTGCGAGGGTGAGCGGCCGAGCGCGATGCATACGCTCACGCAACACCCGCTCGTGTGATGTGGGGGGATGACCCGTCCCACAGAAGACGTCTCGCCCCTCGTCCCGCGGCTGCTCCTGGCCGGCATGTCGGTGACGGCCGTCCTCGCGCTGACGCTCGCGCCCCGCAGCCTCGTGGCTCCTGCCCGCGGCGCGTTCATGGCGCTGGCCGACCGGTTCGCCGCGCCGGTGGTCGCAGGCCTCAGCGGCTGGCAGTGGGAGAGCAGCCTGAACGCACTCCTGTTCGTCCCGCTCGGCGCCGCCCTCGCCCTGCTGCTCGGCCGGCGGCTGTGGCTGCTCGCACCGTTGTTGGGCTTCGTCGTCTCGTTCGGCGTCGAGTACGCGCAGCTGCGTATCCCCGGACGCGTGCCCGACCTTCAAGACGTGCTGTGGAACACGCTGGGCGCCGCAGCGGGAGCCGTTGCGACGTCGCTCCTCCTGCGCCGTGGCGGCGGGCGCCGACGGGCCGGGTGAGCTCAAAAGCCGATGGCCTCGCGGTAGCGCGGCTTGTGGCCGGTGCGGATGCCGGTGACACTGGGCTTGTTCTCGTACACTCCGGCACCCCAGTTGCCCTCGACCAGCACCGGGCCGTCGGGGCTCACGACGATGTCCCAGCCGACATACTGGACCTGAGGGACGACGCGCGCGACCTGGTCGACGAACGCCTTCACCTCGTCGACCATCGGCAGCTGGAAGTCCGCGATCACGAACCCGCTGTCGGGGTGCTTCACGTGCACGTGTGCGTGCGAGTCGTAGCCGGGCCCGACAGCGTGACCGTTCTCGTCGAGCATCGTGTAGAAGCCGCCGAACGTCATCTGGTCGCTCACCGCACCGCGGCCGAACTTCTGCGCCATCGCCAGGATGTGCGTCTTCTCGCCGTCGAAGAACGCGGTCACACGGGTCGTGTTCACGGTGCCGGGGCACACGGCCGCGAGGGCGGCGTGCTGGCGGATGACCTCTTCGATCAGCAGCTCACCGCGTTCGAGCAGCCCGCGGTGGAAGCCGTCCCAGTCGGTGATGTCGGCCGCGTGGTAACGGTGAACGCCCGTGCCGGCCTGACCCACCGGCTCCTTCGTGACGATCGTGCCGTGCTTCTCGGCGAAGTCCCGCACGGCGTCGGCGTTGCCCTCTTCGACGACCATCCAGTCGCGGCGGAGGAAGGCGCTGAACGTGCGGTCGAACTCGACCTTGTCCTGGAACAGGCCGCGGTAGTCGGGGTGGTCGTACTTCTGCGACAGCTGGTTCGACACGGGGTGCGTCATGTACGTCGCCCGTTCGGCGGCGTTCAGGATCGCGAAGTCGTAGTCGATGTAGTCCTGGAAGCCGACGTTCTTGAAGCCCGCCTGCCAGAGCATGTCGGCGACGATCGCGGGACGCCACTTGCCGTGCTCCTCCGAGGCCTCCTTCGCGCGTTCGAGGACGGATCCGACGTCGATGCGACGTGCGCGTCCGGCGAGGTACCGGAGGCGGGGCGCGAGGCCGAGGCCCTTCGAAGGCATGCGTGCTCCAGGGTCGGGATCGGGGGACCTCGATAGTCTAGACGGCGTGTTTCAGCCCGACGGGATGACGATCCCCGCGCCCCGGCGCAGCGCTCCTGTCGCGACGATCGACCACCGCGCGCTGCGTGCGAACGTGGAGGGACTGCTCCTCCGCAGCGG
>NZ_JBQCIP010000310.1:0-4945 GCF_051953575.1 Microbacterium sp.
GGGTCTATGTTGCGGGGCGCGGCATCCGGCTACTGCGGTGGAGGGGTTGCCGTCACCCCCCCGCGCCGCCACCGCGGGGGGCGGGGGGACGCCCCGGGGGGGGGGGTGGGGGGGGGGGCCCCGCCGCGCCCCCCCCCGGCCCGTCTTCTTTACAGCAGGTCGATCGCACGGGCGAACGTCCGCACCCGGTCGGCCATCGCCGCCGGCACCTCCGCCACCGCGAAGTGGCCGCCCTCGTCCAGCCGCTCGAACGTGCGCAGGTCGAGGTAGAACCGCCGCGCCAGCGACTCGGGGTAGTCCCCCTCGTGCCGTTGGATGTGGACGGATGCCGGCACCTCGACGGGCGGCATCTCGTCGGGCTGGTCGGCGCCTTCGTAGTAGGGGCGGAACGAGGTGCCGATGCTCTGCGTCGTCCAATAGATCATCGCCTCGGTGAGGATCCGCTCGCGCGAGATGCGGCGTTCGACCGCGCGCGGATCGCCGCCGGGAGTGTCGCTCCACTCGACCAGCTTCTCGGCGAGCCACGCGACCAGACCTGCCGGCGAGTCGTTGAGTCCCGCGGCCAGCGTGTCGGGCCGGGTGCCCTGCACGTGACCGTAGGCGCCGTTCTGGCCGCCCCACGCGTCGAGGCGCGCGAAGAACGCCACCTCGTCCGGTGCCGTCAGCAGCGGACGCTCGGCGCGCGACGGAAAGTGCGAGTGCGTCGCGATGATCCCCGACACCGACTCCGGATAGCTGCCCGCGAGGAGGTCGTTGACGTTGGCCGAGACGTCCTCGCCGTAGGTCAGATACCGGCGGTAGCCGAGCACGTCCGTCATGAGGGTCTGCATCGTCGCCGCGAGCCGCTTTTCGGTGATGGGTCCGCGCTCGTAGGCGGTCGAGAAGCCGAAGCCGGGAAAGCTGGGCAGCACGACATGGAAGTCGGGCAGCAGATCGGCGAAGTCGAGCTGCAGGGCGAAGGTGTGGGGCCAGCCGTGCATCACGAGCAGCGCCGGAGCGTCCGGACGGGCAGACCTCAGGTGCACGTAGTGCAGTGTCGTGTCGTCGATGTCGACGAGGTACTGCGGGTGCCCGTTCAGCCAGGCCTCTCGCGCGCGCCAGTCCCATGCGCGCCAGCTCGTGACGAGCTCGCCGAGATACTCCGCCGACATTCCGGAGGGGGGTCGGCGGGGCGAGTCCGGAAGGGGCCGGAACCGGTCGAGGCGCTCGTGGAGGTCGGCGAGCTCGGCGTCGGCGACCGCGATCGAGAAGGGCTGCGGAGTGGACATGCGCCGAAGCTACGCCCGGGCTCCGACATCGGCGGCGCTACGACAGGGCGGCTCTCACCGATGCCATCAGGGCCTTCACACGTGCGAACGTGGGAACTTCGATGTTCGCCAGGCCTGTCACCGTGACCCCGGTGTGCGGGTCGTGCCTGCTGGAGGCCGTGACCCCGTGGTCGCCACCCGACAGCAGCAGGTCCTCTCCGTCGAGCCAGATGCCCCGGCCGTAGCCCATGCCGTCACCGGCGTCGGAGGTGACGGACTCGATCGCGAGTTCGGCGAGCTCGGGCGGCAGGATGCGCCCGTCGCGCAGCGCGAGCCAGAAGCGGTGCAGATCGGCGACCGTGGAGTGCGCGCCGCCGTCTCCCGAGCCCTGCACCGGCAGCTCGAACACGTTCGTGCGTCCGTCGTCCTTGTAGCCGGTCGCCGTCGAGGGCGGGAGCGCGTCCGACCGGGGGAAGCCGGATGCCGTCATCCCGGCGGGTGCGAAGACCCGCCGACGCACCAGCTCGGCGAAGGGCGTGCCCGATGCCCGCTCGGCGATCAGGGCCAGCACGACGAATCCGCCGTTGCAGTACGAGAAGCGCTCCCCCGCGCGGAACTTGGTCGGGAAGCCGTCGAGGACGGCGAGATACGCGAGAGTCGAATCCAGCTGCTGCACCGGCACCGTCATGGGTGCCAGTGCGTCGATCTCTTCGTCCAGGTAATCGCCGATGCCCGACCGGTGGGTGAGCAGATGGTCGATCGTGACGTCGTCCGCGATGAGCGGAAGGTCGTCGCGCAGGAAGGCGCGCGCAGGCGCATCCAGCGACAGCGTCCCGTCGCCCACCAGCGACAGGACCGTCAGGGCCGTGAAGGTCTTGGCACCGCTCGCGAGTCCGAATCGAGTGTCGGGACTGTTCGGGACGCTCCAGGTGCGGTCGGCGAGGCCGACGGCCCACTCGCCGAGCACCTCGTCACCGCGGCGGGCACTCACGACACCGCTGAAGCCGTCCAGATCGGGTTCGAGGGGTGTCACGGCCGACCCTGCGAAGACGAGGTCAGGCGCTCTTGCGCTTGTCGCGGAGCACCAGGGTGGGCGGAGCGCCCTCGTCGACCGATGCCCGGGTGACGATCACCTTGTCGACGTCGTCGGTCGAGGGGATCTCGAACATGATCGGACCCAGCACGTCCTCGAGGATCGCGCGCAGGCCGCGAGCACCCGTCTTGCGTGCCACCGCGAGGTCCGCGATCGCCTCGAGCGCCTCGCGATCGAAATCGAGCGTGACGCCGTCGAGCTCGAACATCCGGTGGTACTGCTTGACGAGCGCGTTCTTCGGCTCGGTGAGGATCTCCATCAGCGCTTCGCGGTCGAGCGGCGACACCGAGGCAACGACGGGCAGGCGGCCGATGAACTCGGGGATCAGACCGAACTTGTGGAGGTCCTCGGGCTGGACGTCGCCGAAGAGGTTGAGGTCCTCGTCCTTGCGGTGCAGTGAGGCGCCGAACCCGACGCCGTGCTTGCCGACGCGCGACGAGATGATGTCTTCGAGACCCGCGAACGCCCCGGCCACGATGAACAGCACGTTCGTCGTGTCGATCTGGATGAACTCCTGGTGCGGGTGCTTGCGCCCGCCCTGCGGCGGCACCGAGGCGACCGTGCCCTCGAGGATCTTGAGCAGCGCCTGCTGCACGCCCTCGCCCGACACGTCACGCGTGATCGACGGGTTCTCGGCCTTGCGGGCGATCTTGTCGACCTCGTCGATGTAGATGATGCCGGTCTCGGCGCGCTTGGTGTCGAAGTCCGCGGCCTGCAGAAGTTTCAGCAGGATGTTCTCGACGTCCTCGCCGACGTAGCCGGCCTCGGTGAGGGCCGTGGCGTCGGCGACGGCGAAAGGCACGTTCAGCCGCTTCGCCAGCGTCTGGGCGAGGTACGTCTTGCCGCATCCGGTGGGACCGAGGAGCAGGATGTTGCTCTTCGCGATCTCGATCTCTTCCGCCCGCTGCTCGGCGGACTGGATCGTTCCGTGCGCCCGCACGCGCTTGTAGTGGTTGTAGACAGCCACCGAGAGGGCACGCTTGGCATCGTGCTGGCCGACGACGTACTCCTCGAGGAACGCGAAGATCTCACGCGGCTTCGGCAGGTCGAAGTCCGCGACCACGCCCGACGAGGACTCCGCCATGCGCTCTTCGATGATCTCGTTGCAGAGCTCGACGCACTCGTCGCAGATGTAGACGCCGGGGCCGGCGATCAACTGCTGGACCTGCTTCTGACTCTTGCCGCAGAAGGAGCATTTGAACAGGTCGGCGCTCTCACCGATGCGTGCCATGAGGCTCCTCCTCGTCGCGTCGGGGGAAAGCCCCCCAGCTGTTCTCCGAGCCTAATAGCTGACGCCGACATGCGGCGGCATTGCGACGCACGTTGTGGACGACCCGGGTGCGCGGTGAGCGGAACCGGTCCGGACAGACGAAGGCCCCGCCGCCCGGGTGTCCGGGCGGCGGGGCGTGGCGGCATCCGCCTACTTCGTGAGCGCCTGCTGACCGCGCTTGCGGGTCGTGAGCACCTGGTCGACGAGACCGTACGCGACCGACTCCTCGGCCGAGAGGATCTTGTCGCGGTCGATGTCCTTGTTGACCTCTTCGACCGTCTTATTCGAGTGCTTCGCCAGCGTCTCTTCGAGCCAGGTGCGCATGCGGAGGATCTCCTGCGCCTGGATCTCGATGTCGGACGCCTGACCGTGGCCCGCCTCGCCCATGGCGGGCTGATGGATCAGGATGCGGGCGTTCGGCAGGGCCAGACGCTTGCCGGGGGCGCCGGCCGCGAGCAGCACGGCGGCCGCCGAGGCCGCCTGGCCGAGCACGACCGTCTGGATCTGCGGCGACACGTACTGCATGGTGTCGTAGATCGCCGTCATCGCCGTGAACGAGCCGCCCGGCGAGTTGATGTACATGATGATGTCGCGGTCGGGGTCCTGGGACTCGAGCACGAGCAGCTGCGCCATGACGTCGTCCGCCGAGGCGTCGTCTACCTGGACGCCCAGGAAGATGACGCGGTCCTCGAACAGCTTGTTGTACGGGTCCTGGCGCTTGTAGCCGTAAGCCGTGCGCTCCTCGAACTGCGGCAGGATGTAGCGGCTGCCGGGCATCTGGAGGCCCTGGGGTGCCATCGGGGCACCGCCGAAGGTGGGGGTCTGCATTCCGGGTTCTCTCTCTTTCGCCTTCGGTGCCGTCAGTCCGCCGCGCGGGCGCCGCCGTCGGTTCCGCCGCCGCCGATCACGTCGACGGCCGACTCGCGGATGTGGTCGACGAAGCCGTACTCGAGCGCTTCCTGCGCCGAGAACCAGCGGTCCCGGTCACCGTCGGCGTTGATCTGCTCGACCGACTTGCCGGTCTGCGCGGCCGTGATCTCGGCGAGACGCTTCTTCATGTCGAGGATCAGCTGCGCCTGGGTCTGGATGTCGCTCGCCGTGCCGCCGAAGCCGCCGTGCGGCTGGTGGAGCAGCACGCGGGCGTTGGGGGTGATGTAGCGCTTGCCCTTGGTGCCCGCGGTCAGCAGCAGCTGCCCCATCGAGGCCGCCATGCCGATGCCCACCGTGACGATGTCGTTCGGCACGAACTGCATCGTGTCGTAGATCGCCATGCCGGCCGTGATCGAGCCGCCCGGGGAGTTGACGTACAGGTAGATGTCCTTCTCGGAGTCCTCA
>NZ_JBQCIP010000311.1:0-26524 GCF_051953575.1 Microbacterium sp.
CACGCAGACCGTGCGGCTCATCCGCTCGAAGGGCGTGGGCGTCTTCTTCGTCACGCAGACCCCGAAGGACGTGCCGTCGGACGTGCTCGCCCAGCTCGGCTCGCGGGTGCAGCATGCGCTGCGCGCCTTCACGCCGGATGACGCCAAGGCGCTGCGCGCCACCGTCGGCACGTATCCGAGGTCCGGCTACGACCTGGAGCGCGTCCTGCAGGAGCTCGGCACCGGTGAGGCGATCGTCACGGTGATGAGCGAGAAGGGGGCGCCCACCCCCGTCGCGTGGACGCGGCTGCGGGCGCCGCAGGGGCTCATGTCGCCGACGCCCGACCCCGCGATCGAGGCCGCCGTGAAGGCGTCGCCGCTGCTGGCCAAGTACGGCACCCCCATCGACCGGGAGTCGGCGCGGGAAATCCTCACCGCCAAGATGAAGGCCGCCGACGACGCGGCGGCGGCCGAGGACGCGGCACTGGCCAAGGCCAAGGCCGACGCCGAGTACGCCAAGCAGAAGGCCGCCATCGACAAGCAGCAGGCCGCCGCCGACAAGGCGGCCGCTGCGGCGGAGAAGAAGGCGCAGCAGGAGTACGAGCGCCTGCTCAAGAAGACCGCGGGCACGACCCGGACGTCGCGCAGCTCGCAGAAGTCGCCCATCGAGCAGATCCTGAACTCCAAGTCGACGCAGACTATCCTCGGGGGAGTGATCCGCGGGATCTTCGGCACCGGCAGGCGCTGACCCCGTTCCCCGCCCCGTGGATCGACGTCCTCGATCCCGGAAGGCCTTCGCGTGCGCAGACCGAAGACCGTCGCCGTGCTGGTGGCGGCCGTCCTGGCGGCCACCGCGGGGGCGACGCTCGCCGTGCTCGGCGTGCCCGTCGGCGAGTCCTCGCCGGCCGAGGCCGTGCCCAGCGCGCGTCCGTCAGCGGGCGCGGGCGGCGCGACGGCATCCTCGTCCCCGGCCGCGATGGACGACACCGTCGCCGCGGACGACTACTGCTACGTCGAGGCGATGATCTACTACCGGGTCAAAGAGCAGGAGCTCGCCCAGACGCTGCTGCGCAAGGACAGCGTGGCGGCCGACGCCGAGGCCTTCGCGAAGCGCGTGGTCGCCGACGACGTCGCCGAGCTCGACGATCTGCGCGCCTGGTACGTGTCGTGGGCGCCGGCGCGTCCGCTCGAGCCGCCGACGGACGGACCGTGCGGCGGTCACGGCTCGGACCACGCCCAGATGCCGGGCATGCCGAGCTGGTCGGCCGAGCAGGGGCTGGTCGACGCGTCGTCGCCCGACGCGGAGCGCCGCTACGCCGAGATCGTGCGCGACCAGAATGCGGGCATGGTGGCCCTCGTGACCCTGATCCTCGACGGCCACCCGCACCCGGACGTGCGGGCGTCGGCAGAGGCGGTGCTCGAGCGCGAGCGGGCGGATGCGGTCACTCTGGACGGTCTGCTCGCCCCGTGACGGGGCACGTCACCACCCGCTGAGGGTACCGAGCGGCGCCAGCGCGCGTGCCGCCTCGCGGAGCGCTCCGACGTGGCGCGCCGCGACCGACAGACCGGCGATCGAGGTCGACAGGGTGACGGCCCCGACCGGGCGCGCGGCGTCGTCGTGTATCGGCACCGCGAGGCATCCGCGATCGGCGGAGAGCAGCGCCACCTGTTCGGTGTATCCGCGGACGGCGTACGCCTCGTGGATCGGCCGCACGTCGGCGGCCGGGACAGTCCTCAGCCAGGCGGGGGCCTGCGGCATCGTCCGATCCGGATGGGCGACGAGCCACAGGTGGCCGATCGCCGATCGCGTCGGGTCGGCCAGCAGCGCCTGGCGGTCCGACAGCGGGCGAGCGGCATCCTCGTCCAGCACCAGCAGCCCGGTGCTGTGGAAGGCGAACAGGTGCACCGCCTCTCCGGTCTGGGCGCGGAGCCGATCCACCACGTCCGCGTGGGCCGGACGCGTGCGTGCTCCCACGACCGCGGCCAGCTCGAGGACGCGCGTGCCGAGGAGGAATCCCGAGAAGTCCGAGCGGCGCACCAGGTACTCGTCGCGTACGAGGGCGTTGACCACGCGGTACACCGTCGCGCGGGGTGCGCCGACCGCACGGGCGATGTCGGCCGCCGACGCACCGCGATCGTCACGCGCCACCTGCTCGAGGATCTCCAGGGCCAGTCCCAGGCCCTTCTCGGGCAGTCGCATGTCGCCCACGATGCCCGCGCCGCTCACGACCGATCCGGCCCGTCCAAGCAGTCCGCATCGGTCGGCCAATCGTGCACGCCGATGCGTTCGCCCACGCCGGGATGACGGGCGACGCGCACGGCGCCGGCAGCGACCACGGCGGCCAGGATGCCTGTCGCCCACAGGAGCCCGGGCAGGTTGTCGCGCACCGTCGCGGCCAGATAGAAGCCGAGGATGCACAGCAGACCGCCCAGCGGCACGACGCACAGCAGCGCGCCTCGTGTCGTCAGCTCGCCGATCCGCCCGAGGAAGACGGGCGCCGCCGCGCACACCAGGGCGTACGCGAGCACGAACCCGAGGATCGAGGCGGGTGAGGTGACGACGCGCACGTCCTGCCGGCTCCCGCCGCACATCAGGACCGCGACCGGCGCCGCCGTGACCGCGGCCGCAAGGATCATGCCCGCGGCGGCCGGGACCCCTCGCCGCGACACCCGGCCGAAAGCGGAGGGAAGGAGTCCCTCGCGACTCATCGCGAAGGCGAGCCTCGTGGCCGCGTTGGTCATCGCCAGGGCGCACGCGAGGAACGACATCGCGACGATCAGGTCTGTGAGGCGGGACAGCCCGGTGACGGCGGAGAGGGATGCCGCACCCGGGCGGTCCGCGACGATCGACAGCTGCGCCGCCGTGCCCATGAGCATGACGACGCTCGTCGCACCGACGCTCACCATGAGCGCCCGGGGAACCGCGGCGAAGGGGCGCCGCGTCTCGGGCCCCAGTGCGGCCCCGCTCTCGAAGCCGACGAAGCCGATCAGCGCGAATGCGACGCCGGTGATGATCGCGTCGAGCGAGAAGTCGGCCGCCCGGGGGACGAGCAGAGCGACGTCCCATCTGGTGAGGCTGAGCGCGGTGATCGACAGTGCCAGCACCGTCACGACGGCGATCGCCTCCAGCACGAAAAGGATGCGCGTGGACATGCGCAGCCCGCGTGCGACGACGATCGCGATGACCGCACCGAACCCGACGACGAGTGCGATCACGAGCCAGGGCGGCGCCTCGTCGCCGCCCAGCAGGCTCGCGATGCGCGCCGAGCCCGATGCGAGGGTGTTGACGGCGACCGACAGGTAGCCGATGCCCAGCGCGGCGCCTGTCACGAGCCCGGCATGCGGCCCGAGGCCGCGCGCGGCGAACGTGTACAGCGAGCCGGTGCTGGCGATCCGGCGCGCGAACATGCCGATCACGAGCGCGACCCCGACGACCAGGGTGATCGTGATCGCGATGTCGAGGAACGCGAACGAGCCGCTGCGGGCGTAGGCGGCAGCGGGGTGCACCAGGAGCACCCCGGCCGGGGCGGTGGCGGCCACCGACTGCGCCACCACGTCCACCGTGCGGGCGTGGCGGCGGTGGAGCCCCGCGAACGGGGAGCGGGCGCCGAGGTCGCTGCGCGGGCGCGCCCGCTCGATCGCGTCTGCGAGTGCGGTGCCCATGCATCCTCCTCGCTCTCGGGCCGGCCATCGTGCGGCTGGCCGCGACGCTACACGCGCGGCGTTGCGCGAAACGCCGGTGCGTGTTTCGTCCCTGTGTCGCGTCGTGAGACGAGTCCGCCGCGAGCAGACCCGGTCGTCTCACGAGGATTTCGATCGGCGTTCGCCACCCCACACGGAGGCGAAACCGCCGCGGCGAAGAATCGGCCCCGAACGCGGGTGCGAGCCGCGTCCACGTCAGCGAAAGGACTTCCGTGACCGAACAACAGCTCACGCCGCAGGGGGACCCGCCGCCTCCTTCGCGGCATCCCTCCCGATGGGCGCGCCTGCTCACCCCTCGTACTCTCGGAATGGGCTCCGCGGTCGCCGCCGCGGCTGCCGTCGTCGCGCTGGTGTTCGCGACGCAGACAGCCGTCCAGGCGACCTCGTCGCCCGAGTCGACCGCTTCCACGCCCATCGCCGCCGACAGCAGCGACGAGGACGCTCCCGAGAAGGCGGCAGACGTCCCGAAGCCGGTGACGGTGGCCGCCGCGTACGACGGACTGACAGGGGCCGAGGTCGAGTACGTGCGCTTCCTCGGTGCGCAGGATGCCGCGTTCGCGGCCGGACGGGACGTGTTCGGCGAGCCCGGCCTGCAGTTCCTCTCGACCGATGTCGCCGACCCGCAGGCCTACGCCGACGGGCACCGTCGCCTGCTGTCGCTCTACTACGACTACGCCACCAATGAGACCGTCAGCATGATCGTCGACGTCACGACCGGGGCCGTCGAGGCCGTCGAGCGTGCCTCGGGCACGCAGCCCGCACCGACCGACGCCGAGACGTCGCTGGCGTGGGAGCTGCTGCTGGACTCCGACACGGCGCAGCCCGTCGTCGACGAGTTCGCGGCGCTCACCGGCGGCTCCGTCCTGACACCGGCCTCGGCCGAGGTCCTTCTCACCGCCCACTCCTTCACGACGGATGCCGGCTCCTTCGGCGCCGAATCGTGCGGTGTCGATCGCTGCGTGCAGCTGCTCGCGCAGGTCGACGGCGGCGCCTTCCTCACCACCAGCACCTACGTCGTCAACCTGTCGACGCGCGCCGTCCTGTCCATCTCATGATCACGGAGACACTCCCGATGAAACGAACCCCCCTCCGCCGGCTCCTCGGCGCAGGCACCGCGATGGCCCTGCTCGCCGGCGGTCTCGTGCTGTCTGCGCCGGTGGCCGCCTCGGCGCAGACCGTCACCGAGGCATCCTGCTCCGGCGACTCGCTCGTCTCGAAGACGCTCGAGGCCGGCTCGAGCTGGCAGATGTGCTGGCGCCTCGACACCTACCGCGGCCTCGTGCTCGACAAGGTGGCCTATCAGCCGCGCGACGACGCCGCGCCGATCCTCGTGCTCGACTCGATCGCGCTCGCCCAGCTCAACGTCCCGTACGACACAGGCGCCACGGAGTACAACGACGTCACGACGTATCAGGTCGGCGGACGCCGGCTGCAGGCGATCGCCGCGGTCGACTGCCCCATCGGCGAGGTGCGCACGGCATGGGTCGACGCCACGCGCGGCGACATCCCGGCCGTCTGCATCGGCGAGGAGGACTCGGGTCTCGCATACCGCTCGAACATCTCGAACGACGCGCTGTATGCCGCACAGGGCACCGACCTCGTGCTGCACACCGTGTCGCGCATCGGCTGGTACGAGTACCAGACCGAGTACCGCTTCCACGACGACGGCGAGATCTCGGTGCGTCTGGGCGCCACGGGCGACCTGTCGCCCAACGACTACGTCAACGTCGTGAACCAGGGCTGGCCGATCGCGCCGGGCCAGGAGGACTTCGCGGTGAACCACTACCACTCGGCCTTCTGGCGGGTGGACTTCGGCATCGACTCGGGGGCGAAGCAGGTCGTCGAGAAGTTCGCGACCACCCCCACCGGGGACTACGGCACGACCGGCGACACGGGTCACACCGCGATCCTCGAGACGCAGCTGACGCAGATCGGAACCGAGACGAAGACCCTCGGATCCAACCGCGAGGCCTACCGGGTCGTGAACCCCGACAGCCTCAACGCGGACGGTCACGCGCGTTCGTACGAGATCATCGTCCCGCGGGACCAGGCGTACAACCTGAACCCCGAGACCGACTTCGACATCGCGTTCACGTCGGCGAAGTCGGACGAGATCCACGCCAGCCACAACCTGATCCCGTCGAAGGCGGGTCAGATGGTCACCGACTACATCGCGGACGGCGAGACGCTCGACGACCCGGTGGCGTGGGTGAACGTCGGGTTCCACCACATCAACCGCGACGAGGACCAGAGCCCCATGCCGATCCACTGGCAGGGATTCACGCTCTATCCCCGCGACTTCGCCGCCCAGAACCCCAACATCCCCGAGGGCCGCAAGTGGGTCAACGGCGACATGCGCGGGGTGCCGAACCCGAACATCACCCCGACGCCGACAGCGTCGCCCACGCCGACCACCGAGCCGACGGGCGAGCCGACCCCGACGACGACGCCGACGACCCCCGGGAACGGCAACGGGAACGGCAATGGCAACGGGAACGGGAACGGGAACGGGAACGGCAACGGGAACGGGAACGGGAACGGCAACGGGAACGGCAACGCGCCCGCCGCGGCGGTGACGTTCGGCCAGTCCGAGGTCGCTCCCGGTGCGTCGCTGACGGCATCGGCGGGCGGGTTCGCGCCGGGCGAGACCGTGAGCGCCGTGATGCACTCCGACCCCGTCGATGTCGGCACCTTCGTCGCAGACTCCGAGGGCAGCGTCGACGTGCAGTTCCTCGTGCCGTCGGACACGCCCGCCGGCGAGCACACGCTCGTGCTCACCGGGCAGACGTCGTCGGCGGTCGCGCAGGGCACCTTCACGGTGGCCTCCGCGTCACCGTCCGCGATCCTCGGGGCCCTCGCCTCGACGGGGACCGACGCCAACCGCTGGGCTCTGTCGGGGCTCGTGCTCCTCGTCGCCGGAGCCGGCCTCGCGGGCACCTCGTGGTACCTGCGGCGCCAGCGGAGCGTGACGGCACACGCCTGACCGACCGCGGGGCGGCGCGCACACTCGCGCGTCGCCCCGTGGCGCGCACGCAGCGGACCCCGCGGAACGCGGGTTCGCGGCATCCTCTCCGAAAGGGACTCCTCATGCGCAGTCGCATCGCCGCACTCGGCGTCGTCCTCGCCCTCTCGACGGCGGCGCTCGGTGTCACCGTCGTCGTGCTCGGCCTGACGACGACTCCGCCGTCGCAGCCTCAGGCGTCGGGAGTGCAGATGGATGCCGCAGGGACGGCCTTCCCGACGGCCGAGGACCAGTGCTACATCGAGGGCATGATCCCGCATCACGAGCAGGCGCTCGAGCTCAGCGGCCTGGTGCTCGGCGCGACGGGCGTGCGTGAGCGCACCCGGGCACTGGCGGAGTTCATCGTCGCCGACCAGACGACCGAGATCGAGACGATGCGCGCGTGGCAGCAGGCATGGCGGCAGGCCGTTCCGGCCGAGACCACGACCGCATCCGGTCATGGTGCGCACGCGGGCGGTCACGGTGCTGATGCCATCGCGCCGGGCTCCGCGGTGGCCCCCGCATGCGGGGATCACCCGCACGCGCAGATGAAGGGGATGGCGACCGCGGCCCAGCTGGAGGCCCTGGATGCCGCCGAGGGCCCGGCAGCCGACCGCATGTTCCTCGAACTGATGATCGCGCACCACGAAGGCGCGCTTGAGATGGCCGAGGCGGCGGTGCGCGGCGGATCCAACGCGTACGTGCGCACGTCCGCGAAGCACGTGCTCGTCGAGCAGGACCGCGAGATCACCGCGATGACCGAGCTCCTCGCCGAGGCGCCGTGAGCAGCGCGGCCACGGCGACACGGCGGGACAGCAGGGGCGACGTCGCGGCGCCCCCGACGCGGCGGCGCCGACGGCGCGCTCTCGCCGCTGCCACGGCCGTGGTGATCCCCGCCGTCGCGGCGGCCCTCGTCGTCGGCGCGTTCGGCGTCGCAACCGTGCGCAACGACTCGATGACGCCGACCCTCCGCGGCGGCGACCACGTCGTCTTCGACCGCTGGAGCACGCCCTCCCGTGGAGACATCGTGCTGCTCGTCGACCGCGACGGATGGTCGGGGACCCCCGGGTCGACTCTCGTCAAACGCGTCGTCGGCGTCGCCGGCGACATCGTCGTGTGCTGCGAGGCGGGCGGAGGCCGGCTCATCGTCAACGGGGTGCCGACCGACGAGGCCTACGCGGGCGGCAGCCGTCCGGGAGGCGACGTCCCGTTCCGCGTCGAGGTGCCCGACGGCACGGTCTGGGTCATGGGTGACAACCGTGCCGCCTCCGCCGATTCCCGCCTCTCGCTGTCGGCGCCGAGTCATGGTGCCGTGCTGCTGGAGGACCTCAGGGGCACTGCCCGGCTGTGGTGGAGCGGGTGAACCGTCGACCGCCGCGTCGCGCGGTGCGCGGCGCGACGGTGCGCGGTTAGCCTTTCGGTATGGCGACGAAGCCCCCGGCAGCCGACATCGACGAATCCCTCGTGCACGTGACGCGACCCAAGAAGGTCGCGGTGGGCGTGCCCGCCGTGCTGCACGCGCTGCAGATCGCGAACGAGCAGATGGGCGTCACGCGGTCGGTGCAGACGCTGCTGCGCGTCAACCAGAAGGACGGATTCGACTGCCCTGGCTGCGCGTGGCCGGAGGAGGACAAGCGGCATGTCGCCGAGTTCTGCGAGAACGGGGCCAAGGCCGTCGCCGAGGAGGCGACGCTTCGCCGCGTCGGTCCGGAGTTCTTCGCCGCGCGCTCGATCGACGAGCTGCGCGCGCACGACGACTGGTGGCTCGGCCAGCAAGGGCGGCTGACGCATCCGATGCTGCTCGAAGCGGGGGCGACCCACTACCGTCCGGTCGAATGGGACGAGGCGCTCGAGCTCGTCGCCGACGAGCTGCGCGGTCTCGACGACCCGGACGAGGCGGTGTTCTACACGTCGGGCCGCACGTCGAACGAGGCCGCGTTCCTCTACCAGCTGCTCGTGCGCGGGCTGGGGACGAACAACCTCCCCGACTGCTCGAACATGTGCCACGAGTCGTCGGGCTCTGCCCTCACCGAGACGATCGGGATCGGCAAGGGCACGGTGTCGATCGACGACATCCACCAGGCGGACCTGCTCATCGTCGCCGGGCAGAATCCTGGCACCAACCATCCGCGCATGCTGTCGGCCCTCGAGAAGGCCAAGCAGCGCGGCGCCACGATCATCGCCGTGAACCCGCTGCCCGAGGCGGGGCTGCTCCGCTTCGAGAACCCGCAGACGGTCCGCGGCGTCGCGTTCGGCGGGACGCAGCTGGCCGACGGCTTCGTGCAGATCCGCCTGGGCGGAGACCAGGCGCTGTTCCAGGCGATCGGCAAGCACCTGCTCGAAGCCGAGGAGCGCGACGGGGGCGTGCTCGACCACGAGTTCATCGCGGCGCACACGAGCGGCTTCGACGCGTACCGCGACGCGATGCGGGATGCGCAGTGGCCCGAGCTGGTGGCCGCCACCGGCATCCCCGAAGACGCCCTGCGCCGCGTCGGCGAGGCGGTCCGCATCTCGAAGGCCACCATCGTGTGCTGGGCGATGGGGCTCACGCAGCACAAGCACTCCGTCGCGACGCTGCGGGACGTCGTGAACGTGCTGCTGCTGCGGGGCGACATCGGGCGGCCGGGCGCGGGCGTGTGCCCGGTGCGCGGGCACTCGAACGTGCAGGGCGACCGCACGGTCGGCATCTACGAGAAGCCGTCCGAGGCGTTCCTGTCGGCACTGGATCGCGAGTTCGCGTTCGCGGCACCGCGCGCCCACGGCTACGACACCGTCGAGGCCATCCGGGCGATGCGCGACGGGCGTGTGCGGGTCTTCCTCGGCATGGGCGGCAACTTCGTGTCGGCGACGCCCGACACCGCGGTGGTCGAGGCGGGCATGGCGAAGGTCGGACTCACGGTTCACGTGTCGACCAAGCTCAACCGCTCCCACGTGGTGACGGGCCGGCGCGCGCTCATCCTGCCGACGCTCGGGCGCACCGACCGCGACCGCAGGGCAGGTGCGGACGGATCCCTGCGCGAGCAGCGCGTCACCGTCGAGGACTCGATGGGCGCCGTCCACGCGTCGCGCGGCAGGCTGGCGCCGCCGTCCGAGGAGCTGCTCAGCGAGGTCGCCATCGTGGCCCGGCTGTGCGCGCTGGTCTTCGGGGAGGGGAATGCCGCAGCCCGTCCACCGGAGGCCCCCGTGGTGGACTCCGACCACGCCCTTCCCGAGCACGGCGCCGCGGAGGCGGAGCGGCCCGACCCCGCAGGGGTTCGGCATCCGCGCAACGTCCCCCACGCCGACTGGGGCGCCCTGGAAGCCGACTACGCGCTCATCCGCGCGCACATCGAGCGGGTGATCCCCGGTTTCGACGACTACGAGCAGCGCATCGACAAGGGCCGCACGCTCCACCTGCCGAACGGCCCACGCGACGCGCGTCGCTTCGCCACCGCCGACGGGCGCGCCCGGTTCACCGCGAACCCGTTGGAGTACCCCACGATCCCCGAGGGCCGTCTGCTGCTGCAGACGCTGCGGTCGCATGACCAGTACAACACCACGATCTACGGCAAGGACGATCGTTACCGGGGCATCCACGGCGGCCGCCGCGTGGTGCTCGTGAACGCGCTCGACATCGTGGCGCTCGGCGTCGCCGAGGGCGACATCGTCGACCTCGTGTCGGAGTGGAACCGGCCCGACGGCACGGTCGAGGAGCGGAGGGCGCCGGAGTTCCGCGTCGTCGCGTACTCGACGCCCCGCGGCAACGCGGCCGCGTACTACCCCGAGACCAACGTGCTCGTCCCGCTGGACTCCGTCGCCGACGTGTCGGGCACGCCGACGTCCAAGTCGGTCGTCGTGCGGCTGGAGCGCCGGGAGCCCCCGACGGCGTGAGGGCCGTGTCGCGGCATCCGTTCCTGTCTAGGCTGGGCACATGACCCGAGCCGCCGTCGTGACCGTGTCGGACCGCGCGGCGGAGGGCGCCCGCGAGGACGCGAGCGGCCCCGTCGCCGTCGCCGCGCTGCGGGAGGCCGGGTTCGAGTGCGGCGACGCGATCGTGGTGCCGGACGGCGCCGACAGCGTCGAGAGGGCCCTCGCCGCCCTCGTCCTCACCGGCGTCGGCCTCGTGATCACGACGGGCGGCACCGGGGTCTCGCCGCGGGATCAGACGCCCGAGGGCACGGCACGCGTGGTGACGCGCCAGGTGCCGGGGATCGCCGAGGAGCTGCGTCGCCGTGGCGCCCTCGAGAAGCCCGCCGGCATGCTCACGCGCGGGATCGCCGGCGTGGTCGACCCGCACGGCGTGCTCGTCGTCAACCTGCCGGGTTCACCGTCCGGTGTGGCCTCGGGGATGCCGGTTGTGCTGTCGGTCGCACGCCATGTGGTCGACCAGCTCGGCGGAGGGGACCACTGATGCCGGGTGCGGAGACCACGGCCGACGCGGTGCGGCTCGCGGCGATCAGCGCCGAGCCGCTCGACCTCGACACCCACCTGCGCGCCGTCGACGACCCGCGCATGGGTGCCGTCACGACGTTCGTCGGACGCGTGCGCGACCATGATCCGGATGCCGCCGCCGCGGTCGTCGCGCTCGAATACTCGGCGCACCCCGATGCGCCCACCGCGCTGGCGCGGCTGGCGGCCGAGGCGGTCGGCCAGACCGGTGCGATCGTGGCGGTGTCGCATCGCGTCGGCACGCTCGCCGTGGGCGATGCGGCGGTCGTGATCGCGGTCGCCTCCGCACACCGCGCCGAGGCGTTCGAGGTGTGCCGCACGCTCATCGAGACGATCAAGACCGGGCTGCCGGTCTGGAAGCGCCAGCTCGAGTCCGACGGCACCGCGACGTGGCTCGGGCTCGGCGGCTGACGCTCGCCGGAGGGGGATCAGCCGCCGGCGAAAGGCGGCAGCACGTCGACGACCTCGTCGGCGCCGAGTGGCGTGTCATCGGCCACGCGTGAGCCGGCCACGAGGACGGCGCAGCGGGGGAGGATGCCGCCGAGGGCCGGATACGCGGCCGTCACCGCCTGGCGGAGCGCCCCCAGGGTCGTCTCGTCGCGGCGCTCGGTGTCGAGGCCGGTGGCCTCCTGCGCGGCGGCGAAGTAGCGGACGACGGCCACTACTGCTCCCACCCCTCGGCGAGGTCGGCCACCTCGCGCAGCGCGGCCAAAACCTCCGCGGGATCGGTGCCGGCGCGCCCCGCGGCGAGTCCGGCCGCGAAGGCTCCGAGCGGCGCGGCGGGCCGGGCCACGCTGTTGGCCACGACCTTGGTGAGCTCGAGCACCGCGGCGACCGGCACGTCGTCGGGCGAGAGCCCCAGGCGCTCGCGCAGTGCCGCGGCCCAGTCGTCGAGGGCCTCGGGCGGGAGGGTGCGGGACTGGTCGCTCATGAGAGCTCCTCACTGGCGGGATCCGGGTGCGCTGCAGAGGCATCGGCGCGGGCGCGGGCCTCTTCGAGATCCTCCCACGTGTCGACGTCGCGGGTCAGGTCGCCCGGCACCGAGGCCACGGTGATCGCGAGGTCGGCGAGGAGCGCGCGCATCGAGGCGTCCGCACCGCGGTTCGGCAGAGCGGATGCCGCCTGCCGCAGCGCACGGGTGCGGTAGACGCCGACGAGCCACTGCGGCCGGCTCGACGCATCGCCCAGGCACAGCCCGTCGGCATCGGAGGGCAGGAGCACGATGTCGGCGACGAGCCGGCGCACCGCCGCGTCGATGGCGGGCAGGTCGCAGGCGAGCAGCAGCGTCCAGTCCGGGTCGTCGGCGGCCGGCCACGTCGCGAGAGCCGCGAGGGTCGCCGCCGCAGGGCCCGAGAACGGCGGGTCCTCGCGAACCCACACCACGGGCAGGGTCTCATCCAGGACGGGGGCGACGACGGTGACCGGACGGGCTCCGGCGTCTGCGGCGGCCTGCGTCGCGGCGGCGAGCAGCGTGCGCCCGCCGACGTCGAACAGCGGCTTGGCGGCGCCGTCCACCCGTGACGCGCGGCCCCCGGCGAGCAGGATGGCGCCGAGGGTCGTCACGGCCGGCTGCCGCCGGGTTCGTCGGGCCGGGCCCAGTCGCCGCTCTTGCCGCCCGTCTTCGCGACGATGCGGACGTGCTCGATCGAGGTGCCCTTGTCGAGACCCTTCACCATGTCGACCACCGCGAGGGCGGCCACCGAGACGGCGGTGAGCGCCTCCATCTCGACGCCGGTGCGGTCGGCGGTGCGCACGGTGGCCTCGACGGCGACCCCGTCGTCCTCGATCGTCAGGTCCACGGCGGCGCCGTGCACGCCGATCACATGCGCGAGGGGCAGCAGCTCGGGGGTGCGCTTGGCAGCCTGGATGCCGGCGATCCGCGCGACGGCGAGCACGTCGCCCTTCGGCACGGCGCCGTCGCGGAGGGCGGCGACGACGTGCGGCGCACACCGGACGAACCCGCGCGCCGTCGCCGAGCGCACCGTGGGCTGCTTGAGCGTCACGTCCACCATTCGCGCGTGGCCGGCGGCGTCGAGATGCGTGAAGGCGGTCCCGGCGTTCGGGTCGTCGGAGGTCATGAGATCAGCATGACATCGACGAGGTCGCCCTCGCCGACGGCATCCACCTCGGCAGGGACGATCGCGTACGCCTCGGCACGGCCGAGTCCGCCGGCGAGATGCGACCCGCCGGAGGTGGCGGGGCGCACGCGCCAGGCGCGCGGGTCCGTGCGGTCGATCGTGGCGGGGAGGTACTGACGGCGCCCCGGTGGGGTACGCCAGCCGGCCGCCGCCGGCAGCGACAGCACGCGCCGGTCGGGCGCGGTGCGCCCCTGCAGGCGCAGCAGCGCGGGCCGCACGAACACCTCGAACGACACCGCGGCGCTCACCGGGTTGCCGGGCAGGCCGAACAGCAGCACGCCCGAGGGCAGCCGGCCGAACCCCTGCGGCTTGCCCGGCTGCATCGCGAGCTTCGTGAACGACATCGTGCGGGCGAGCGTCGTCTTGACCACCTCGTACGCTCCGGCGCTGACGCCGCCCGAGAAGACCACGACGTCCGCCGCGCCGCCCTCCGGTGCGGTCACCTCGGCGAGCAGTGCGTCGAGCAGGGCCGGTTCGTCCGCGACGGTGTCGCGGCGGACGACCACGGCTCCGGCGTCGGCAGCGAGCCCGGCCAGCAGCACGCTGTTGGATTCGGGGATCTGTCCGCGCCGCAGGGGCTCGCCCGGCGCCACGAGCTCGCTTCCCGTCGAGACCACGGCGACCCGCGGATGCCGCGCCACCACCACCTCGGCGACGCCGGCCGCGGCGGCAGCGGCCGCCTGGAGCGGGCCGAGCACGACGCCGGCGGGCAGCACCTCGGCGCCCACGCGGGCGTCCTCGCCGGCACGGCGGATGTGCACGCCGGGCCCGTGGGGTGCACGGACGACGCGCACCTCGCCGAGCGAGTCCGCGAGCCCGCCCTCGGTGTCTTCGAACGGCACGATGGCGTCGGCGTCGGCCGGAACAGGCGACCCGGTCATGATGCGCGCGGCCTCGCCCGCGCCCAGCGCCGGGTCGGCGTCGGTCCCCGCCGGCAGGTCGGCGACCACCCGCAGCACGGCGGGGGCGTCGGCGGCGGCATCCCTCACATCGGCGAAACGCACCGCGAACCCGTCCATCGCGGAGTTGTCGAACACCGGGATGTCGACCGTCGCGCGCACCGGCTCGCGCAGCGTGCGACCGTGCGCGTCGATCAGCGCGACGCGCTCCGTGCCGAGCGGAACGACCGCGGCCAGCACGTCGGCCAGGTGCTCCTCGACGGTGCGGAGCCCGCTCATGCCGGGACCGTCGCGCGCGTCCAGGCGTCCAGACCGCCGGCGAGGACGGATGCCTCGACCCCGGCCTCGCGCAGGGCCCGGGCCGCGCGCTGCGCGCGCATGCCGACCTGGCACACCACGACCACCCGTGGGGCGCCGACGCGCGCCGGATCGGCGAGCAGATCGCCGAGCGGCACGAGGACCGAACCGGGGATCACGCCGCGCGCCGTCTCTGCCGGCTCGCGCACGTCGAGCAGGAGCGCCCCGTCGCGCTGCGCGGCCAGCGTCTGCTCGGGCGTCAGCTGGGGGACCGGCGCCGTCGGGGGAGCCGCCGGCTGCGCCTGGGCCACCGCTTCTGCCGCGGCCGCGGGCCGCAGGGGGACTTCGACGGTGCGCCCGCGGAGCGCGTCGATCACGAGCACCCGCCCGAAGAGGGGTTCGCCCACGCCGGTGACGAGCTTGATCGCCTCGGTCGCGAGGAGCGACCCGACCTGCAGGCACAGCGCGCCGAGCACGCCCACCTGAGCGCACGTGGGAGCATCGGCGGCGGCATCCGGCGGGTACAGGTCCGCGAGCCGCAGCGGCGCGGTGCCGGCGGGAGGCGCCGACCAGAACACCGTCGCCTGCGCGTGGAACTCCTGCACGACGCCCCACACGAGCGGCACGCCGAGCTCCTCGCAGGCGGCGGCCACCGCCTCGCGTGTCGGGAACGTGTCGGTGCCGTCGATCACGACATCCGCGCCCGCCAGCAGCTCGCGCGCGTTGGCGGGTGTGAGCAGCGCCCGCACGGGGCGGACGACCGTCGTCGGCGACAGCTCCGCGCCGATCCGCACCGCCGAGTCGACCTTGGGCGCGCCCACGTCGATGACGCGGTGCATCACCTGGCGCTGCAGATTGGATGCCTCGACCTCGTCGTCGTCGATGACCGTCAGCGTGCCGACGCCTGCCGCCGCCAGCGCCAGCACCGCGGGGGAGCCCAGCCCGCCGGCGCCTACGACGGCGACGTGCGCGGCGGCGAGACGGCGCTGGGCGATGTCGCCGAATCCGGCGAGCACGCGGTGCCGTGCCGTGCGGGTCTGCTCGGCGTCGCCGAGGGCGCCGACCGGTTCCACGAGCGGAGGAAAGGCCATGCCGACAGGCTAGCCAGTGCGCGCACCGGTCGGGCCGGTGCGCGCGACGTGCCCTCTGCACGAAACACGCATCTGCGGAGAAAATCAGCCACATGCTCCGCACCTGCGGGTGCTAGGTTGGCGCCGTGACGAGTTACAAGATCTCCGAGGCCGCACGGCTGCTCGGCGTGAGTGACGACACGGTGCGCAGGTGGGTGGACGCCGGTGGGCTGCCCACGACGGGCGCCTCGCCGACCGAGATCCCGGGCGACGCCCTCGCCGCGCGTGCGGTGGAGCTCGCAGAAGCCCCCGCCGACCCGGCGGACGCGCTGTCGAGTGCGCGCAACCGGTTCGTCGGGCTCGTGACGCGCGTCCAGGTGGACGGGGTGATGGCGCAGGTCGACATCCAGTCCGGGCCGCATCGCGTCGTGTCGCTCATGTCGTCGGAGGCGGTGCGCGAGCTCGGCCTCGAGCCCGGCTCGCTCGCGGTCGCCGTCGTCAAGGCCACCACCGTCATCGTCGAGGCGCCGAGGGTCTGACATGCGCCGTTCCTCGCTCGTCCGCACGACCGCGCTCCTCGCCGGGCTCGTCCTCGGCCTGACCGGATGCGCCGCGGCGGCCGACCAGGACCCCGCCGCGACGGCGGCGGCAGAAGCCCCGGGCCCGGAGCTCACCGGCCGGCTGACGGTGTACGCGGCGGCGTCGCTCAAGGGCGCGTTCGACGAGCTCGCGACCGACTTCGAGCAGCAGCATCCCGCGCTCCACGTGCAGCCCAACACCTACGACGGGTCGTCCACGCTGGCGACGCAGATCGTCGAGGGAGCCCCCGCCGACGTCTTCGCCTCGGCGGACGAGAAGAACATGCAGAAGGTCGTCGACGCGGGCCTCGCGAGCGGGCCGGAGCTGTTCGCGAGCAACACGCTCGTGCTCGTCGTTCCGGCAGGCAACCCGGCGGGCGTCGGCGGTCTCGACGACCTCGCGGATCCCGGGCTGACGGTGGTGCTCTGTGCCGCCGAGGTGCCGTGCGGTGCGGCATCCGCCGCACTCCTCTCGAACGCGGATGTGACCGCGAGCGTCGACAGCTACGAGCAGAACGTGACCGCGGTGCTCACGAAGGTCGCCGCCGGCGAGGCCGACGCCGGACTCGTCTACGTGACGGATGCCGCCACCACCGACGCCGTCGACACGCTCGAGGTCGACGGCGCCGCGGCCGTCGTCAACCGCTACCCGGTCGTCGCGCTGCGCGGGGCGGCGAACGCCGAGGCCGCCGCCGCGTTCGTGGACTTCGTCCTCGGCGCGAAGGGCCAGGAGGTGCTCGCGTCGTTCGGCTTCGGGGCGCCGTGACCGGCGTCGCCGCGCGCACCGAGCGGACGGGCTTCGTCCCCCGCGTGCTCGTCGTGCCCGCCGTGCTGGGCCTCGGGCTGCTGATCCTGCCGCTCGGCGCGCTGGTGCTGCGCGTGGAGTGGTCGACGCTGTGGACCGATGTCACCTCGCCGCAGGCGCTCGCCGCCCTCGGACTGTCGCTGCTGACCGGGGCGATCGCGACCGCGGCGTGCGCCGTGCTGGGCGTGCCGCTCGCGCTGCTCATCGCCCGCAGCGGCGAACGGACCGCGGGGGTCCTGCGTGCGCTCGTCACCGTGCCGCTCGTGCTCCCGCCGATGGTCGGCGGCGTCGCGATGCTGTTCCTGTTCGGCCGAACGAGCTGGGTGGGCGGTGCGCTCGCCGAGTGGGGCATCCGCATCCCCTTCACGACGACGGCCGTGGTGCTCGCCCAGACGTTCGTGGCGCTGCCGTTCCTCGTCCTCGCGCTGGAGGGCTCGCTGCGCGCCACCGGGACGGGGTACGAGCAGGCCGCCGCGGGGCTCGGCGCCGGACGCTGGACGATCCTCGCCCGCGTGACGCTCCCGCTGGCCGCGCCCGGACTGGTCGCCGGCATCGTGCTGTGCTTCGCGCGGGCGATCGGGGAGTTCGGCGCCACCGCGCTGTTCGCCGGCAACGCGCCGGGGGTCACGCAGACCATGCCGCTCGCGATCTACACGGCCTTCAACGGCGCGGGAGTCTCGCAGGGCACCGCCGTCGCGCTGTCGCTGCTGCTGCTCGTCACGGCGGTGGGCGTGCTTCTCCTCGTGCGCGCCTGGCGGGTGGAGACGCCGCGATGAGCTCCGCGGATGCCGTCACGCCGGCGCTCACCGACGGGCTGGAGGCCCGGATCGTCGCGCGGCGCGCCGGGTTCGTGCTCGATGCCGGGCTGCGGGTGCCCGCCGGGGAGGTCGTGGCGCTCATGGGGCCGAGCGGTGCGGGCAAGTCGACGCTGCTCGGCGTGCTCGCCGGGCTCGCCGCGTTCGACGACGGGACCGTGAGGCTGCACGGGCGGACGCTCGATGACGGGCCGGCGCGCCGCACGCCGCCGTCGGCGCGCGGGGTCGTGCTGCTCGGCCAGGACCCGCGGCTGTTCCCGCACCTCACCGCACTCGAGAACGTCGCGTTCGGCCTGCACGTGCACGGCAGCACGAAGGCGGAGGCCGCGTCGGGCGCCGCGGAATGGCTGAGACGCGTCGGCCTGCACGATCACGGCGGACGCCGCCCCGCGAAGCTGTCGGGCGGTCAGCAGCAGCGTGTCGCGCTCGCACGCGCGCTGGCCACGACACCCGCGGCGATCCTGCTCGACGAGCCTCTCACCTCGCTCGACACCGAGACCGCGGGGGACGTCCGGGGGCTCCTGCACCGGCAGCTCGCCGAGACCCGCACGACCGCGATCGTCGCGACGCACGACGCCGTCGACGCCGTCGCCCTGGCGCACCGTCTCGTGGTGCTCGAAGACGGACGGGTCACGCAGTCCGGCCCGGTGCGCGACGTGCTCGCATCGCCCGCCACCCGGTTCGTCGCGGCGGTCGCCGGGCTCAATCGCGTCGTCGGACGCCAGGATGCCTCGGCCTGGCGTGCCGGAGCCCTCGTGCTCCCGCAGGCGGCGGCATCCACGGATCACGCGTCCGGTGAGACGGCGGCCGTCTTCGGGCCAGGCGAGGTGCGGATCCTCGACGGTCCGCCCCACGGCCCGGGGGAGTGGCGCGCCCGGGTCGTGCGGCTGGAGCAGACTCCCGCCGGCGTGCGCGTGCGCACCGCCGAGCCCGACGTGGCCGTCGACCTGCCGGCGAGCCGCGCGGCCGGAATCGAGCCCGGCGCGACGCTCACGCTCGCCGTGGACCCTTCGTCGGTGCGCTTCGTCGGGGCGTGAGCGGCACGCTCGGGCGAGACCTGCACCGACGCCCGCGCCGCAGCACCGCCCTAGACTCACGGGGTGACCCGCATCCGTCCCTTCCGTCCTGGCGACGAGCCGGCGCTCTCCGACATCTGCCTCAAGACCGCCGACGCGGGAGCGGATGCCACGGGCCTGCTCGACGACGACGACCTCTGGGGCGAGATCTTCGTGCTGCCGTACGTCGCACGCCACCCCGAGTTCGCCTTCGTGGTCGAGAGCGACGACGGCCGTGTCATCGGCTACATCGTGAGCGCCCCCGACTCGGCGGCCTTCGAGGACTGGTTCGCGCACGAGTGGTGGCCGCGGTTCCACGAGCGCTGGCCGAAGCCCGAGGGCGAGCCGCTGCCGGTCAGCGCCTCGCGCCAGGACGGCCTCGTGCGGTACGCCTACGCGCGGCGCGGCGGCTCGCAGCCGTTCGGCGACGAGTACCCCGCGCACCTGCACATCGACCTGCTGCCCGAGACCCAGGGTCAGGGTCTCGGACGACGCCTCATCGAGACGCTCGAGCAGGCCCTGCGCGAGGCGGGGGTCCCGGGGCTGCACCTGGTCGCGGCCGCCGACAACGCCGGCGCGGTCGCCTTCTACCCCCGGGTGGGGTTCGACGCACTGCCCTCGCCCGAGGGGGCGGCCGTCTTCGCCAAGCGCCTCTGACGCGCGCCGCGGGTGCGGACGTCGGACCCGCGACGTAGTCTGCCCCTGTGGAGGATGTGTCGGCACCGACCGGTCGTGAGCCCGCGCTCGCCGCCGTGCCGCGCCCGGACGGCAGCGCCCCGCGCGCCCTCGTGCTCGGCGCGACAGGCTACATCGGCGGCCGCCTCGTGCCGCGGCTGCTCGCGGCGGGGTATGTCGTGCGCGTGCTGGTGCGCGACCCTGCCCGCGCAGCCGCCTTCCCGTGGGGCGGCGAGGTCGAGGTCGTGCCGGGCGACGCCGTCGACGCGGCATCGGTGCGCGAGTCCGTGCGCGACGTCGACGTGCTCTACTACCTCGTCCACTCGATGTCGGGCGGCAAGGACTTCCGCGACGCGGATGCCCGCGCCGCCCGGACGGTCGCCGAGGCCGCTGCCGCCGCCTCGGTGGGGCGCATCGTGTACCTCGGCGGACTGCACCCCGATGGCGTGCGCCTGTCGCCGCACCTGCGCTCGCGCGTCGAGGTGGGCCGGACGCTTCTCGACAGCGGCGTGCCGACGCTCGTGCTGCAGGCGGGCGTGGTCATCGGATCGGGCTCCGCCTCGTTCGAGATGGTGCGGCACCTCACCGAGGTCCTGCCGTACATGCCGGCCCCGAAGTGGGTCCGTAACCGCATCCAGCCGATCGCCGTGCGCGATGTGCTCCACTACCTGCTGGGTGCGGCTCGCGTGCCCGCCGACGTCAATCGCGCGGTCGACATCGGCGGGCCCGACGTGCTCCGTTACGGCCAGATGATGAACGGCTACGCGGTCGAGGCGGGCCTGCGGCAGCGTCCGATCGCCGCGCTTCCCGTGCTCACCCCGCGGCTCGCGTCGCACTGGGTCAACCTCGTGACGCCCATCCCGCGGTCGCTCGCACGGCCGCTCGTCGAGTCGCTGCAGAACGAGTGCGTGGTCAAGGAGCACGATGTCGACGCGCTCATCCCGCCGCCCGAGGGCGGGCTCCTGCCGTACCGCGCCGCCGTGCGGCTGGCGCTGCGTCGCGTCGAGGCCGACGACATCGAGACCAGCTGGCAGGACGCCCCGGTGCTGGGTGCGCCGAGCGACCCGCTGCCGAGCGACCCGGACTGGGCGGGGCGGGTGGTCTTCACCGACACCCGCTCCGCGCACACCTCGGCCTCCGCCGAGGCGCTCTGGCAGGTGATCGTGGGGATCGGCGGTGAGAACGGCTGGTACTCGTCGCCGCTGCTGTGGGCGGTGCGGGGCTGGATGGACCGGCTGGTCGGCGGAATAGGACTGGCCCGCGGCCGCCGCAGCCGAGGGCGGCTCGCCGTCGGCGATGCGCTCGACTTCTGGCGCGTGGAGGCACTGGAGCCGGGGCGCATGCTGCGCCTGCGGGCCGAGATGAAGGTGCCGGGGCTCGCCTGGCTCGAGCTGCGCGCCGCCGCCGACCCCGACCTCGGCGGGTCGCGCTACGACCAGCGCGCCGTGTTCTTCCCGCGCGGTCTCGCCGGACGCCTGTACTGGCTGGCCGTCCTGCCGTTCCACGGGTTCATCTTCGCCGGCATGGCACGTCGGATCACCGCCGTGGCCGAGGCCGCCACCGCTGGTCCTCGGCCGCGGTCAGTGTGACAGCAGGTCGGCTCCCGACACGAGCCGGTCGAGCACCGATCCCGGCGGCACGGTGTCGTACTTGTAGCTGAGCTTCTGCACGATGGAGGTGCCGGCCACGAAGCGCATGGCTTCGGCATCCCACGGCTGCATCATTCCCAGCTGCAGCAGGTGGCTGGCGCCCGCCGAGAGCGTCGGAGCGGCCAGCCACTGTCCGTGGAACTCGGGCACGAGGTCGTACAGCACCTCGAAGATGCGGTGGTACAGGAAGTAGTCGGGGATGCCGCCGCCGGACTCCCACCACGCCTGCAGCGCCAGTCGCTGCAGGCGGATGAGAGGGGTGCCGGCCACGGCGGCGATGAACCAGTTGCCGATCTGGCGTCGCGTCCACCGCGGGTACAGCGCGCCGGCGGTGAGCAGCGGCGCGACCGCGGTCGGCAGGGGCGCGGGCGCCCAGCACGTCGCGTCGGCCCATACGCCGCCGTGCCGGTCGAGCACGCTGATCCTCACGTAGTCCGAGAAGTGCGCCGGGTGGTCCTTCTCGAGGGCCCTCGCCACGGCGTCGGGGATCTCCACCAGGTCGCGCGCCGAGTCGCCGTCGAGCACCGTGAGAGGATGCGGCTGGTCCGCGTGCAGGCGCGTCAGCTCGGCGATGCACGCCTGCACGAGCGGCGGCGCGGTGTCGATCGGTGCGTTCCAGAACGTGTACAGCCCGAGCGAGGACGGGTCGACCCGCGCGCCGTCGTCCGCCGCGATCGCCTTGCCGTCGGCACGCGTGCCGGGCTCGGCCGGCAGCCCCGCCGCCGCGCGCAGTTCGGGCAGGCGCGGCCGGAAGAAGTCGATGAACGTGCGGTACGCGGCGACGGCCGCCACCGGGTCGACGCTGTCGCGGAACCGGTCGGCACGCTTCAGCTGCGCGTCGAGGCCTTCGAACGGATTGCGGATGCCGTCGGTCACGGTCCGAGCCTAGGTGTCTGCAGCCCCGGTCAAGCGGACAGCACGCGGCCGTCGTCGATCTGCACGACGCGGTCGACGAGACCGTCGGGCACCGTCACGTGCGAGATCAGCACGACGGCCCGATCGTCGGGCACGGCACCGAGCAGGTCGGCGAGCAGCAGGTCGGAGGCCTCGGGGTCGACACCGGCCGTCGGCTCGTCGAGCACCAGCACGGGGAAGCCGCGCAGCAGCGCCCGCGCCAGCGCGATCCGCTGCGCCTGGCCGCCCGAGACGAGGGCGCCGCGTTCCCCCACGCGGGCACCGAGTCCGCCGCGGCCGCGGACCCACTCGCCCAGGCCCACACGGTCCAGCGCGGCCTCGAGGTCGGCGTCCGTCGCGGTGTCGCGGGCGAAGAGCAGATTCTGCCGGATGTCCTCGTCGAAGAGCATGGGATGCTGCTCGCACAGCCCGACCGTGAGCCGCACGTCGTCGGGGGCGAGGTCGTGCACCGAGCGCCCGCCGATGTCGTACGTGCCATCGGTCTCGAGGAAGCGCACCAGCGCGTGGGCGAGGGTCGTCTTGCCGGCTCCGCTGGATCCGACCACGAGCACCCGCTCACCGGGACGGACGGCCAGGTCCACGCCGCGCAGCGCCGACGCGTCGGTGCCGGGCCAGCGGACGTCGGCGCCGCGCAGGCGGATGCCGTCGCCGAGCGGCGGGGCCCCACCGGTGACCGGCCTGGTCTCGGCCGGCACTTCGGCGGGCGGCGCTGCCGGGACGGCATCCGCGATCCGTTCCGCCGACGCACGCACGCCGCGCCACGCGGATGCGGCCAGGGGGACGGCCGAGAAGACCTCGAACACTGCCATCGGCACGAGGACGGCGACCGCGAGTCCGGGGCCGGTGAGCGCTCCGGATGCGGTGCCGGGTGCGGCGGCCAGCACGGCGGCGATCGAGGCGGCGCCCGCGAGCAGCGACACGAGGGCCGCGGTGCCCGCCTGGGCGCCGGCGCGGCGGACGACGGCGCGACGCAGTGCGGCATCGGCCCGCGCGATGCGCTCGCGGCTCTGCTCCTCGGCGCCGTAGGCGACCAGCACGTCGAGGCTGCCGAGGTGGTCGAGCACGGCGTCAGCCAGCTCGGCACGGAGGGGCGCGATCGCACGTTCGGCGCGGGCGCCCGACAGCCAGCCCCAGAGCGTGGCGACCCCTGCCGCCACGAGCAGGCAGGCCAGGAGCGTCAGCGCGGCGGGCCACCACACGAAGGCGACGAGCACGACGGCGCCGACGGCGACGAGCGCCGACGACGCCAGCGGCTGCACCACGCGCAGGGGCAGGTTCTGCAGCTCGTCGACGTCGTCGACCAGCGCGCCCAGCACCGAGCCGCGCCGCGTGCGCGCGAGCCCGTCGGGGGCGAGCGGGATCAGGCGACGCACGAGATCGGCGCGGGTCGCCGCGAGCTGGCGCAGGGCCGCGTCGTGGCCGGTCAGCCGTTCGAGGTAGCGGAACGTCGCGCGAGAGATCGCGAAGAACCGCACGCCGACGACCGCCGCCGACAGGTACAGCACCGGTGGCTGCTCGCTCGCGCGGACGATGAGCCAGGCGCTCACGGCGAGCAGGGCGACCGCCGACGCCTCGGAGGCGAAGCCGGCGGCCAGCGCCCACCAGAAGCGGCGGGCCGGGGGCATCGCGCCCCGCAGCACCGCGTTCGCCGAGGTCATGCGGGCACCTCCGCCGCGTCGAGCCGCACGACGGCATCGGCGATGGCCCGCGCCGTGGTGCGGTGCGAGATCAGCAGCACGGTCGCGCCCTCGTCGGCGAGCGATCGGATGCCGCGCCACAGCCGAGCCTCGGTCGCGGGATCCAGCGCCGAGCTCGGCTCGTCGAGGGCGACGACGGGCGCGGAGCCGCGCAGGTGGCGGTAGAGCGCGCGGGCCACGGCGACGCGCTGCGCCTGGCCGCCCGAGAGCCCGGCTCCCTGCACGCCGAGCTCGGACGCGGGGTCGAGGGACTCCGCGCAGGCGAGGGCGAGCGCGCGACGCACGATCGCGGGATCCGGCGCCGGGTCGCCGAGCGCGACATTGGCGGCGATGCTGCCCGCGAGCAGGCCCGGCCGCTGGCCGGCCCACGCCAGCCACGTCGAGGGCGCCAGCGTGCGCACGTCGGTGCCGCCGAGCTCCGCGACGCCGTCGAAGGGCGCCGCCCCCCGAAGGGCGGCGAACACGCTGGACTTGCCGGCGCCGCTGGGTCCCTCCAAGAGGGTCACGGTGCCCGGAGCAGCCGTGAAGGCGACGGGAGGCAGCATCCGCTCGCCGCGGTGCACGCGCAGCTCTCGGACCACGAGGTCGTTCGCCGGCTCGGGTGCTGCGCGCCGCTCGCCCCGGGCCTGCTCGGTGAGCGGCGGCGTGGCGCGTGCCGCATCCAGCACCGCGAACACGTCCTCGGTCGCGGCGACGCCCTCGGAGGCCGCGTGGAACTGCACGCCGACCTGGCGCAGCGGCAGGTACGCCTCGGGCGCCAGCAGCAGCACGAACAGGCCGACCGCCAGGGTGAGCGCACCGTCGATGAGGCGGAACCCGATGGACACTGCGACGATCGCGACCGAGATCGACGCCAGGAACTCCAGCGCGAAGCCCGACAGGAACGACACCCGCAGCACGCGCATCGTCTCGCGGCGGTAGTCGTCGGTGACGCGTTCGACGGATGCCGCCGCCCGATGCTGGCGCCCGAACACCTTGAGCGTCGAGAGGCCCTGCACGGTGTCGGCGAAGCGCGAGGCGAGATGCTGCAGCGTCTGCCACTGCCGCTGCTGCACGGAGCGCGTGGCCAGTCCGATCAGCACCATGAAGATCGGGATGAGGGGGAGCGTGAGCAGGACGGTGAGGCCCGAGAGCCAGTCCTGCCACCACATGACCGCCAGGATCAGGGGCGTCGCGACGACGGTCTGCACCAGCTGCGGCAGGTAACGGCCGAAATACGCCTCCAGCGCGTCGAGCCCGCGACCGGCGGTGACGGCGAGAGCCGCAGAGCCGCGCGCCGCGAGCCACTCCGGTCCGAGCGTGCCGACCGCGGCGACCAGGGCGGTGCGCAGCTGCGTCTGGACCCGGGCGGCGGCACGCGTCGCGACGGCCTCGCGGGCCCACATCAGCACCGCTCGCACGGCGACCACGACCGCGAGCCACGCGAGCGTCGGGGCGAGCTCGGGCAGCGGCATCCCGTCGATCGCCTCGGTGATCGCCCGCGTGAGCAGCCACGCGAACGCCACGATCACCGCGGTCTGCGCGAGCGCGACGAGCGCGATGGCGACGAAGAAGCCGCGTGAGGCCTTCGCGTACCGCAGCAGTCGAGGGTCGACGGGCGCCTGGGGCGCCTCGGCCTTGCCCCGCGGCACGCTCGTGCGGACGCGGGGCTCAGCTGTGCTGCCTGGATCGCTCAACGACCGACGTGCTCCGTCAGTGGGCGGGTGCCGCGGCGGCGGACTCGATGTGCGAGCGCGTCACGCGCTTGCGGAACACCCAGTACGTCCAGCCCTGGTAGGCGAGGACGAGCGGAAGGAAGATGAGCGCCGCCCACGACATGATCGTCAGCGTGTAGTCCGTGCTCGATGCGTTCTCGATCGTGAGGCTGTAGGCCGGGTCGGTCGTCGACGGCATCACGTACGGGAACAGCGCGAACCACACCGCGAGCACCGCGGTCACGATCGTCACGGCGCCGAATCCGAAGGCCCAGCCCTCACGGCTTCGGGCGTTCGAGATCCACGAGGCGATGAGGAGGACCGCGGCGACGATCGACAGGACCGCCGTCACCGGTGCGAAGTCGCGCCCCTGGGCGAACGCCATGACGACCGTCCACACGAGGAACGCCGCCGCCACGACGATGGTCAAGAGGCCGGCGCGACCCGCGAGCGAGCGCGCGTCGACGGCGACCTGCCCGTCGGTCTTCAGAGCGACGAAGTACACGCCGTGGGTGAAGAACAGCAGCAGGGTCGTCAGCCCGCCCAGCAGGCCGTACGGGTTGAGGAGCGTCAGGAGCGAGCCCGTGAACTCGTGCGAGGCGTCGATCGGCACGCCCTGCACGATGTTCGCCACCGCCACACCCCAGAGGAACGCGGGAACGGCCGAGCCGACGACGATCATCGTGTCGAAGCCCCGCTTCCAGCGCAGGGAGTCGCGCTGGTGCCGGTACTCGAACGAGACGCCGCGCAGGATGAGCGCGAGGAGGATCAGCAGCAGGGCGAGGTAGAACCCGCTGAACAGCGTCGCGTACCACTCGGGGAACGCCGCGAAGAGGCACGCGCCGGCGACGATGACCCAGGTCTCGTTGAGGTCCCAGACCGGGCCGATGGTGTTGATCATGACGCGGCGGTCCACGTCGTCCTTGCCGAGGAACGGCAGCGCCATGCCGACGCCGAAGTCGAACCCGTCGAGGACGAAGTAGCCGACGAAGAAGAAGGCGACGATACCGAACCAGAGAACTGCGAGATCCATCTTTCCGACTCCTCCTAGTAGACCGTCGCGACCGGGACGTGCTTGCCCTCGTCGTCGAGATGCTCCTCGACCGGGGCCGGTCCCTTCTGCGCCG
>NZ_JBQCIP010000312.1:0-3182 GCF_051953575.1 Microbacterium sp.
CACGAGCCCCTGCTGCGGTTCACGCGGCGGCTGTCCGAGACGACCGGACCGGTCGTGGCGCGCGAGCTCTACGGCGCGGACGGCTGGGTCGCCCACCACAACTCGGACGCGTGGGCGTTCGCCGCGCCGGTCGGGGCGGGCCACGGTGACCCGGCGTGGGCGAACTGGGCGCTCGGCGGTGTGCGGCTCGCGCTGCACCTGTGGGAGCACTACGCGTACGGCGGCGACCTCGACCGCCTGCGGGACCAGGCGTGGCCCGTGCTCGCCTCGACGGCGGCCTTCGCGCTGTCGTGGATCCAGGGCGAGGACGACCGCGCGTGGACGAGCCCGTCGACCTCGCCCGAGAACCACTACCTCGACGCCGACGGGCAGGAGCGGGGGGTCGCCGTCAGCGCCACGATGGACGTCGCACTCCTGCGTGAGCTGGCCGACGCGTGCCGCCGCGCCGCGTCCGCGCTGGACCTCGACGAGGCGTGGGTCGCCGAGCTCACCGCCCGCACGGCGGCCCTCCCCGATCCGCGGATCTCGGCGCGGGGCGACCTGTGCGAGTGGGATCGCGAGCGCATCGAGGCAGAACCCCTGCACCGCCACCTGTCGCACCTGGTCGGGCTGTTCCCGTACGCGCAGATCACGCCGGAGCGCACGCCCGCGCTCGCCCGCGCCGCGGCAGAGTCCATCCGCCTCCGCGGACCCGAGTCGACCGGCTGGGCCCTCGCCTGGCGCGCGGCCATGCAGGCGAGGCTCGGCGACGGGGCGGCCGTGCACGAGCACGTGCGGATGGCGCTGCGCCCCGCAGACGATGCGGCCGGCGGCCAGCGCGGCGGCCTGTACCCGAACCTCTTCAGCGCCCACCCGCCGTTCCAGATCGACGGCAACCTGGGGCTGACCGCCGCGATCGCCGAGGCGCTCGTCCAGTCGGCGGCCGATGAGGCGGGCTCCGTGCGCGTGCGCCTGCTCCCCGCGCTGCCGCCGCAGTGGCCGGACGGCGCGGTGCGCGGCATCCGGATCCGCGGCGACGTGTCGGTCGACCTCGAATGGGCCGATGGCCGTCTCATGCGGGCGCGTCTTCGCGCGGGCGCGCGAGCGGCGACAATGAATGTGTACGGACCGGACGGTCCGATGGGCACCTGCGATCTCGCTCCCGGGACCGCTCAGGTGCTCGAGCTGACAGGACGGGGAACCTGATGGTGACGATCGCGGACGTCGCGCAGGCGGCGGGGGTGTCGATCTCGACCGTGTCGTACGTCATGAGCGGCAAGCGCGCGATCTCGCAGGAGACGCGCGACCGCGTCGAGAAGGCGATCGACAGCCTCGGGTTCAGCCCGCACGCGGGCGCCCGGTCGCTGGCTTCGCGCTCGACCAACGTCATCGGCCTGCAGGCGCCGCTGCGCACCGGCGTCGACGTCCACGTCGTCATGCAGATCGTCACGGGTGTCGTCACCCAGGCGCGCAAGCACGGCTACGACATCCTGCTGCTGGCCAGCGACGACTCCAAGGCGCTCCAGCGCGCGGCCAAGGGATCGATGGTCGATGCGCTCCTCGTCATGGACGTCGAGTCCGACGACCCGCGCATCGACACGCTGTCGAGCCTCTCGCATCCGAGCGTGCTCATCGGCCTGCCCGAAGGGCGCCGGACCATCCCGTGCGTCGACTTCGACTTCGAGGCCGCCGGCTGGCTCGCCGTCGACCGGCTCGTCGCACTCGGCCACCGCCGGCTCGCCCTCATCGGCTCGCCGCCCGAGGTCATGGCGCGCCACACCGCGTATGCCGACCGGCTGGCCCGCGGCTTCCTCGCCGCGTGCGAGGCGAGCGGCGTCACGGGCACGGTCCATCCCTGCCCCAGCACCGCGGAGGCGGTCGCCACCGTCGCCGGCGTCATGGCCGACGACCCCGAGATCACGGGCTTCTTCGTTCACAACGAGGGCGCCCTGCCGCACGTCGCGGCCACGATCGCGCAGTCCGGCCGGCAGCGCGGCGACGCCCTCGACATCATCGCCCTGTGCCCCGAGGACGTCGCACGCTCGGTGCCCGGCCTCGCCGACAGCATCGCCGTCCCCGCCGAAGGCATGGGCGCCGCGGCCACCGACATGATCTGCGAGATCCTCGCGAACGGCGCGAAGCCGTCGGTGCGCCTGCTGCCGCCCGCGCTGACCGGAAGCACCACCGCCCCGTAGGCACGACAGGACCCGCCCATGCGCATCGACCCCGAGAGCCGCGCGCTGAGCGGCCTCACGACGTTCCTCACGTTCGTCGCGCTCAATCTGCTGTACCTCGTGCTGTGCCTGCCGGTCATCACGATCGGTGCGGCGACGAGCGCGCTGTACGAGGTGACCATCCGCTACTCCGACGACGAGAGCGGCCACCCCCTGAAGGACTTCCTGCCCGCGTTCCGGGCGGACTTCGGCCGCGCGACGCTCGCCATGCTGTGCCTGCTTGCCCCCGCCGTGCTGCTCGCGTACAGCAGCGTGTTCTGGTTCGCGATGCCCTCGATCCTCGGCGGCGCCGCGGGAATCGTCGCCGTGCTGGGCGCGCTGTACCTGTTCGCCGCGTTCCTGTACGGCATGGCGCAGGTGGCGTACCTGCGGGCGCCGCTGCGCCAGACGCTCAAGAACTCGCTGCTGCTGCCCGCCGCCGAGCCGGCGCGCACGCTCGGCGTGGTGCTCGTCCCGGCGGCTCTCGTCGCCTTCACCATCCTCTTCCCGCCGTTCGGCTTCATCGTGCTGACCGTGGGCTTCTCCGTCGGAGCCTACGCGACGGCGTTCCTGTTCCGCAGCGTCTTCGCTCGCCACCAGTCCTGACTCACCGACGTCTGCCGGCGATGCCGGGGCCGCGGTGCGCGGCGGTGGCGGCATCCGCCCGATCTGCAGACGGAAGGAGGGCTCGGGATGCCGCATCCCGAGCCCTCCGTGTCAGTCAGTCGTCAGCCGAATTCCTTGACCACCGCGACGCGCGCGTCGTTCTGCGCCTTCGCGTTGTCCATGTCGAACTCGAGCACCTTGTCGTAGCCGAGCCCGTCGGCGGTCGAGATCAGCTCGTCGCGGAGCGACTCGAACTGTCCCTCGTTCTCGGCGAAGACCATCTGCCACGAGTACTGCTTGATGATCTCCTTGACCTGGTTGCGCAGCGCCTCGATGTCGGACGGGTCCGCCGGAGCGGTGTAGCTGGCCCCGGGCGCGACCAGC
>NZ_JBQCIP010000313.1:0-2954 GCF_051953575.1 Microbacterium sp.
GGTGAGGATCACCGACCTCGACCGCGGCACGTCGGTGCTCTCGGGCGACGACTTCGTGACGCTGCCGGTGGCGGGCCTCGGCGTCGTGCCGCTGCTGATCGAGGTGGCCGCCGCGTTCGAGTCCGGCCGCCTCGAGCCGCTCGAGATCATCGACCGCGCCCACTATGAGGCGGTCGGCGTGGCTGGCGTGTGGCAGCACCTGAAGGCGCCCGCCCTGCCGCTGATCGATCTCGCGGTGCTCACTGCGTCGACCGGCGACGCGATGGCGGCCAACGCCCTCCTCGCCCGCGTGGGGCTTCCGGCGGTGCGGGCGCGCATCGAGCAGCTGGGCCTGTCGCGGTCGGCGCTGCTCGACCGCTTCCGCGACGAGCGCGGACCCGACGACGCCCCGCACTTCGCCCTGGGGTCGGCGCGCGAGCTCGCCGAGGTGTTCGCCGCGCTCGTCAACTCGCAGGTCGTCTCGCCCGGCGTCAGCGCGCAGGTCGCCGAGTGGCTGAGCCTCAACCACGACCTGTCGCTCGTCGCCTCTGCGACCGGCCTCGACCCGTTCTCGCACGAGAACGACGAGCACGGGCTGCTCTTCATCAACAAGACCGGACGGGATGCCGGCATCCGCGTCGAAGCGGGCGTCCTCGCCGGTCCGCGCGCCGGCGTCTCGTATGCGCTCATCGTGTGCTTCGACGACCTGTCGATCTCGCACCGCCTGCGCGCCCACGAGGCATTCCGGGTGCTGGGGACCGACCTCATGGAGTACGTCTTCTGAGCGGACGCCGTTTCACTATGGCCGGAGGGATCGGCTACGCTCACCAGGGTGTCAACACCGCCGTTCCGCGCCGACGTCGTCGGCAGCTTCCTCCGTCCCGCCGAGCTCGCTGAGGCGCGTCGCCGCTTCGCCGAAGGCACGATCGACGCCGACGCTCTGCGGGTCGCGGAAGAGGCCGCGATCGCCGAGCTCGTCGTGCGCGAGGCCGACGCGGGCCTGAAGCTCGCGACCGACGGCGAGTTCCGCCGCGCCTGGTGGCACTTCGACTTCTTCGGGCTGCTGGACGGCGTGAACATCGTCGAGCTCGACCATGGCATCCAGTTCCAGGGCGTGCAGACCAAGCCGCACGGCATCGAGGTGACCGGCAGGATCGGCTTCCCCGACGCCCATCCCTTCCTCGAGCACTTCCGCTCGCTCAAGAGCCTGCTCGAGCGCTCCACCGGCGCGGTGCCCAAGTTCAGCATCCCCGCGCCCACGGTGCTCGACTTCCGGCTCGAGCCCGGCCACCTCGCCGGCTCGGGGTACGACGGCCGCGACGACATCGTGGACGACCTGGTGCAGACGTACCGCGATGCCCTCGCGGCGTTCTACGACGCGGGCGCCCGCTACCTGCAGTTCGACGACACGGCGTGGGCCTACCTCTGCTCCGAGGACGAGCTCGCGAAGGCGCGAGACCGCGGCATCCGCACCGACGGCATCGCCGAGCGGTACGCCGGTATCCTCAACCGCATCCTCGACGGCAAGCCCGACGACCTCGTCGTGACGACCCACGTGTGCCGCGGCAACTTCCGCTCGACGTGGATCTCGTCGGGCGGGTACGAGCCGGTCGCCGAGCAGCTGCTGGGGAACACCGCGTACGACGGGTACTTCCTGGAGTACGACAGCGAGCGCGCCGGCGGGTTCGAGCCGCTGCGCTTCCTTCCCGAAGGCGACAAGACCGTCGTGCTCGGGCTGATCACGTCGAAGACCGGCGAGCTGGAGGATGTGGATGCCGTCAAGCACCGCATCGACGAGGCATCCGCGTTCGCGCCGCTCGAGCAGCTCGCGCTGAGCCCCCAGTGCGGCTTCGCGTCGACCGAGGAGGGCAACGTGCTCACCGAGGACGAGCAGTGGGCCAAGGTGCGCGAGGTGGTCGCGATCGCCGCCGACGTCTGGCGCTGAGCCGGACAGCCCCGCCGCTCAGCGGTCGAGGCGGTCGACGAGCTCCAGGCCGCGGCGCGCCCAGGCGATCTCGCCGCGTGCCCGCTCGACCAGGCCCTCGTAGGCGAAGCGCTTGTAGGCGATGGTGCGCTCCCGGTCGGCGTCCGCGGTGACGGCGAGGCGGCGGACGAGCATCGGGTTGGCGACGGCGTCGATGCGCTCCAGCTCGCCCTCCCACTGTGCGAGCTCGCCCTCCCACTGCGCGATGTGGCCGTGGAGGAACTCGCGGGCGGCATCGGGCGTGGTCGCCTCGAGGTACGCCGCCCGCAGATGTGCGGGGTCGCGCACGCGCTGGTAGTCCAGCGGTGCGGCCATCCACTCCACGAAGGCGCGGTCGCCGGCATCGGTCACGTGGTACAGCCGCCGGGTCCCGCGTTCGCCGCGGGTCTGCTCCTCGGCCTCGATGAGGCCGAGCTCCTCCATCTTGCGCAGCTCGGGGTAGATCTGGGAGTCGGGGGCGTGCCAGACGTGCCCGACCGACTGGTGGAACTGCTTCTGCAGGTCGTAGCCCGACAGCGGGCCGACCCGCAGGATCGCCAGCAGGGCGTATCGCAGACTCATCGCGTGCTTCTCCTTCTTCGCCCGAGAGTAGCGGGCCGGAGAACGCCGAGACCCCGGCCGGCACCTGCCGGCCGGGGTCTCGGTCGAGGGTCAGGCCGGCTGGTACTGCGTGCGCCAGCCGCCGTGATAGGTCTGACGGGCGACCGTCGAGTACGGCACGGGGCTGACGACGGCGCGGACTTCGAGCTGGCGGTGCGGCTCGACGGACGCCTTCGTGGTCCCGCCGTCCGGCTCGCCCCACACGACCGTCACCTCGGCGCCCTCGGGCACGTCGGGGTTCACGGTCGCCAGCGACAGCGCGCGCTTCTCGTTCGCGCTGTAGCCGGTGAACATCGAGAAGCCCACCACGTCACCGCCGGCATCCGTCACCGCGTCGTAGTTGGCGGAGCCGTAGTTCGCCAGCGGCAGGTCGAAGAACTTGTAGCTCTCG
>NZ_JBQCIP010000314.1:0-16294 GCF_051953575.1 Microbacterium sp.
AGCGAGCGGGCGAAGGTCGCCTCGGCGATGCCCGACACCGGCACGCCCAGCGACAGCGCGGTCTGCACGGTCCAGGCACCGGTGCCCTTGGCGCCGGCCTGGTCGAGGATCACGTCGACGAGCGGCTTGCCCGTCTCGGCGTCGACCTGGCGCAGCACCTCGGCGGTGATCTCGATGAGGTAGGACTCGAGCTCGCCGCGGTTCCACTCGGCGAAGACCTCGGCGATCTCGGCGGGGGACTTGCCCGTGCCGCGGCGGATGAGGTCGTAGGCCTCGGCGATGAGCTGCATGTCGGCGTATTCGATGCCGTTGTGCACCATCTTGACGAAGTGGCCGGCGCCGTCGTGGCCGACGTGGGTGACGCAGGGCTCGCCCTCGGCGACCGCGGCGATCGAGCGCAGGATCGGGCCGAGCGTGACCCAGGACTCGTCCGAGCCGCCGGGCATGAGCGACGGGCCGAGAAGTGCGCCCTCCTCGCCGCCCGAGACGCCCATGCCGACGAAGTTGACGCCGGTCTCGCGGACGGCCTTCTCGCGACGGATGGTGTCGGTGAACAGTGCGTTGCCACCGTCGACGATGATGTCGCCGGGCTCGAACACCTCCAGCAGCGAGTCGATGACGGCGTCCGTAGGAACGCCGGCCTTGACCATGATGATCGCGGTGCGGGGCTTCTGCAGCGACGCGGCGAACTCCTCGTACGAGAACGAGGGGACGAAACCCGCCTCGGGGTGCTCGGCGACGAGCTCGTCGGTCTTGGCGCGGCTGCGGTTGTACACCGCGACCGTGTTGCCTTCACGCGAGGCGAGGTTGCGGGCGAGGTTCGACCCCATCACCGCAAGACCCACCACGCCGATGTTCGCTGCGTTCTCGGACACTCGAGCTCCTGTCTTCTCTGCTACTTCAGCCTAGAGTCTGGCCTGCGCGTGTTACACGGGACGGCCGGGCGGTCACGCCGGACGACCGTCCGGAGTGGGGGAGGGGATCGGGATGCCACGGCTCGCGGCTGATGGGACGAGCCTAGCCCCGTCGGGTCAGTCCCGGCCGATCGCCGCCGCGATGAGAGCGGCCTGCTCGGCGGGCGGAAGCGCGACATCGATGACGATCGCCTGCTCGTCGGCAGCGGGCGGTTCCAGTGCCGCGAACTGGGAGTCCAGGAGGGCCGGCGGCATGAAATGGCCCTGGCGCTGCATGAGGCGCTGGAAGACGAGCTCGGGCGTGCCGGCGAAGTGCACGAACACCACGCCGTCGCGACGCAGGATGTCGCGATAGCTGCGCTTGAGCGCCGAGCACGTGATGATCCCGGGCTCGCCGGCGGCGATGCGCTCGTCGATCCAGGCGGCCACGATGTCCAGCCAGGGAAGGCGGTCCGCGTCGGTGAGCGCGTGACCGCGGCGCATCTTCTCGACGTTGGCGGCCGGGTGCAGGTCGTCGCCCTCCTGAAAGGGCCACCCCAGTCGGCCCGCCAGCATGGCGCCGACCGTGGACTTGCCGGTGCCCGACACCCCCATGAACACGAGCACGGGAGGGCGGCCGGCCGCCGGCATCCGCTCATCCATAGCCGCGATCATACGAACACGCTCACGAGCAGCACACCGCCGAGGCCCACCACCGAGATGAGGCACTCGAGCACGGTCCACGACTTGAGCGTCTGCGAGATGCTCAGGCCGAAGTACTCCTTTATGAGCCAGAAGCCCGCGTCGTTCACGTGCGACAGGAACACCGATCCCGAGCCGATGGCCAGCACGAGCAGCGCGGTCATCGCCGGGTCCAGGCCCTCGGTGAGGGGCTGCAGGATGCCGGCGGCCGTGATCGTCGCGACGGTCGCCGAACCGGTGGCGATGCGGATGACCGCGGCGACGAGCCACGCCAGGAACAGGATCGACAGGCCCGACCCGGCGATGAGGTCGGCGATGACGTCGCCGATGCCGGTGTCGACGAGGACCTGCTTGAACCCGCCGCCGGCGCCGACGATGAGGAGGATGCCGGCGATCGGGCCGAGCGAAGAGCCCACGGACTGCGTGATCCGGGTGCGGTCGAACCCGGCGCCGCGACCGAGCACGAAGAAGCCGACGATCACGGCGAGCAGCAGCGCGATGACGGGCGTGCCGAGGAAGTCGATGGCGACCTTGACGGGCGCCGTGGAACCCGGCGCGACGATGTCGGCGATCGCGCGGCCAAGCATGAGGACGACGGGCAGGAGGATGCTGGCGAGCGTCGCGCCGAACGACGGCCGGCGCGTCTGCTGCTCGCCCTCGTCCTCTGCGGTGACGAAGAGGGCGGGGACGGGCACGCGCACCCAGCGTGCGGCGAGGTTCGCGAACAGGGGTCCCGAGATGATGACGGCGGGGATCGCGACCAGGACGCCGAGGGCGAGCGTCACGCCGAGGTTCGCGCCGAGGATGTCGATGGCCGCGAGCGGGCCGGGGTGCGGAGGCACCAGTCCGTGCATCGCCGACAGGCCGGCGAGCGTGGGGATCGCGATCTTCATCAGGGGGAGGCCGGAGCGCCGCGCGACGAGGATGATGACCGGCACGAGCAGGACGAGGCCGACCTCGAAGAACATCGGCAGGCCGATGATCGCGCCGATGAGCCCCATGATCCACGGCAGGCTGCGGGGCGTGGCGCGGGCGACGAGGGTGTCGACGATTCGATCGGCGCCGCCCGAGTCGGCCAGGAGCTTGCCGTAGATCGCACCGAGGGCGATCAGGATCCCGACGCCGCCCATCGTGGTGCCGAAGCCGGTGGTGAAGCTGAGGATCGTCTGCGCGGCGTCGAATCCCGCGACGACGCCCGTGGCGATGGCGCCGATCATGAGGGCGAGGAAGGGGTGCATCTTCAGCCATGTGATGAGGACGACGATGATCGCGATCCCGACGGCGGCGGCGGTGAGCAGCTGCCAGGGCGGTGCGACCGGGGTCGTGTCTGCGGCGGCGGCCGCGGCGAAGAGTCCGGTGAGGTCCATGAGCATCCTTGGTCGGTACGGGGCGGTCCTTTGACCCGCTGTCCGAAGTAGTCTGACAAATCAGCTCTAGTGTGTCAATAAGTCCGACATAAAATCACAGATGCCGAGAATGCCGGACGAGATCGGCCCCATGCGGCATGATCGGACCATGTCGGACACCACCCACGGCAGCCCCGTCCACGATGCGCTCGTCGAGCGCGTCGGCGCCGCGATCGTGCAGGGCGAGCATCCCGCGGGCACGCGCCTGCTCACCGCCGATCTCGCGGAGTCCTCGGGGGCGTCCCGATCGGCCGCCCGCGAAGCAGTGCGGGTGCTGGAATCGCTCGGGCTCGTGCAGGTTCGCCGCAAGGCGGGGATCGAGGTGCTGCCGGTGGAGCACTGGAACGTGTACGCGCCCGAGGTCATCACGTGGCGGCTGGACGGCCCGGACCGCGACCGTCAGCTGCACGAGCTCGGGGAGCTGCGCGGCGCAGTGGAGCCGCTCGCCGCGCGGTTGGCGGCGGCGAACGCGACGGACGCGCAGCGCGAGGCGCTCGTCGCGGCGGCACTGGCCATGGCACGCAACGAGCAGCGCGCCGACGACGCGGACTATCTCGCCGCCGACGTGCGGTTCCACCGCACGCTTCTACGGGCGTCGGGCAATCCGATGCTGGGGATGCTGGGGGACGTGGTCCAGTCGGTGCTGGAGGGGCGGACGCGCCTGGCCCTGATGCCGCAGGCTGCGAATCCCCAGGCGGTGCGCTGGCACCGTGATGTGGCGTTCGCCGTCGCGGGCGGCGATGCGGAGGCCGCGTTCGAGGCGATGTCGCGCATCGTCGGAGAATCCGACGCCGCCATCGGCGAGGCGGCCGAGGCGGATCGCGCGTAGCTGTCAGTCCTTGCGGTAGCCCGAGCGGCCGAGGCCCCAGAAGGCGAGGACGGTGCCGACGGTGCCGACCAGGGCCATCGCGCCGATGATCCAGAGCAGGGCGTGAGACCAGAAGCCGTAATCCATGGGGTCCTCCGTGGGCGGGGAAGCAGGGGCGTCTTCATCGTAGCGGGGGCGCTGGTAGACTCGTGTCGAACTTCGGCGAGGGATGCCTCGTGCCTGCCGTCCGCGGCGGGATGCGGCATCCGTGATCGACGCGGTGGAGCCGGCCCCTGGGGCTTTCCTCACGCGCGCGCGTTCGAGTCGAATGTCAGGCAGATCCTGCCGCCCACATACCCGGGCCCGCCGCGTGCGAGCCAGACAAGGGGCCGCGCGCCCCGCAAGGAGAACCCATGTCGACTGAGACCGACAACAAGGTCGTGGCCGAGTTCCGCGAGAACTTCGGCAAGGGATACGCCCGCCGCCTCCGCGCCGCCGGCAAGATCCCCGCCGTCATCTACGGCCACGGCACCGACCCCGTGCACGTCGCCCTGCCGGGCCACCAGGTGTCGCTGCTCATCCGCCGCGCCAACGCGGTGCTCGAGCTCGACCTCGACGGCAAGTCGCAGCTCACGCTGGTCAAGGACGTCCAGAAGGACCCGGTGCACCAGATCGTCGAGCACATCGACCTCCTCGTCGTGAAGAAGGGCGAGAAGGTCGAGATCGAGGTGCCGATCGTCGTCGTGGGCGAGCCGTTCGCCGGCACCATCGCCAACCTCGACAACGCCACCGTCACGATCCAGGCCGAGGCGACCCACATCCCCGAGCACATCGAGGTCGACGTCGAGGGTCTCGAGGAGGGCGCGCACATCACCGCCGGCGACCTCAAGCTCCCGAAGGGCTCCTCGCTCGTCGCGGACGCCGAGTTGCTGATCGTCGCCATCTCTGTCCCTGCCGCGACCATCGCCGCCGAGGACGAGATCGCAGAGGCCGACGCCGAGGCCGCTGCCGAGCAGTCCGAGGCCGCCGAAGAGACCGCCGCGGAGTAATCCGTCACGAAGGCCCGTCGCGACTCCGGTCGTGGCGGGCCTTCGTCGTACCCGGCCGCGGTCTCAGTCTCCGAAGAGGACGCGGGATGCCGCCGGTTCGAGCCGCTCGGCGATGCCGTGCAGCGACTCCTGGAGGAGTTCCACGAGCTCTTCGTCGCCGAGCTGTTCGCCGATCGCCGCGTCCACGAGCGCCTGCTCGGTGAACGCCAGCCAGCTGCGCAGGCCGATGTGCAGGCGCAGTGACGGCTCGGCGCCCAGCTCGCGGAACAGCGCCACGACCCGCTCGGTCTGCAGCAGTCGGGCCTGCTCCACGACGGCGCGGATCTGGGGGTCGCCACTGGCGGGCCCGCGCACGAGAGAAGAGAACGTGCCCGCATGCGCGCGCACGAACCCGACCGTGCGGCGGAGGGTGTCGGTCAGCCGGGGGAGCGGGGCGAGGTCCGCGTCGGGCTCGGTCGCCTGCAGCATGCTGTCGCCCGCGGTCTTGACGATCTCGCGCTGGAACCCCTGACGCGAGCCGAAGTAGTGGAACAGCAGGGCGCGCGAGACGCCCGCCTCCGTGGCGAGGGCCTCGATGTTGAGCTCGCCCAGGGGGTGTTCGGCGAGGGCGGCCACTCCCAGCGCGATGAGCTGAGCACGGCGTTCGTCGGGCGACAGTCGTGCGCGTCGCGCGGCGGGTGGGTCGTCGACGCTCGCGGCCATGGTCCGAGACTATCGGCGCGGGCTCGGCGGGGCTGCGCGACGCGGAGACGCGATCGTTATTGACTTCGAGTGAATAGCTATTGACGGATAGTCAACAAGGTCCGTAATGTCGCCCTGGCGGCGCGTGCCGCCCACTTCACTGCATCAAGGAGGATCTATGAAGTTCCGCTCGCTCACAGGCTCCCGCCTCGGCAGGGTCGCCCTCGCGGCGGTGCCGGTCGGCGTCGCCGCCAGCCTCGTCATGGCCGGTGTGGCAAACGGCGCCGTCCCGGTCTCGTTCGCCGTGTCGGGGAGCCAGTTCAAGATCGCCGCGGCCTCGCTCGACGGCACGGCGTTCTCGCAGTACGCCGGCGTTGCGGCCGAGAAGAACGGCACGCCGCACCCGGTCGCCATCTCGAACATCGGCAGCGCGTCGCTGTCGGACCTCTGCCAGTCGGTCGTCACCGACACTCCGCTCGGCAAGGTCGGCCTGCTCATCTCGGCGGGCGGCGGCGGCAACCCGGCCACCGCGACCGACCTGCAGATCGGCCTCACCGACCTGCAGGGCGACGCCACGTTCGGCAAGATCCGCATCGGCGTCGACGCGTCGACCGTCAACACCCCTGCCAAGGGCGAGGCCGGCGGCTTCGCGCAGGATGCCGACACGATAAAGATCTCGGGTCTGAAGCAGACGGCCTGGAGCACGCAGGCCGGCGTCTTCACACTCAACGGCCTGCACCTGCAGCTGACCAACGGCAAGGAATGCTTCTGAGCCCGCGCCCGCTCGGGCGTTGACCCGCGGGGCGGGCCGGCCGCCCGCCCCGCACCCCTGCACGACGACGAAGGAGTCATCCGATGCATCAGACCGACCCCGACGAGCAGACCGCCGACCTCGACGAGCTGCTCGACACCCGCGCCTCGCGAGCCGCGGCCGCGTCGACGAGCGGCGGCGCGTCCGCCTGGTTCCGCTCACGCCCCGTCATCGGCGGCGGCATCGCCGTCCTCGGCGCCGTCGCGATGCTGCTGTCGACGCAGCTGGACCTCGGCAACATCATGGTCCACGTCGGGATCGAGGGCATGCAGGCCACGATCCTGCCGATCATCATCGCGCTGGCGGGGATCCTCGCCGTCGCGATGCCGGCGCACCGCATCTTCTACGGCGTGATCGTGCTGGTCGGCTCGGTCTACTCTCTCGTGGCGGTGAACCTCGGCGGCTTCTTCGTCGGCTTCCTGCTCGGATGCGTCGGCGGCGTCATGGTCGTCTCGTGGGCGCCGCGCGCCGCGGCGGCAGAGCCGGAGAGCGCGGATGCCGCGGCGGACGCCGCACCGCTGCCGGCCGCCGGAGACGTCGATGCCGCGATCGCCGACGGCTCGCACTCCGCCGACGAGGCGCGCGGCATGCCCGTCGCGGAGGGGCGGGCATGAGGCGCGTCCGTCCTCTGCCGGCCGCGCTGGCGGCGACGCTCGTCGTGCTGCTCGTGACCGGCACCGGCCAGGCCGCCTCGGCGCTGCCCGTCGCCGCCGCCGCCGCCGACGAGGGATGCCTCATCCCGAATCCGCTCGGGCCGCTGTTCGGGCTGAGCGACTGCGCGGTGCCGTCGCCGGGTGCAAACCCGACGCCGACGCCGACGCCGACCCCTTCCGGCACACCGCCCGGTGAGACGGTGCGCGATGACGGCGCCGGGGGAGAGGCATCCACTCCGCCGCCGGCCGAGCCGACGACCCCGGCACCCCAGGAGGGGCTGCCGCTCGCACCGCTTGACGAAGGTGCACCGGTGTTCACGGGCGACCCCGCCACGCTGTCGGGCGACGGGCTGTCGATCCAGGGGCTGAACGGCATCGCGATCGTGAGCGTGCGTCTGGCCGACGGCAGCATGGAGCGGGCCATCCGGCTGAGCGCCGACCGCATCGTCGTCGACGGCTTCCGTCTCGACGTGCCGTCGGGGGAGGGCGGTCTGCGCAACACCGCGACGACCCTGACGGTCGAAGGGCGCGTGGTCGTGTACACGCCGTCGATCCGGGGGATCCTGGCGGACGGCACGGAGCGGATCATCGACACCCTCACGACTCCGACCGCCGACGAGCTCGCCTCGCTGACCCGGCTGACGCTCCCGCTGCGCGGCATGCTCGCCGACAGCATCGCCTACGACGACTCGCATCAGGCCACGTTCTGAGCGGGTACGCTCGTCTGGGCTCGCGGCGATCTCGGCGCGCGCCGGAGAGGACGTCGGTATGGCCGAGAACACGTGGCTGGTCGTCGGGCTCGGCAACCCCGGACCCCGGTACGAGCTGACCCGCCACAACGTCGGCCAGATGGTCGTCGACGAGCTCGCGGGCCGTCGCGGCGAGACGTTCAAGGCGCACAAGGCGAACGCCCGGGTCGTCGAGACCTGGCTGCGTCCGGGCGGGCCCAAGATCGTCCTCGCGAAGGCGAACACGTTCATGAACGTGTCGGGCGGCCCCGTGGCGGGGCTGGCCAAGTTCTACGGCATCGATCCGGGCCACGTCGTGGTGGTGCACGACGAGCTCGACATCCCGTTCGACACGATCAAGCTGAAGGTGGGCGGCGGCCACGGCGGCCACAACGGCGTGCGCGACATCGCGAAGGCACTCGCCACCCCGGAGTTCCCCCGTGTGCGGGTCGGGATCGGCCGCCCGGCCGGTCGGCAGGATCCGGCGGACTGGGTGCTCGACCCGTTCGGCGCCGCCGAGCGCAAGAATCTGCCGATCCTGATCGGCGACGCCGCGGACGCCGTCGAGCAGCTGGTCGACGAGGGACTTCTCGCCGCGCAGCAGAAGCACCACGCCCCGCGACCCTGAGTCGGTCGGAGCGCAACGCGTGCCAGGCGGTCAGCCGCCGATGCCCGTGCCCGCGGCGGCGCCCGCGGTGAGGAAGCCCTGCACGAGGCCGCCGAACACGATGGGGCCGAGGGCGGCGACGACGATCGCGGTGATCCCGGTGGCGCGTCCGCGGCCGGTGACGGTGGCGACGATGCCCTGCACGAGCGCCCACACGCCGACGATCGTCCCGATCCAGAACGACACCTCGCCGAGCAGCACCCAGTCGCGGACGGGCGTGAGGATCGACCAGTCCCACGAGCCCCCCGCCGGAAGGTTCGCAAAGCCCTTCCCGGCTCCGAGCCCGATGTTGAAGGCGGCGATCGCGCCGAGCAGGCCGGCGCCCACCGTGGCGATCAGCGCGAGCACGAGGGCGATGAGACCCAGTGCGCCCCCGCGGCGGACCGGTGCCGGCTGACCGTACGTCGGCTGCCCGTGGGGGACGGCGGATGCCGGTGCCGCCGGCATCCCGTATCCCGGAGGCGGCGCGTAGCCCTGGGGCGGTGCGTACCCCTGCGGCGGCGCATAGGCTCCCGGCGGCGCGGCGGGTGCACCGGGAGGTGCGGCAGGAGCGCCCTGCGGGACGCCGAACGGCGGCGCGGCCGGCGGCGCCCATCCGCCCGGCGGGACGGGCGGCTGCTGCGGTGCGTCAGGGGTCGTCACGCCCTCATCCTAGGAGCGAGCACGGTCGGGGCGTGGCCGGCGGGCCGCGATGTCGGCGGCGCGCCGTAGACTCGTGCGGTGACAGTTCCCGGGATCGTGCGCGCCCTCGAACAGGCGGAAGCCTTCCGGGACGCGGTGGCCGCGGCATCCATCGATGCCGATTTCTCCCTCGTCGAAGGACTCGACGCTCCGCTGCTGGCGGCCCTCCTCGAGAAGCGGCGCGCTGCGGGCCGGCCGCCGGTGATCCTGCTCGTCGCGCCCACCGGCCGCCGTGCCGAATCCCTCGGGCCGGCGCTGGGAGCGCTGATGCCCGGGGCCGAGGTGCTGCACTTCCCGGCGTGGGAGACGCTGCCGCACGAACGGCTGAGCCCCAGCACCGAGACGGTGGGCGCACGGCTCGAGATCCTGTCGCGCATCGCGCGGTGGGACTCCGCGACCCCGCTCGTCATCACGGCGTCGGTGCGCGGCGCGCTGCAGCCGCTGGCGGCGGGTCTGGCCGACATCGCTCCCGTCGAGCTCGTCATGGGCGCGCGCGGGCAGGAGCTGGGCGACGTCGTCACCCGCCTGGTGGAGCTGGCCTACCACCGGGTCGACATGGTGTCGCGCCGCGGCGAGTTCGCCGTGCGCGGCGGCATCCTCGACGTCTTCCCGCCGACCGCGCCGCATCCCTACCGGGTCGAGTTCTTCGGCGACGAGGTCGACGAGATGCGCGCCTTCTCGGTCGCCGACCAACGATCGCTGCCCGGCGAGGTGCGCGAGGTCACGCTCATGCCCGGCCGCGAACTGCTGCTGACCGACGCCGTGCGCGCTCGCGCCCGTCAGCTGAAGGACGAGTTCCCCGGGCTCACCGGCATGCTCGAGAAGATGGCCGAGGGCATCCCCGTCGAAGGCATGGAGTCCCTCCTTCCTGCCGTGGTCGAGAGCCTCGTCACGCTGGCGGATTACCTGCCCGAGGGCGCGGCGGTCGCCCTCGTCGACCCGGAGCGCGCCGTCACGCGGGCCATCACGCTGGGCGAGACGAACCGGGAGTTCCTCGACGCCGCGTGGAGCGCCGCCACCGCCGGCGCCTCCACCCCGGTGGACCTGGGCGCGGGCGACTTTCTGTCGCTCCCGGAGCTGCGGTCGGCCGCGCACGCCCGCGGCGGCGTGTGGTGGACCCTCAGCGCCTTCGATTCCGGAGAGGCGGATGCCGCCGCCGAGGGCCTGCTCGACGGCCCGATCAGCAGCGACATCGACGTGGCGCTGGAGGCGTCGGCCGCGATCCGCGTGCCCGGTACCGCCGTTCCCTCGTTCCAGGGCAACGTCGAGGGCGCCACGGACCACGTGGGGGCCCTCCTCGCCGACGGCTGGCGCGTCGTGATCGCGGCATCGGGAACCGGTCTCGTCGAGCGCGCCCGCGACGTGCTCGCCGAGCGCGGCATCGCGGCTCGCAAGGTCGACGAGGTGCTGCACGCCCCTGAGCCCGGCGTCGCGCACGTCGTCGTGAGCGTCCTCGAGCGCGGCTTCGAGGCGCCCGACGCGAAGCTCGCGGTGCTCACCGAGTCGGAGTTCTACGGCCGCACGATCGGCGGCGACACCCGTGTCGTCAAGAAGCTCGCGTCGCGCCGCAAGGCCGTCGTCGACCCGCTGCAGCTGAAGGCCGGCGACTATGTCGTGCACGCCACGCACGGCATCGGCAAGTTCGTCGAGCTGACTCAGCGCGAGGTGTCCAGTGGCGGGCGCAACGCGGTCAAGAGCGTCCGCGAGTACCTCGTGCTCGAATACGCGCCGTCCAAGCGCGGCTACCCGGGCGACAAGCTCTTCGTCCCCACCGACCAGCTCGACCTGCTGTCGCGCTACGTCGGCGGCGAGGCGCCCACGCTCTCGAAGATGGGCGGCAGCGACTGGGCACAGGCCAAGAGCAAGGCCCGCAAGGCGGTGCGCGACATCGCCGTCGAGCTGGTCAAGCTGTACTCGGCGCGCATGGCGTCGAAGGGCCACGCGTTCGGCCCCGACACGCCCTGGCAGCGCGAGCTGGAAGAGGCGTTCCCGTTCGCCGAGACCCCCGATCAACTGCAGACCATCGACGAGATCAAGGCCGACATGGAGAAGCCGATCCCGATGGACCGGCTGCTGTCGGGCGACGTCGGCTTCGGCAAGACCGAGGTCGCCGTGCGCGCTGCGTTCAAGGCGATCCAGGACGGCAAGCAGGTCGCGATGCTCGTGCCCACGACGCTGCTCGTCAAGCAGCACCTCGAGACCTTCGCCGAGCGGTTCGCCGGGTTCCCCGTCAAGGTGCGGCCGCTGTCGCGGTTCCAGACCGACAAGCATGCGCGCGAGACGCTCGCGGGGCTCGCCGACGGCACGGTCGACATGGTGATCGGCACGCACCGCATCCTCACCGAGAATGTCGTCTTCAAGGACCTCGGGCTCATGATCATCGACGAGGAGCAGCGGTTCGGGGTCGAGCACAAGGACCAGCTCAAGAAGCTCAAGACGAACGTCGACATCCTGGCGATGAGCGCGACGCCGATCCCGCGCACTCTCGAGATGGCGGTCACCGGCATCCGCGAGATGTCGACGCTGCAGACGCCGCCCGAGGACCGGCATCCGATCCTGTCGTACGTCGGTCCGCGCAACGACAAGCAGATCGCCGCCGCGATCCGTCGCGAGCTGCTGCGCGAGGGACAGGTGTTCTACGTCCACAACCGCGTGCAGTCCATCCAGCGCGTCGCGGCCGAGCTCGCCGAGCTCGTGCCCGAGGCGCGCATCGCCGTGGCGCACGGGCAGATGGGCGAGCACATGCTCGAACAGGTCGTGGACGACTTCTGGGAGCGCAAGGCCGACGTCCTGGTGTCGACGACGATCATCGAGACGGGTCTCGACATCTCGAACGCCAACACGATCATCATCGACCGTGCCGACAAGTACGGCCTGAGCCAGCTGCACCAGCTGCGCGGCCGTGTCGGCCGGGCCCGAGAGCGCGCGTACGCGTACTTCCTCTACGACGACATGAAGCCGCTCAGCGAGACCGCGGCCGACCGCCTGGAGACGATCGCGGTCAACAACGATCTGGGCTCGGGCATGCAGGTGGCGCTCAAGGACCTCGAGCTCCGCGGCGCCGGCAACCTGCTGGGCGCGGAGCAGGCCGGGCACATCGCCGGGGTCGGCTTCGACCTGTACCTGCGGATGATCGGCGAGGCCGTCGCCACGTTCCGTGGCGAAGAGACCGAGGGGCCGACCGAGCTGCGCCTCGAGCTGCCGGTGCAGGCCCGCATCCCCGAGTCGTACATCGACAGCGAGCGCCTGCGGCTGGAGGCCTACCAGAAGCTGTCGGCCGCAGCATCCGCGACCGCCCCGGCGGCCGACGGCAGCGACGCGATCGACCTGGTGATCGAAGAGCTCACCGACCGCTACGGCGAGCCCCCTGCCGAGGTGGAGGGGCTGCTCGCGATCGCGCGCCTGCGGCGCCGGGCCGCGCAGGCGGGGCTCGCCGACGTCGTCGCGATGGGCCCCAACCTGCGCATCGCGCCCGCCAACCTGCCGGATTCGATGCGCGTGCGCCTGCAGCGCCTGCACCCCAAGGCGAAGCTCGTCGCGGGCGGCGAGGCGATGGTGGTGCCGCTGCCCAGTGCCGGCGGCGAGCCGCTCGGCGACGCCGAGCTGATCGCGTGGGTCGCCCAGTTGCTCGACCAGCTGTGGCCCGAGAAGAAGACCGAGGCTGAGTCCACCGGCGTCTGAGGCGGTGAGGATGCGGGGCGCCCGGCACGGACGCCCCGCATCGGGTCACGCCGGGGTCATGCCCGGGTCGCCGAGAACCGCTGCTGTGCCGCGTCGTACTCGACGACGCGTACACGCAGCTCGACGCCCGGATCGGCCGCCGTACCGCGCACGAGTCCCGGCACGCCGGCGCACTCCACGAGAACGCCGAACGGCACGGCCTTCGTCACCGTCGCGGTGATCACGTCACCTGCGGCGAGGGTCTGCTCGCTCATGCATCCACCCCCTCTCGCTGTCGGGGCGAAGCAGGATGAGCGGATCACGCGCCGGTCGGTCCGCCTTCCCTTGTCGCGCCGCGCTGCGTGTCCGGCACCATCCCGGTCTTCACGGCCGCGACGCTACCAGACGGTCCCGGGCGAAGGGCGCAGAAAGACGGAGAACCGGATGCCGCGGCATCCGGTTCTCCGTCTCGGCGTGGGAGGGAGGTCAGATGACGCCCTGCGCGAGCATCGCGTGCGCGACGCGCTCGAAGCCGGCGCAGTTGGCGCCCGCGACGTAGTCGCCGGGGCGGCCGTACTTCTCGGCGGCGGTGAAGGCGGCGTGGTGCACGTTCGCCATGATGCCGCGGAGCTTGGCCTCGCTGTCGTCGAAGTTCCACCGCTGCCGCGCGGCGTTCTGGCTCATCTCCAGGGCCGACGTGGCGACGCCGCCGGCGTTGGCGGCCTTGCCCGGCGCGAACAGCACGCCGGCGGCCTGCAGCACCTCGACCGCCTCGGGCGTGGAGGGCATGTTGGCGCCCTCGGCGACGGCGCGCACGCCGTTCGCGACGAGCGCCCGGGCGTCGTCGGCGTCCAGCTCGTTCTGAGTGGCGGACGGGATCGCCACATCGACGGGCACGCGCCACGGGCGCTCGCCCTCGACGTACGTCGCGCCGGGGCGGCGGGCGGCGTACTCCGAGATGCGGCCGCGCTCGACCTCCTTGATCTGGCGCAGAAGATCGACGTCGATGCCGGCGTCGTCGAGCACGTAGCCCGACGAGTCCGACGCGGTGACGGCGGTGGCGCCGAGCTGCCGGGCCTTCTCGATCGCGTAGATCGCGACGTTGCCCGAGCCCGAGACGCCGACGCGCCTGCCGTGCAGGGTCTCGCCGTGCACCGCCAGCATCTCTTCGACGAAGAACACCGCGCCGTAGCCGGTGGCCTCGGTGCGCACCTCGGCGCCGCCCCACTGCACGCCCTTGCCGGTGAACATGCCCGACTCGTGACGGTTGGTGATCTTGCGGTACTGGCCGAAGAGGTACCCGATCTCGCGCGCGCCGACGCCGATGTCACCGGCCGGGACGTCGGTGTGCTCGCCGAGGTGGCGGTACAGCTCGCTCATGAACGACTGGCAGAAGCGCATGATCTCGGCGTCTGACCGTCCGTGCGGGTCGAAGTCGCTGCCGCCCTTCGCGCCGCCGATGCCCTGACCGGTGAGCGCGTTCTTGAAGATCTGCTCGAAGCCGAGGAACTTGATGATCGACAGGTTCACCGAGGGGTGGAAGCGCAGTCCGCCCTTGTAGGGGCCGAGCACGGACGAGAACTGGACGCGGAAGCCGCGGTTCACCTGCAGGCGGCCGGCGTCGTCGACCCACGGCACGCGGAACAGGATCTGACGCTCGGGCTCGACGATGCGCTCGAGGATGCCGCCGTCGATGAACTCGGGGTGGGCGTCCAGCACGGGTGCGATCGACTCGAGCACCTCGTGGACCGCCTGGAGGAACTCCGGCTCGTGGGGGTTGCGGGCTTCGACCGTGTCGAGGACGAGGCGGACGCTGTCGTGCGCGGTCAGGGTTGCTGTAGGCATGGGGGTGGAGCTTTCGGAAGGCCAGCAGAAGGGGCGACGTCGTCGGCGCCATTTCACCCTATCGACCGTGCCGACCGGGCCGTCCCGTGTGACGAGCCGCGCGGCGGCTACGCTGGCGGCATCCGATCCGGGCGAGCGGGAGACAGACGACGATGCGTTTCGAGCACCTCGGGGCAGAGCCCCGCATTCATCCCACCGCGGTGGTCGCGGCGACCGCCGTGATCAGCGGCGACGTCGAGATCGGGCCGGACTGCCAGATCCTGCACGGCGCCGTCATCACCGCCGAGGGCGGGGCGATCACCCTCGGGGCGAACGTGATCGTGATGGAGAACGCGCTCATCCGGGCGACCTCGACCAACCCCGTGCACATCGCCGACCACGTGCTGGTGGGCCCGATGGCGAGCGTCTCGGGAGCGGTGATCGAGGACGAGGTGTTCCTGGCGACCGGGACGCGCGTGTTCAACGGCGCTCGCATCGGCGCGCGCAGCGAGGTGCGCATCAACGCGGTCGTGCACCTGCGGACGACTCTGCCGCCCGAGTCGACCGTCCCGATCGGCTGGGTCGCCGTCGGGGACCCGCTCCAGGTGCTGCCGCCCGATCGCCACGAGGAGATCTGGGCCGCGCAGCGCGAGCTCGACTTCCCGGGCTACGTGTTCGGCCTCGACCGCGAGACGCCCGATCTCATGGTGCAGCTGACGGAGCGCTACGGCCGCAGCCTCGCCCGTCACGCCCACGACCGCCGCGTCGACTGAGCCGAACGCCGCCGCGCGGCCTCACCCGGTGTTCTGAAGACCCGCGGCGACGCCCGACACCGACAGCAGCAGCAGGCGCTGCAGCTCGGGATCGACCGGGGCGTCCTGCGGCGCCTCGCGCAGGGCGCGCAGCGCACGCAGCTGCAGCAGCGACAGGGCGTCGACGTACGGGCTGCGCATCTTCACGGCCCGCTGCAGCACCGGCTTGTTGCCGAGCAGCTCGGTGCCGCCGGTGACACGGATGACCCACTCGCGGGTCAGATGCATCTCGTCGCGCACGAGCGCCGCCAGGTCGTCGCGGTCGCCGAGTTCAAGGTAGTGGCGCGCGATGCGGTCGTCCGTCTTGGCGAGGCTCATCGCGACGTTGTCGATGAGCGTGCGGAACAGCGGCCACTCGCGGTACGCCTGCTGCAGCAGCGGCTCGTCGCCGACCGTCTGCAGCGCGGTGCCCAGGCCGAACCATCCGGCGAGGTTGATGCGCGCCTGCGTCCACGCGAACACCCACGGGATCGCGCGGAGGTCTTCGAGGGACTCGACCGACAGGCCGCGGCGGGCCGGGCGCGAGCCGAGGGCGAGCAGGCCGATCTCCTCCATCGGCGTGACCCGCGCGAACCAGGGCGCGAAGCCGGGCGCCTTGACGAGCGAGAAGAAGCGCTCGCGGGACGAGGCGTCCATCGTGACCGCGACATCGGCGTACCGCTCGGCGGCCGCGCGGTTGCGCTCCTCGTTCGAGGGCGCCGAGGCGAGCAGGATGGCGGCGGCGACCTGGTCGATGTGACGGATCGCGATGGCCGGGTCGCCGTAGCGGGCGAAGATGACCTCGCCCTGCTCGGTGAGCTTGAACCGGCCGTCGACCGAGTGCGGCGGCTGCGCCAGGATCGCCGAGTTGGCGGGGCCGCCGCCGCGCCCGAGGGCGCCGCCGCGGCCGTGGAACAGCGTCAGCTCGATGCGCTCCTCG
>NZ_JBQCIP010000315.1:0-28316 GCF_051953575.1 Microbacterium sp.
TCTCGCGCTTCCGCTTCTCGGGCCGCCGCGCGGGACTCACCGGGCTGCTCATCATCCAGATGTTCCCGCAGGCGCTCGCCTTCGTCGCGATCTTCCTCATGCTGCTGACCCTCGGCGAGGTCGTGCCGGCGCTGGGCCTCAATTCGAAGATCGCCCTCATCTGCGTGTACCTGGGCGGCGCGCTCGGCGTCAACACGTTCCTCATGTACGGGTTCTTCAACACCGTGCCCATCGAGATCGACGAGTCGGCGAAGATCGACGGCGCCACGCACGCCCAGATCTTCTGGCGCCTGATCATGCCGCTCGTGACGCCGATCCTCGCGGTCGTCGCCCTGCTGGCCTTCATCGCCGCATTCGGCGACTACATCATCGCCAAGATCGTCCTGGTCTCGGAAGAGAACTGGACGCTCGCGGTGGGCATGTACCAGTGGGTGTCGAACCAGCTCGCCTCGAACTGGGGGCTCTTCGCCGCGGGAGCCGTGATCGCCGCGATCCCCGTGCTCGTACTGTTCCTGTCGCTGCAGCGCTACATCGTCGGCGGTCTCACCGCGGGGTCCGTCAAGGGCTGAAGCCGCGACGCCGAGAGTGGCTCTACCCGCGGACGGCGAGCGACGCCTGGTACAGCTCGCGGCTGGAGTGCCCGGTGAGCCCGGACACTTCGGCCGCGGCATCCTTCAGCCGCACCCCGTCTCGCACGAGCTCGAGCACCTGCGTGACTGCGTCGGGGAACGCCACGCCTCGCGCGGGCGCACCCGCCACGACGATCACCAGTTCGCCCCGCACGCCCGCCTCGGCCCACGCGGCGAGCTCGGCGAGGGTGCCGCGCGCGACCTCCTCGTGCAGCTTCGTGAGCTCGCGGCAGACGGCGGCACGGCGGTCGGCGCCGAACTCGGCGGCCATGTCGGCGAGCGTGGATGCCACCCGCGAGGGCGCCTCGAAGAACACCATCGTGCGGGGCTCGGCGGCGAGCGCCCGGAGGGTCGAGGTGCGCTCCCCCGCCTTGCGCGGAACGAACCCTTCGAAGCTGAACCGGTCGGTCGGAAGGCCCGATACCGCCAGCGCGGTGACGACGGCGCTCGGTCCGGGGATCGCGGTCACCACGACGCCGGCCTCGGCCGCCGCGGCGACCACGCCGTAGCCGGGATCGCTCACCGTCGGCATGCCGGCGTCGCTCAGCACGAGGACGTCCTGCTCGCGGGCGAGCTCGACCAGCTCGGGCGCACGGTCCTTCTCGTTGTGGTCGTGCAGCGCGATGAGCCGCGGCCGGTTGGCGATGCCGAGGGCCGCCAGCAGGCGCTGCGTGGTCCGCGTGTCCTCCGCGGCGACGACCGTGGCCGCTTCGAGGGCCTCGACGAGGCGACGGGACGCGTCCCCGAGGTTGCCGATGGGGGTCGCCGCGAGGATGATCACGTCGTCCAGCCTAGACTCGGCTCCCAGCTTCGACAGGGGTCGCCGCCTACACTTGGCCGGGTGACGGATGCCCCGCGGCCCACTGTCGACCAGCACAGTGACCAACCGCCTGCCACGCCCCTTCTGCCTCCCCCGCGGCCGAGCCTGTACGACCGGTTCACGATGCGTGTGACGGCGGACCCGCGAGCGCAGCGCCTGTACCGCTGGCTCGGCCCGGCGCTCGTCGTGGTGCTCGCGGGCGTGCTGCGGCTGTGGAACCTCGGGGCGGCGCACGACCTCATGAACCAGTTCGACGAGACGTACTACGTCAAGGACGCCTGGTCGATGCTGCACCTCGGCTACGAGGGCTCGTGGCCCTCCGACGGGAACGCGAGCTTCCTGTCGGGCCACCCGGACGTCTTCACGTCGAACCCCGCCTTCGTCGTGCATCCGCCGCTGGGCAAGTGGGTCATCGGGCTCGGGATGCTGGTCCTCGGCCCGGAGTCGGGCTGGGGCTGGCGCATCACCACGGCGCTGCTCGGCACCGCGTCGGTGCTGCTGCTGATGCTCATCGCGAAGCGCCTCACGCGTTCCACGACCTTCGCCGTGGTCGCGGGGCTCCTCATGGCGGTCGACGGCCTGGCGATCTCGATGAGCCGCATCGCCCTGCTCGACACGTCGCTGACGTTCTTCGTGCTGCTGGCGTTCGTGTTCGTGCTGCGGGACCGAGAGCACACGATGTCGCGCATCGCGTCGACGGTCGCCGCCCGCTACGACGGCGACGACCCGCCGCCCTGGGGACCGATCCTGTGGAACCGCCCGTGGCTGGTCGCCGCCGGAGCCGCGCTCGGCGCCGCGAGCGCGGTGAAGTGGTCGGGCGCGTGGGTGCTCGCCGGCCTCGGGGTCTACCTGGTCGTGACGGACGCGCTGGCCCGCCGCCGCGCGGGAGTGCTGCTGTGGCCGACGGATGCCGTGCGCCAGGGCCTCGCGACGTTCGTGCTGTTCGTGCCCGTCGCCGCGGTCGTCTACGTCGCCTCGTGGACGGGGTGGCTCGTCACCGACGGCGGCTACGACCGGAACTCCGGCGGCAACGCGCTGGAGAGCCTGTGGCTGTACCACGAGGCGATGTACCGCTCGACGTCGCAGATCACCGCCGGCCACACGTACGCGAGCCCGGCATGGCAGTGGCCGCTGCTGTTGCGCCCCACCGGCGTCTACTGGCACCTCGACCCGCTGGGGACCAACGGGTGCGACGCCGCCAACGGCTGCGCGGAGGTCATCTCGACGATGCCGAACCCCCTCGTCTGGTACGCGGGCGTCGCGGCCGTGCTGTACCTCGCCTACCGCTTCGTCGTCGTCCGCGACTGGCGGTACGCCGTCGTGCTGACGGGCGTCGCGGTGACGTACGTGCCGTGGCTGTTCCTGCCCACCCGCACGGTCTTCGAGTTCTACACGGTGCTGATCCTGCCGTTCATGCTGCTGGCGCTGACGTTCGCGCTCAGAGACATCGCAGGCCCTCCCGGCGCGCCCGTGCACAGACGGCTGACCGGTCAGCGCCTCGTGCTGGTGTTCCTCGGCGTCGCCCTCGCGCTGTCGGCGTTCTGGTACCCGGTGATCTCGGCCATGAACGTGCCGTACGACTTCTGGCACGCGCACATGTGGATGACGGGCTGGATCTGATCCGCTGCGCGAGAGCTCAGGGCGCGAGCGCGCCCGCGTCGGTGACGGGCAGCCGGCAGGCGAAGTCGCGGCAGTCGTAGGCGGTCGGCAGTCCGTCACGCAGAATCTTGTCGGCGAACAACCCGTACCCGGCGGCGGCCCAGGCGTGCGCCTGCTGCGGCGTCACGACGGCGACGACGTCGGCGCGGATGCCGCGGGCCGCGGTGGCCAGCGCGGCCCCGGCGTCGGGGGTCACCACCACGATCTGCCGCGGCGGCGTGGCCAGGATCGCGGCGACGCGCAGCAGCGCGCCGTACGCGAGCGGCTGGGCGAGCGCGGCGGGCGCATGGGCGGCGACAAGGCGCTCCGCGCGGTCACGGTACGCGGCATCCGTCCCTTCGTCGGCACCGACGAGCCACAGCGCTGCCGCCGCACCCGCGAGGGCTGCGGGGCCCGACGGCTCGTCCGCGTCCGAGGCGGCGTCCGGTGCGCCGATCCCCTGCCGCGCGAGCACGGGATCCCCGCCGCCCGGCACCACCGGCGCCCCGGCGGCGTCGAAGCACGCGTCGACGAGATCCCGCGCGCGGTCGGCGTACACCACCTCGCCCGTGGCGACGGCGAGCGCGATGAGCCCGTGCGCGAGCTGCCCGTAGTCGGCGAGCGTGGCCGGCGAGCGCGACGGCACTTCGTCGAGCGAGGCGCGCACGAGCCGCCCGTCGGCGGCGACGTTCGTCTCCAGGACGGCGTCCGCGGCCCATCGGGCGGCCTCGATCCACGACGGCTCGCCGCAGGCGGCGCCTGCGCGGGCCAGCGCGCCGATGGCGAGCCCGTTCCAGCCGGTCACGACCTTCCCGTCGACGGCGGGAGGTTCGATGCCGGCGCGGCCGCCGGCATCCCTCGCGTAATAGCCGCCCTCGCTGCGGGCGCCGTCGATCCACGACTCGGAGTCCTGCGCGGCGCCGAAGCCGCCGCCCGGCTGCTGCAGCACGTCGATGAGGAACCCGGCGACGCCGCGGACGACGTCCGTCCGCCCCTCGTCGAGAGCGACGTCGAGCAGCTGCGCGTTGTCGGTGAGCATGCGCTCGTAGTGCGGCACGGTCCAGTCGGGGCGCGTGGCGTAGCGGAAGAACCCTCCCTCGACGGGATCGCGCAGCGGCGAGGCGGCCATCGCCGTCAGTCCGCGATCCACCACCGCGGCCGCCTCGCGGGCTTGTTCGCGGACCACCGGCGCCTGCAGGAACCGCAGCGCGGTGGCGACGGGGAACTTCGGCGCCGGTGCGGCGGGATCGCCGAACCCGCCGTGCAGCGGGTCCTCGCGCGCGGCGAGCGCCTCGGCGGCGCCGGTCAGGTCGGCCGCGGTGACCGTCGTCGCCGGGCGATCGCGAACGGCCGCGCCGGCCTCTGCGAGCGCCCCCGCGATGGCGTCGGCGGTCTGATCGATCTCGCCCCGGCGCTCGGTCCAGGCCTCGGCGACCGCGGCCAGCACCTGGCGGAAGGCCGGTACGCCTGCGCGGGCCACCGGCGGGAAGTAGGTCCCGGCGTAGAACGGGCGGCCCTCGGGGGTCGCGAACACCGTGAGCGGCCAGCCGAGATGCGGAGTGAAGGCGGCCGCGGCGGCCATGTAGGCCGCGTCCACCTCCGGGTGCTCCTCGCGGTCCACCTTGACCGCGACGAACCCCGCATCGAGGTCGGCGGCGGTGGCGGCGTCCTCGAACGACTCCCGCGCCATCACATGGCACCAGTGGCACGTCGAGTAGCCGATCGACACCATGACGGGCACGTCCCGCCGCCGCGCCTCGGCGAACGCCTCCTCGCCCCACGGATACCACGCGACCGGATTGCCCGCGTGGGCTCTCAGGTACGGGCTCGTGGCGTCCGCGAGGCGAGGGTTCACGGCATCCGCTCCGGTGACGCGACCGGGGTCAGTTGACCTCGTCCGGGTGGGCGCTCACGCGACCCGAGCCGTCGCCCGTGTCCATGGCGTCGATCGCGGCGATCTCGTCGGCCGTCAGCTCGAAGTCGAACACGTCGAGGTTCTCCTGCAGGCGCTCGCGACGCACCGACTTCGGGAAGACGATGTATCCCTTCTGCAGATGCCACCGCAGCACCGCCTGCGCGGGCGTCTTGCCGTGGGCCGCGGCGGCCGCGGCCACCGGCTCGGCCCCGAAGAGGTCGTACTTGCCCTGGCCGAGGGGTCCCCACGACTCGATCCGTACGTCGTGAGCGGCCGCCCAGTCCGTGATGTCGCGCTGCTGGTATGCGGGGTGCAGCTCGATCTGGTTCACGGCCGGCACGACGCCGGTCGCGGCCACGATGCGCTCAAGGTGCGGCACGAGGTGGTTCGAGACGCCGATGCTGCGGGCGAGTCCCTGGCCGCGCAGCTCGACGAGCTTCTCCCATGCGTGGACGTAGTTGTCGTGCGCCGGCGCCGGCCAGTGCACGAGGTACAGGTCGACCTGGTCGAGGCCGAGCTTCTCGAGGCTCTCGGCGAGCGCGGCGTTCGGCTCGTCGCCGGCCTGGCGGTCGTTCCCCAGCTTGGTGGGGTCGAACAGGTCGTCTCGCGCGATGCCGCTCGCGGCGATGGCCGCTCCGACGCCCTCTTCGTTGCCGTAGATCGCCGCGGTGTCGATGTGGCGGTAACCGACCTCGAGGGCCTCGCTCACGGCTCGCTCGGTGTCGGCCGGCGGCACCCGGAACACGCCGTAGCCGAGCTGCGGGATCTGGTTGCCGTCGTTGAGGGTCACGGTGGGGACTGTCATGCATCCAGCCTAAGCGTCGCGTGGACGACCCGGACGGGCTGATCGGGAGGGCGCTGCGGCCGATTGGTCAGCGGCAGGCAGGCAAGGCTAACCTAAGTCGTGTCCCGCTCACCTCGACCCAGGAGTCGCATGTCCGCCCTCCCCGCACGCCGCCGGCTGCTCGCCGTCGCCGGCGCCGCTCTCACCCTCGCCACCGCCGTCGCGCTCACCGCGTGCGCGTCCGACGCCGACGACGCCGCTGCGCCCGCGTCCTCCCCGTCGGACGGCGCGTTCCCGGTCACGATCACGTCCGCGCTGGGCGACGCCGTCATCACCGAGAAGCCGGAGCGCGTCGCAACGTGGGGCTGGTCTGCCCAGGATGCCGTGCTCGCTCTGGGCGTGGTGCCCGTCGCGATGCCGGCGTACGCCTACGGCGGGGTCGACGGCGTGCTCCCGTGGGACGCGGACGAGATCGCGGCGCTCGGCGGCGAGACGCCCACGCTGCTCACCGGCACCGACACCGGCGAGATCGACGTCGAGGAGTTCGTCGCCGTGCGTCCGGACGTCATCCTGGCGCCGTACTCGGGGCTCACGCAGGAGGAGTTCGACGCCCTCAGTCAGATCGCCCCTGTCGTGGCGTACCCCGACCAGCCCTGGGCGACCACGTGGCAGGACCAGACCGCACTGGTCGGCAAGGCGCTGGGTCTCGGCGACGAGGCCCAGGCGCTCGTCGACAAGACCGACGCCGACGTGGCCGCGCTGGCCGCGCAGTACCCGGTGCTCGACGGGAAGACGTTCGCCTACGGCGCGAACAACGAGCCTGAGATCCTCAACCTGTACCTCGACAGCGATCCCCGCGTGCAGCTGCTGACGCAGCTGGGCATGGAGCTCGCACCGTCGGTCACCGAGCTCGATCCGAAGGCCGCGGACGAGTCCTACTTCTACGGCCTCGGCTTCGAGAACCTCTCCAAGCTCGACTCCGATGTCCTGGTGGCCTACTTCGGCTCGCAGGAGCAGGCCGACGCCTTCGTCGCGGACCCGCTCGTCGCGGCGATGCCGCAGGTCGCCGAGGGCCGGTTCGCCCCCATCGTCGGCGAGTCCTTCGTCATGGCCTCGAGTGCGCCGACCGTCCTGTCGATCCCGTGGATGCTCGACCGGTACGTCCCGCAGCTCGCCGACGCCGCGGCACGTGTCGGCTGACACCTCCGCCGCGACGACGCACCGGTCCTCTGCCCGTCGGGGCGGCGGGCCGGTGCGTCGTCGCGCCATCGGCGCCGTCCTTCTGGTCGCGGCGCTCATGGCTGCGTGCGTCGCGAGCCTCGCGGTCGGCACCGCCGAGATCCCGCTGCACACCGTGTGGGACGCGCTCACCTCGTACGACCCGGCCAACCCGGATCACATCGCGATCGTCATGAAGCGCCTGCCCCGCACGCTGGTGGGGATCGCCGTCGGCGTCGCGCTCGGGCTCGCCGGCGCCCTGGCGCAGGGCGTCACGCGAAACCCGCTCGCCGATCCGGGCATCCTCGGCATCAGCCAGGGTGCCGCGCTCGCCGTCGTCGCAGGCATCGTGCTGTTCGGCGTCACCCAGCCCGCGCAGTACATGTGGTTCGCCTTCGCGGGCGCCTGCGTCGCCGCCGCCTGCGTATGGGGCATCTCGTCACGGGGGCGCGAAGGGGCGACCCCCGTCAAGCTCGCCCTCGCCGGCGCCGCGGTGGCGGCCGCGTTCTCGTCGCTCGTGGCCGGCCTTCTCATCGCCGACCGCGGGGCTCTGGATGCCATGCGCTTCTGGCAGGTGGGCTCCCTCGCCGGCCGGGACCTCTCCGTCCTGCTACCGGCTCTGCCCGCGATCGTCGTGGGCGGCGCGGCGGCGCTGACGCTCGGCCGCACCCTGAACCTCCTGGCCCTCGGAGACGACACCGCCTCGGCCCTCGGCATGCGCGTCGGACGCTCCCGGCTGATCGCGGGCGCGCTCGTGGCCGTGCTCGCCGGAGCCGCCACCGCGGTCGCCGGTCCCATCGCCTTCCTCGGACTCGTCGTGCCCCATGCCGTGCGGTTCGCGACCGGCCCCGACTACCGCTGGATCCTCGCCTACTCGGCGCCGGCCGCGGCGGCGCTCCTCGTGGCCGCCGATGTCGTCGCGCGCGTCGTCGCCCGTCCCGGCGAGGTGCAGGTCGGCATCGTCGTCGCGGTGATCGGCGCGCCGGTGTTCATCGCGCTCGTCCGGCGCGGAAGGGCGGTGACGCTGTGATGCCCGCCACGACCCCGGCGCGATCCCGCGGCGGCATCGTCACCCGGACGTGGCGCGCGCGGCTGCGGCGGCGCACCGCGGCGGTGTGCGCCGCGCTCGCGATCGTCGTTGTCGCCCTGTTCGTCACCGCGCTGCTGCTCGGCGACGCCGGCCTCTCCCCCGCCGAGGTGCTGTCGGCGGTGACCGGACGCGCGGATCGCATCACCGCGTACGTGGTCCTCGAGCTGCGACTGCCGCGCGCGCTGGCCGCGGCCGTCGTGGGGGCGTGCCTCGGTGTGTCGGGCGCGGTCTTCCAGTCGGTGGTCCGCAATCCGCTCGCGAGCCCCGACATCGTCGGGATCACCGCCGGCGCCGGGTTCGCGGGCGTGCTCGCGGTGCTCGTGTTCCACGCCTCGGGGCTGGCGCTCTCGTTCGCCGCGATCGCCGGCGGTCTGCTCGCCGCGCTCACCGTGGCGGTGCTGACCTGGCGGCGCGGCATCCACGGCCTGCGGCTGGTCCTCGTCGGGATCGGCGTCGCGGCGCTCGCGACCGCGCTCACGTCGTACCTCCTCACGAGCGTCGACGTGCGCGACGCGGCGGTGGCGTACACGTGGCTGGCCGGCAGTCTGGGCGGGTCGTCGTGGCCGATCGTCTCGATCACCCTCGTGCTCGCCGTCCTGGGATTCGCGGCACTCGCCTCGCAGGCACGCGCGCTGCGGGCGCTCGAGCTCGGCGACGCGACGGCGGCGGGGCTCGGCTTCCGCGTGGAGCGCTCCCGGGTCGCCGTGCTGCTCATCGCCGTTGCGCTCTCGGCCGTCGCCGTCGGCGCCGGCGGTCCGATCGCGTTCGTGGCGCTGATGGCGCCGCAGATCGCGCGCCGACTCGTCGGTCGCACCTCGGTGTCGCTCGTCGCGTCCGCCGCGACCGGCGCCGCGCTCGTGAGCGCGGCGGACCTCCTCGCCCAGTACCTTGTCCCCGGCATCTCGTTCCCCGTCGGCGTGGTGACCGGCATCATCGGCGCCCCTTACCTGGCGTGGCTTCTCGCCCGATCGAACCGCTCCCGTTCCGGAGGAACGACATGACCCTCTCCCGCACCCTCGCCACGCGCAGCCTCACGCTCGCCTACGACGGCCGCACGGTGGTCGACGACCTCACCTTCGAGGTGCCGCCGGGACGGATCACCGTCATCGTGGGCGCGAACGCGTGCGGCAAGTCGACGCTGCTGCGGGGGCTCTCCCGGCTGCTCGCGCCGACCGCGGGCTCGGTGCTGCTGGGCGGCGGCGACATCCATCGGATGCCGACCGCCGAGGTCGCTCGCGTGCTGGGGCTCCTGCCGCAGTCGCCGGTGGCCCCGGACGCGATCACGGTGGCCGACCTGGTCTCGCGCGGCCGCTACCCGCATCAGGGGTGGCTGCGGCGCCGTCAGGGCGACGACGACGCGGTCGCCGATGCGGCGATGGCCTCCGCAGGCGTGCTGGATCTGGCCGAGCGTCCCGTCGACGAGCTGTCGGGCGGGCAGCGCCAGCGCGTGTGGATCGCGATGGCCCTGGCGCAGCAGACCGATCTGCTGCTGCTCGACGAGCCGACGACGTACCTCGACATCAGCCACCAGATCGAGGTGCTCGACCTGCTCGTCGACCTCAACGCCGAACGCGGCACGACGATCGTGATGGTCCTCCACGAGCTCTCGCTGGCCTGCCGCTACGCCGATCACCTGGTCGCGATGCGCGGCGGCGCGATCCTCGCCGCGGGCGCCCCGTCGGACGTCGTCGACGCCGACCTCGTCCGCGACGTCTTCGGGATCGAGTCCCTCGTCGTCCCCGATCCGGTGAGCGGCACGCCGACGGTCGCCCCGTTCGGGCGCCACCATCGGCCGCAGCAGGACTGACCGCCGGCCGCACACCGGCGCGATACGATCGAAGGCTATGTCCGTGCCCGCACCCGTCATCTCGTACCCGCCGGAGCTTCCCGTCAGCGCGGCGCGCGACGAGATCGCGCGCGCGATCCGCGACCACCAGGTCGTGATCGTCGCGGGCGCCACGGGCTCGGGCAAGACCACGCAGCTGCCGAAGATCGCCCTCGAGCTCGGCCGCACGCGCATCGCGCACACGCAGCCGCGCCGGCTCGCCGCGCGCACGATCGCCGAGCGCGTGGCAGAAGAGCTCCAGGTGCCCTTGGGCACGACGGTCGGCTACAAGGTGCGCTTCACCGACAAGGTGTCGGCCGACACGAGCATCGCGCTCATGACGGACGGCATCCTGCTCAACGAGATCCACCGCGACCGGCTGCTGCGCCGCTACGACACGATCATCGTGGACGAGGCGCACGAGCGGTCGCTCAACGTCGACTTCCTGCTGGGGTATCTGCGGCGCATCCTCACGAAGCGCCCGGACCTCAAGGTGATCATCACGAGCGCGACGATCGACCCCGAGAGCTTCGCGAAGCACTTCGCCGAGCCCGACGGCACCCCTGCGCCCATCATCGAGGTGTCCGGCCGCACCTATCCCGTCGAGATCCGCTACCGCGCGCCGGAGAAGTCCTCGAAGAACGAGGACGAGACCGACGATGTCGACGGCATCACCTCGGCGCTGCGCGAACTCGACCGGGAGCCCCCGGGCGACGTGCTCGTGTTCCTTCCGGGCGAGGCCGAGATCCGGGATGCCGCCGACGCGGTGCGCGGCCTGTACGCGCGGGATGCCGCACCCACGGAGGTCCTCCCCCTGTACGGCCGGCTGTCGGCGGCCGAGCAGCACCGCGTCTTCGAGCCGTCGCAGGTCGCCGGCGTGCGGCGGCGCGTCATCCTGGCGACCAATGTCGCCGAGACGAGCCTCACCGTGCCCGGCATCCGGTACGTCGTCGACACCGGAACCGCGCGCATCTCGCGCTACAGCAACCGCAGCAAGGTGCAGCGGCTGCCGATCGACTCGGTGTCGCAGGCGTCCGCGCAGCAGCGGTCGGGGCGTGCCGGGCGCACGAGCCCGGGCGTCGCCATCCGCCTGTACGCCGAGGACGACTTCACCGCGCGCCCGGAGTTCACCGAGCCCGAGATCCTGCGCACGAGCCTGGCCTCGGTGATCCTCCAGATGCTGTCGCTGGGGTTCGGCGACATCACGTCGTTCCCCTTCCTCACACCCCCGGACTCCCGCGGGGTCAAAGCCGCGTTCGACCTGCTCGTCGAGCTGGGGGCGGTCAAGGCGGCGCGCGACCACCACACGCTCACCGACCTCGGCCGCGAGATCTCGCGGCTGCCGATCGACCCGCGGTTCGCGCGCATGCTGATCGAGGCCAAGCGCACGGGCGTGCTCCGCGACGTCCTCGCCATCGTCGCGGGGCTGTCGATCCAGGACGTGCGCGAGCGTCCCGAGGAACGGCGTGAGGAGGCCGACCGGCTCCACGCACGGTTCACCGATCCGACCAGCGATTTTCTCAGCCTGCTGAACCTGTGGAACCACCTGCAGGAGAAGCAGGCCGAACTCGGCTCCAGCGCGTTTCGCCGGCTGTGCCGCGCCGAGCACCTGAACTACGTGCGGGTGCGGGAGTGGGCCGACGTGCACCGGCAGCTCAGCACGCTCGTCGGGGCTCCGCGCGGCTCGGCGCGGTCGGCGGCCGACGGCCCTGCCGCCGACCCCGACGACGTGCACAAGGCGATCCTGTCGGGTCTGCTGTCGCAGCTGGGCGTGCTCGACGAGCGCGCCGCGTCCCGCACGGCGCCCCGCGGCCAGTCCGGCGGCGAGGCGAAGCGGCGCACTCCGCCGGCCGAGTACCTCGGCTCGCGCGGCACCCGTTTCGCGATCTTCCCCGGGTCGGGTCTGCGCAAGCAGCGACCCCAGGCGGTCATGGCGGCCGAGGTCGTCGAGACGAGCCGGCTGTTCGCGCGCACCGTCGCGGCGATCGACCCGGAGTGGGCGGAACCGCTGGCGGGCGACCTCGCGAAGCGGTCGCTGAGCGAGCCCCACTGGTCCAAGGCGTCGGGTGCGGCATCCGCATACGAGAAGGTGACCCTCTTCGGCGTCGAGATCGTGCCGAAGCGGCGCGTGCAGCTCGCGCGTTTCGACCGGCCGTTCGCACGGGAGCTGTTCGTGCGCCATGCGCTCGTCGAGGGCGACTGGGACTCGTCGCACCTCGACAAGCGCCTCACCGCGTTCGAGCGCCGCAACCTCGAACTGCGCCGGCGGCTGGAGAAGATCGAGGAGCGCGAGCGCCGCCGCGACATCCTCGTCGGCGACGAGGCCGTGTTCCGCTTCTACGACGCGCGGCTGCCGCAGGACGTCTTCGACGCCCGCTCGTTCGAGGCGTGGTGGAAGGATGCCGCCACCCGCACGCCGCGTCTGCTCGACATGACCGAGGCCGATCTCGTGGACGAGGCCTCGCGCGGCGACGAGCGCGACTTCCCGGCCCGCTGGCGCCAGGGCGATCAGGTGCTCTCGCTGGCCTACCGCTTCGAGCCGGGCGCCCCCGATGACGGCGTCACCGCGGTGGTGCCGCTGGCCCTCCTCGCCCAGCTGCGTCCCGACGGGTTCGACTGGCAGGTGCCCGGCATGCGCGACGAGCTGATCACCGCACTGCTGCGTGCGCTCCCCAAGTCGATCCGCCGGCACGTGGTGCCGGCGGCCGACTGGGCGGCGACCTTCGCCGCCGATCTGGCGGGTCAAGGGCCCGAGGCGCACGACGGCCTGCCGCCGACGGCGCTGCGCGACGCCCTGGCCGCCCGCATCCAGCGCGTCGCCAACCAGCCCGTCACCGCCGCCGACTTCGAACTGGAGCGCGTGCCCGGCCACCTGCAGGTGTCGTTCCGCGCCGTCGACGAGCGGGGGCGCACGGTGGGTTCCGACCGCGATCTCGCGACGCTGCAGTCCCGGCTGGCGGACCGCGCCCGCGCCTCCGTGTCGCGTTCGCTCAACGCCCCCGCGCGGCCGGCCGCCGCGGCGGCCGGTCCGGCCCGGCCGACACCCGCCGGCGCGGCCGCCGGTCCGGCGTTCGCCGAGCGCACCGGGCTCACCGAGTGGACGTTCGACGACCTGCCGGAGGTCGTGGACACGAAGGTCGCCGGCGGCGTCGTCCGCGGCTACCCCGCCATCGTCGACGAGGGCGCATCCGTCGCGCTGCGGATCGAGGCGACCCCCGAAGCGGCAGCCCGCGCGACCCGAGCGGGAGTGCGGCGGCTGGTGCTGCTGGCGGTGCCCTCACCCGTCGCCTACGTGCTCGACCACCTCACGTCGCCCGAGAAGCTCGCGCTGGCGGCATCCCCGTACCCGTCCGCGAAGGCGCTCGTCGAGGACTGCCGCGTCGCCGTGGCCGACGCCGTGATCGCGCGCACCGCGCCCGGTGGCGCGACGGGCGTGGTGCGGACGAAGGCCGGCTTCGAGGCCGTGCGCGACGCGCTGTCGGCCGTGATCGTGGACGAGCTCTTCCAGACGGTGTCGCTGACCGCCCGCATCCTCACCGCCGCGCGTGACGTCGAACGCCGCATGCGCGACGCGAACTCGCTGACCCTCCTCGGCGCGCTCGGCGACATCAAGGGCCAGCTGGCGGGACTCGTGTTCCCCGGTTTCGTGTCGCGCACCGGCACCGCGCGGCTCGCGCACCTGCCGCGGTACCTGCGCGGCGCGCTCGACCGCGTCGCCGCCCTGCCCGACAACCCCGGCCGCGACCGCCAGCGCATGACCGAGTTCGAGCGCGCGGCCACCGTGTACGCCGAGGCGGGCGGGACCATCCCGCCGGATGCCGACGCGCCGCCGGCGATCGTCCACACGCGCTGGCTGCTCGAGGAGTATCGGGTGAGCCTGTTCGCGCAGGCGCTCGGCACCGCCGAGCCGGTGTCGCTGCAGCGCATCGGCAAGGCCCTGCGCGAGTAGCCCCGCGTCACGGAGTGTCACACGGGAATGATCGGCGCCGTCGGAGGGATTCACACGACATGACCACAGCGATCGTCTATACCGAATTGGGTGGCCCGGAGGTCCTGCACGAGATCGAGGTGCCCGACACCGCGCCCGGTCCGGGGCAGGTCGCGATCCGCGTCGAGGCGGCCGGCGTCAACCCGATCGACGCGAAGCTGCGGTCGGGCAAGCGACCCTCGGCGCCGATCGACGAGCCGCGCCGCGTCGGATCGGACGGCGCCGGCATCGTCACGGCCGTCGGCGACGAGGTCGACGGGCTCCGCGTAGGCGAACCCGTCGTGTTCGGCGGGGCGCACGGCGCCTACGCCGACCAGGTCGTGGTGCGCGCCGAGCACGTCCACCCGCGGCCCGCCCGCGTCGGCGCGGCCGAGGGCGCTGCGCTCGGCGTCCCCGTCGGCACCGCGTACCAGACGCTCCGCTCGCTCGCCGTCGGCCCCGGCGACACCCTCCTCGTCCACGGCGGATCTGGCGCCGTCGGCCAGGCCGCCGTGCAGTTCGCCCTGCTGTGGGGCGCGACGGTGATCGCCACCTCGTCCCCCGCCCGATTCGAGCGACTGCGCGCGCTCGGCGCCACGCCGGTGGAGTACGGCGACGGTCTCGCCGAACGTGTGCGCGCGGCGGCGTCGCAGGGCATCACGGTCGCGATCGACGCCGCCGGAACCGACGAGGCGCTGCACACGTCGCTCGAGCTGGTGCCCGACCACCGGCGCATCGCCACGCTCGTGCGGGGACGGGATGCCGCCGGCCTCGGCATCCGGGCCTTCTCGGGCGGATCGCCCGAGCCCCTCACCCCGCAGCAGCAGGGGTGGCGGGCCGAGGCCGTGCCGGTGACGCTCGCCCTGCTGGCCGCGGGCGCGTTCTCGGTCGAGCTCGGCCCCGCGTTCCCGCTGGCCGATGCCGCCGAGGCGCACCGTGCGCTGGAAGCGGGCGCTGCGGGCAAGATCACGCTCGTGCCCTGATGCGCCGCCGGCCGCGGCCGCCGCGACCGGTCAGACCGTGCGGGTGACCTCGGCGGGTGCGGCCCCCGTGGCGACGGGCTGTCCGGGGGTGTTCGACCACTGGCTCCACGAGCCCGGGTAGAGCGCGAGCTCCCGTCCCGCCAGCTCGGCGGCGAAGACCGCCTGTGCGGCGGTGACGCCCGAGCCGCAGTAGGCCGCCGCCGCGACGCCGGGCACGACGCCCACCCCGGTGAAGAGGTCGGCCAGGGTGGCGGCATCCCGGAACCGCTCGCCGTCCATGTACGTGGTCGTCGGGAGGTTCAGCGCGCCGGGGATGTGCCCGGCGATCGGATCGATGGGCTCGACCTCGCCGCGGTAGCGCTCGGCCGCGCGGACGTCGAGCAGCACGCCTTCCCACGGGAACGCGGCGACGGTGTCGATCGACAGCACCGGCTCCCGGATCTCGTGCACGACGGCGTCGCCCGGCGCGGGCTCGACGGGGCCGGACTCCAGCGCGAACCCGCCCTCGATCCAGCCGCGCAGTCCCCCGTCGAGCAGCCGCACGTCGGCGATGCCCGATCGCGTCAGCACCCACCAGGCACGCGAGGCGCCGAGCGCGCGTGCGTCGTCGTACACGACCACCGTGTCGCCGGTGCGGATGCCCCAGCGGCGCACGGCGGTCTGCAGGTCGGCCGTGTCGGGGAGCGGATGCCGTCCGTCCTGCGCCGCCCCGTGACGCGAGAGCTCGGACTCGAGGTCGACGTAGACGGCGCCCGGCACGTGGCCGGCGGCGTGGTCGGCGCTGCCGTCCGGCTTGTCGAGGCGGTAGCGGACGTCCAGCACGCGCACGGGCGCGCCGGCGCCGAGCAGGCGGTCGAGTTCTGCGGGGGTGATGAGCTGCGCCACCCGTCCATTCTGTCCCGCGCGCGCCTACTACCTGACCGCCGGCCCGCGGGTCGCGCGCCGCAACAGTTCGACACACGAGGGGGACGCGCGGGGGCCGCGGCCCGACAATGGATCCCATGCCTGAAGCGACCCCTCCCGCCGCCGGTCCCTCTCGTCAGACGAGGTCGGGCTCGTTCGCGACGGCGCAGGTCCAGGCCGGGTACGTGACGGGCCTCGCCGAGAACACGGCCGTGCCCTCGATCCACCAGTCCAACGGGTTCGAGTTCTCGTCGCTGAGCGAGGCCCGCGACCTGTTCGCCCTGCGCAAGGACGGCAACATCTACAGCCGCGCCGCCAACCCCACCGTGCTGGTGTTCGAGCGCCGCGTCGCAGAGCTCGAAGGCGGCATCGGCGCCGCGGGCGTCGCATCCGGCCAGGCCGCCGTCGCCGTGGCCCTCCTGGCGCTCGCCAAGCAGGGCGAGCACATCGTCGCGGCGCGCCAGCTGTACGGCGGCACCGTCGACCTGCTGCAGGACACGTTCGCCGACTGGGGCATCGAGGTCACCTTCGTCGACCAGGACGACACGGCCGCGTGGGAGGCCGCCGTCCGCCCGACGACGCGCGCGCTCTTCGCCGAGTCCATCTCGAACCCCATCGCCCAGGTGCTGGACCTCGGCGCCGTCGCCGCGGTGGCCCGGCGCGCCGGTGTGCCGCTCGTGATCGACAACACCGTGGCGACGCCATACCTGCAGCGCGCGAAGGACTTCGGCGCCGACATCGTCGTGCACTCCGCCACCAAGTTCCTCGGTGGTCACGGCACCTCGCTCGGCGGCGTCGTCGTCGACCTCGGCACGTTCGACTTCACCGCCGACCCCGGCCGGTGGCCGCAGCTGACGCAGACCTACCCGCGCGTGCCGGACGGCAGCCTCGTCGAGCGCTTCGGAGAGGCGGGTTCGCCGTACATCGCGCTCGTGAAGACCAAGTACGTGCACGACCTCGGCCCGTCGCTGTCGGCGTTCAACGCCTTCCAGCTGCTGCAGGGCCTGGAGACCCTCGACCTGCGCATGCAGCGGCACACGGCGAGCGCGCTCACGGTGGCGCGGTTCCTCGAGTCGCACCCGGCGGTCGCCCGCGTGCACCACCCCGGGCTGGACTCCAGCCCGTGGCACGCCAACGCACAGGCCTACCTGCCCGACGGCACGAGCTCGGTGTTCGCGTTCGACCTGCACGCCACCGGCGACGCGGACGCCGACTTCCGCCTGGTCGAAGAGGTCATCTCGCGGCTGCGGGTGGTCCGGCTCGTCGCCAACATCGGCGACGCACGCAGTCTCGTCGCCCACCCGGCCTCGATGACGCACAGCCACATGTCGCCGGCGCAGCTCGCCGAGGCGTACATCACGCCCACCACCGTGCGCCTGTCGATCGGCCTGGAGGATCCGCGCGACATCGTGGACGATCTGTGCCGCGCGCTCGACGGCGTCAGTGACGTGGCGAGCGATGACGCCGGCGCCGAGCGTCAGCTGGCCGAGGCGGGCTCGCACTAGACCCCCGAGCGCCACGCACGCCGCCGGCGGACGCGTGCCGCTAGCCTCGGAGTCATGACTTCACAGGCTTCTCTCCGCTGGGGCATCCTCGGCCCGGGCGGCATCGCGCGCGCCTTCACCAGCGACCTCCGCACGGCCGGACTCGACGTCGTCGCGGTGGGCTCCCGCCGTCTCGAGTCGGCCCAGGCGTTCGCCGCGGACTTCGGCATCCCCCACGCGCACGGCTCGTACGAGGAGCTCGTCGCCGACCCGGACGTGGACATCGTCTACATCGCGACGCCGCACCCCATGCACGCCGCGAACGCGCTGCTCGCCCTCGAGGCCGGCAAGCACGTCCTCGTCGAGAAGCCGTTCACGCTCACCGCCGCCGAGGCCGCCGCCGTGCGCGACGCCGCGGCCGAGCGGGGCCTGCTCGCCATGGAGGCGATGTGGACCCGGTACCTCCCCCACATGATCCGCATCCGCGAGATCGTGGCATCCGGGGTGCTCGGCGAGATCCGTGCCCTCACCGCCGACCACACGCAGCTCATCACGAGTGATCCGGCGCACCGGCTCAACGCCCTGGAGCTCGGCGGCGGAGCGCTCCTCGACCTCGGCATCTATCCCGTGTCGTTCGCGTGGGACATCCTGGGCGAGCCGCTGTCGATCCTCGCCTCGGCACGGCTCGGCGAGACCGGCGCCGACACCGAGGTCGCCACGATCATGTCGCACGCCTCGGGCGCCCTGTCGACGACGCTGTCGGCGTCGCGCGCCGCCGGCCCCAACACCGCATCGGTCATCGGCACCGAGGCGCGCATCGACATCGACCGGGTCTGGTACTCCCCGACCTCGTTCCGCGTCGTGGAGCCGGACGGCCGCGTGCTCGAGGAGTACCGCTCCGAGATCGAGGGCCGCGGCATGCAGTACCAGGCGCTGGCGGCCGAGCGCATCATCGCGGCGGGTCGCACCGACTCCGACGAGCTGCCCATCGACGAGAGCGTGGCGATCATGGCGACGCTCGACGAGATCCGCTCCCTCGTGGGCGTCCGCTACCCCGGAGAGGGAGAGGACTGACATGGCCGATCTGCAGGGCGCGCGCGTCGCGGTCTACCTCGACTTCGACAACATCGTGATGTCGTGGTACGACCGCGTGCACGGCAAGAACTCGTACTCGCGCGACCGGCAGAAGATCGCCGCCGACGCCTCCGACCCTGAGATCGCCGAGCGCCTCGCGGCCGCGACGATCGACGTGGGCGCCATCATCGACTACGCGACGTCGTTCGGCACGCTCGTGCTCACGCGTGCGTACGCCGACTGGTCGGCGCCGGTGAACGCCGAGTACCGCTCGCAGCTCGTCGCCCGCGCGGTCGATCTCGTGCAGCTGTTCCCCGCCGCCGCATACGCCAAGAACGGCGCCGACATCCGCCTCGCGGTGGACGCCGTCGAAGACATGTTCCGCCTCCCCGACCTGACGCACGTGGTGATCGTGGCGGGCGACTCGGACTACGTGCCGCTCGCTCAACGCTGCAAGCGGCTCGGCCGTTTCGTCGTGGGCGTCGGCGTCGCCGGGTCGACGGCCAAGTCGCTGGCCGCCGCGTGCGACCAGTTCGACTCGTACGACGCTCTCCCCGGCGTGGCCGCGCCTCCGGCGGGGAAGAAGGATGCCGCCCCCACCGGCACGTCGCGCGGCGGGCGCCGCGCCAAGAAGTCGCCGGCCGACCCGATCGAGAGCCTCCTCGAGCGCGCCCTCCGCCTGGAGAGCGACAAGGAGGGCGTGGAGTGGCAGCACGCCTCGGCCGTCAAGAGCCTCATCAAGCGGCTGGACCCGTCGTTCAGCGAGAAGGGCCTCGGCCACAAGAGCTTCTCGGAGTTCGTCAAGGCGCACCCCGACGTCGCCGAGGTCGACGAGTCGGGCAACATCGTGCTCATCAGGCTGGCGCCGTCGCGTCGCTGAAACGTGAAACATGAAACCCCCGGTGAGGGGATTCTCATGTGCATCTTCTTGAAACCTGAATCTTCCGTCAGGTAGCGTCGCGGGCGGTCGCTCCGACCGTCCCGCGCTCTACAAGGAGGTTCAGCGCATGGCATCCGCCACAGCATCCGATCCCACGACCGCCCCATCCGGCCTGCGCCGCGTCGTGACCGCCTCGATGGCGGGCACCGTCGTCGAGTGGTACGAGTTCTTCCTCTACGCCACCGCGGCGACGCTCGTGTTCAACCTCGTCATGTTCCCGCCGTCGGACGACCCGTTCGCGCCGATCATCGCCGCCTTCGTCACCTACGCGGTGGGCTTCATCGCGCGACCCCTGGGCGGCATCGTCTTCGGGCACTTCGGCGACAAGTACGGCCGCAAGAGGCTGCTGCAGCTCGCGATCATCCTGGTCGGCGTCGCCACCTTCCTGATGGGATGCCTCCCCACCTACGACCTCGTCGGCTACTGGGCGCCCGCGCTCCTGGTGCTGCTGCGCTTCGCGCAGGGGTTCGCCGTCGGCGGCGAATGGGGCGGCGGCGTGCTGCTCGTCGCGGAGCACTCCCCCGACCGCTCGCGCGGCTTCTGGTCGTCGTTCCCGCAGGCGGCCGTCCCGGTCGGCAACCTCATCGCGACGATCGTGCTCCTCGTGCTGAGCTGGACGCTCTCGCCGGAGGCCTTCCTCGCCTGGGGCTGGCGCGTGGCGTTCTGGCTCTCGGTGGTGATCGTCGCCGTCGGCTACTACGTCCGCACCCGGGTCAGCGATGCGCCGATCTTCCTCGAGGTGCAGAAGCAGGTCGCGGAGCAGGAGCACGTGCGCTACGGAGTGCTCGAGGTCATCAAGCGCTACCCGCGCGGCGTGGTCACCGCGATGGGCCTCCGTTTCGCCGAGAACATCATGTACTACCTCGTCGTGACGTTCTCGATCGTGTACCTGCGCACCGCGCTGGAGATGGACGTCGCGCAGATCCTCAGCTGGCTGGTCATCGCGCACGTCGTGCACATGCTCGTGATCCCCCCGATCGGGGCCCTCGCCGACCGCATCGGGCGCAAGCCCGTGTACCTCATCGGCACCGTCCTCGCCGCGGCATGGGGCTTCATCGCCTTCCCGCTGTTCGACACCCGCGACCCCGGGGTGATCATCTTCGCCATCTGCCTGGGACTGGTCATCCACGCGTTCATGTACGCGCCGCAGCCCGCGATCATGTCCGAGATGTTCCCCACCCGCATGCGGTACTCGGGCGTCTCGCTGGGCTACCAGGTCACCTCGATCGTCGCGGGATCGCTGGCGCCCATCATCGCGGTCGCGCTGCTGTCGGCGTTCGGCTCGTGGCAGCCTGTCGCGATCTACCTCGCGATCGCCGCGGCCATCACCCTCGTGGCGGTGATCTCGCTGCGAGAGACCAAGGGATCCTCGCTGCACGACCTCGATCGCCTCGACGAGGCGCGTCTCCGGCGAGACGTCGCATCGGCCTGATCGACGCCACGGACGGACGCCCCGCGCACCGCGGGGCGTCCGTTCCTCCACGCCACCTGGACGGCAGGTCACGGTTCGTCCCCGATCGGGCGGCCGAAACATCCCTCCGGTACAGTGTGACCGTGGCACGCCGTAACGCCCCGCCGGGCTCGCAGACCTCGTTGCGCGAGGCCAATCGCGCGCGCGTCGTCGAGTCCCTCAAGCGCCACGGCCGCCTCACGCAGATCGAGCTGGCCGGCAGCACGGGACTCTCGCCCGCGACGGTGTCGAACATCGTCAAGGAGCTCACGGCCTCGGGACTGCTGCACACGTCGTTCACGACGAGCAGCGGGCGCCGCGCGACCCTCGTGTCGCTCGCACGCCGACTGGGCCTCGTCGCGGGCGTGCACTACAGCTCGCGGCACCTGCACATCGCGATCGCCGACACCGCGCGCACCATCGTGACGCAGTCGTCGCTGCCTCTCCCCCTCGACCACCGGCACGACTCCGAGCTCGACCGCCTCGCCCTGCTCCTCGGCGACATGATGGAGTCGCTCGGCAGCTCGCTCTCCGACCTTCACGCGGTGGGCCTCGCGCTCCCCGCGCCCATCGACCCGCGCACCGGCATGGTGTCGACCCCGGGCCTGCTCCGCGGCTGGGAGGGCGTCGATGTCGCGGAATCGCTGTCCGTCCGCATCGGACGCCCCGTCTACGTCGACAGCGAGGCCAACCTGGGCGGGCTCGCCGAGGCGCGCGAAGGCAACGGCCGGGCTGCGGCATCCACCGTCTTCATCCGCGTCGGTCACACGATCAGCGCAGGCCTCGTCGTCGACGGCGACCTGTTCCGCGGTGTCAACGGCAAGGCCGGGCAGATCGGGCACGTCACCCTCGACGAGAACGGGCCCATCTGCCGCTGCAGCAACCGCGGCTGCCTCGAGACGTACGCCGGCGGCCCCGCCCTGCTGTCGCTGTTCCCGCCGAGCGAGGGCATGCACCGCCTGGGCGACCTGCTGCAGGCGGCCGAGGCCGGCGACGGCAGCGCACGGCGCGTCATCGCCGACGCCGGACGCCACATCGGGATCGCCGCCGCCAGCCTGTGCAATCTGTTCGATCCCGAGCTCATCGTCGTCGGCGGAGAGCTCGGCCAGGCCGGTGAGATCCTGATGGCGCCGATGCGGCACTCGCTCGAACGCACCGCGCTCCCCTCCGGCGAGGGACTGCCCGAGATCGTCGGTGCGTCGTTCGGCGAATGGGCCGAGACGCGAGGGGCCATCGCCATCGCGCTCGACCATGTGACTGTCCTCGACAGCGGGGCGGGCCTCGACGGGATGCCGGGCGACCCCCTTCCCGGTGCATCCTCCCTCCCCATCACGGCTTAGGCTCTTCCGATGCCCCTCACGCGACTTCTCCGGCCGCGACGGCGCCCGGCGCCCTCGCGGCGCAGCCTGCGGCGTGCGCTGGCGGCGGCATCCACGATCCTCCTCGGTGCGGCGACGCTCGCCGCGTGCACCGCGACGCCGGCGCCGGAGGGCACGCCCGACGACTCGACCATCGCGCTGTTGCTGCCCGATGCCAAGACCGCGCGCTACGAGACCTTCGACCGGCCGCTGTTCGAGGAGCGAGTCGACGAGCTCGGCGACTACAAGGTGCTGTACGCCAACGCCGACCAGGACGCCGCGAAGCAGCAGCAGCAGGCCGAGTCCGCCCTCACCGCGGGCGCCGGCGTGCTGGTGCTCGACCCTGTCGACGCGACCGCCGCCGTCAGCATCGTGACGTCGGCCAACGCGCGGGGCGTTCCCGTGATCTCGTACGACCGGCTCGTCGCCGGCGGCGACCTCGCCTACTACGTGTCGTTCGACAACGAGAAGGTCGGCGTGCTGCAGGCCACTGCGTTCGTCGAGGGCATGCGCGACCGCGGCGAGGGCAGCGGCATCCTCATGGTCAACGGCTCGCCGACCGACAGCAACGCCGCCCTGTTCAAAGAGGGAGCCCACAGCATCATCGACGCCAGCGGGCTGCACGTGGTGGCCGAGTACGACACCCCCGGCTGGAACCCCGAGAAGGCCCAGGAATGGGTGTCCGGGCAGATCGCGCAGCACCGCGACCAGATCGCCGGGGTGTACGCCGCCAACGACGCCACCGCCGGTGGCGCGGTGGCCGCGCTCAAGGTCGCGAATGTGAGCCCCTGGCCCATCGTCACGGGGCAGGACGCCGAGCTGTCCGCGATCCAGCGGCTCCTCACCGGCGACCAGTACATGACCGTCTACAAGGCGATCAAGCCGCAGGCGCAGCTCGCGGCCGAGGTCGCGGTCAAGCTGCTGCACGGCGAGCCGGTGACCGCACCCCTCGAGATCCAGGGCACGCCGTCGACGCTGCTCGACCCGGTCGCGGTCACCGTCGACAACATCATGCAGACCGTCGTGGCCGACGGGTTCTGGACCGTGGACGACATCTGCACGCCGACCTACGCCGATGCGTGCACGGCCGCGGGCATCGAGTAGGGTCCGGAGGATGTCGATGACGCACCCGCGAACCGGACGCCCCCGTGAACGCGTCCTCACGATGCGCGGCATCGGCAAGCGCTTCGGCGCCGTGAAGGCGCTCACCGACGTCGACTTCTGGGTCAACGAGGGCGAGGTCGTGGCCCTCGTCGGCGACAACGGCGCGGGAAAGTCGACGCTGGTCAAGGTGCTCGCGGGGGTGCACCCGCCGGATGCGGGCACGATCGAGTTCGACGGCGAGAACGTCCACATCGACTCCCCCGCCGACGCGCAGGAGCTCGGGATCGAGACGATCTTCCAGGACCTCGCCCTGTGCGACAACCTCGACGTGGTGGCGAACCTGTGGCTCGGGCGCGAGCTGCGCGACGGTGCCACGCTCGACGAGGTCGACATGGAGCAGCGCACCTGGACGCTGCTGCGGGAGCTGTCCGCGAAGATCCCGTCCGTGCGGGTGCCCGTCGCCTCGCTCTCGGGCGGACAGCGCCAGACCGTCGCGATCGCGCGCTCGCTGATCGGCGAGCCGCGCGTGGTGATCCTCGACGAGCCGACCGCCGCGCTCGGCGTCGCCCAGACCGCCGAGGTGCTCAACCTCATCGAGCGGCTGCGGGAGCGCGGCCACGGCGTGATCCTCATCAGCCACAACATGGCCGACGTGCTCGCCGTCGCCGACCGCGTCGTCGTGCTCCGCCTGGGGCGCAACAACGGCGTGTACAACGTCGCGGATGTCACGAGCGAGACGCTGATCGCCGCCATCACCGGCGCGGTCGACCACTCGGGCGCGCGCTGGACGCCCCCGGCGGCGACCGCTCCTGCGGTCCCGGGCGTCGCGCCGGGCCGCTCGCGACCGGCCGCAGCATCGGGGCCGGCAGCTGCCGAGCCCGCGACGAACAACGAGCCGCCCGTCGACGAAGACACCGGCGGCACCGTCATCCGGATGCCGCGCACCGGCTCGCGCCGCCTTCCTCGTGAGGACGGTCGCCGGTGACCGCCCACGGCGACGAACGGCTCGTCGACCCGGCCACGGACGAGCGGCTGCTCAGCGGCAGCGGCCTGCGGAGCCTCGTCGAGGGATTCGTGGCGCGGGTCCGCGGCGGCGACCTCGGCGCACTGCCGGTCGTGCTCGGGATCGTCGTGATCTGGACGGTCTTCCAGACGCTGAACCCGGCGTTCCTCTCCAGCGAGAACCTCGTCAACCTCACGATGCAGTGCGCCGCGATCGGCACGATCGCGCTCGGTGTCGTGGTCGTGCTGCTGGTCGGCGAGATCGACCTGTCGGTCGGCTCGGTGTCAGGGCTCGCCGCTGCGGTGCTCGCCGTGACGTTCGTGCAGCTGCAGTGGAACCTCGTCCTCTCCCTCCTCGCCGCCCTCTCGATCGGGTGCCTCGTCGGGCTTCTCTACGGCTACCTGTTCACCCGGTTCGGGTTGCCGAGCTTCGTCATCACCCTGGCCGGCCTGCTGGGCTTCCTCGGCCTGCAGCTGTGGGTGCTCGGCAAGACCGGGTCGATCGCCATCCCGTTCGACTCGTGGATCGTGCAGTTCGCGCAGCAGCTGTACCTCCCGCCGTGGGCCGCGTACGCCCTCGCCGTGGCCAGCGTCGGGGTGTACGCGTGGTCGCACGTGCGGCACGCGCAGCGGCGAGCGGGCGCCAATCTGGTGAGCCAGAGCTACGGCGCCATCGCCCTGCGCAGCGGCGTGCTGCTGGTCTTCCTCGTCGCGGCGATCTGGTACCTGTCGCTGGACCGCGGGGTCGGCGTGATGTTCCTGTTCTTCCTGGCGCTGGTCGTCGTGATGAACTTCCTCCTCACACGCACACGGTGGGGTCGCTCCGTGTACGCCGTGGGAGGGTCGGTCGAGGCGGCCCGGCGCGCCGGCATCCGCGTCGACCGGATCTACCTGTCGGTGTTCGCCCTGTGCTCGACCCTCGCAGCGGCAGGAGGCATCCTCGCGGCCGCGCGCCTGGCGTCGGCTAACCAGAGCTCCGGCACCGGCGACGTCAACCTCAATGCGATCGCTGCCGCAGTGATCGGCGGGACGAGCCTGTTCGGCGGCCGCGGGTCGGCGTTCTCGGCCCTCGTCGGCATCGTCGTGATCCAGTCGATCTCGTCGGGGCTGACGCTGCTCAACCTCGACTCGTCGGTGCAGTTCATGGTCACCGGAGTCGTGCTGGTGCTCGCCGTCATCGTCGACTCGCTGTCGCGTCGCACGCGGGCGGCGACCGGCCGGGCCTGAACGATACGACACACCGCTGCCTTCACTTGACGAACGCGGTCAGCCGCGCAACCCTCTGACCTGCGTCTTCCACTGCGCAGAAATACGGTGAAGGATGCCGCATACCGGGCATTCTGCACGGTAAACGTTCTCTCCGCCTCGGGCGCCCAGACGTCTCTCCGACCGGTTCCTCTGCGTTGCCAAAGCGTTACGTTCAAGACTTGACGATAAGAATCCTCATCGTCGATGATCGCTTCAGCGATGAACACAGGGACGGTCCTGGGTCACCCGCTCGCTTCAATGACGAAAGGCGCAAGATGAAGAAGTCTTCACTCCTGGCTGTGGCCGCCCTCACGGGCGTGGCAGCCATGGCTCTCGCTGGCTGTTCGAGCAGCAGCAACGACGGCGGCAGCACCGACGCCGGATCCGACTCCGCCGGCCGCGCGTGTGTCATCCTGCCCGACGCGGCGTCCTCGCCGCGCTGGGAGAACTTCGACAAGAAGTACCTCCAGGAGGGCCTCGAGGCCGCCGGCTTCGACGCCGACATCCAGAACGCCCAGGGTGACGTCAACAAGTACTCGACGATCGCCGACCAGCAGCTGACCAAGGGCTGCGGCGTCATGCTCCTCGTCGACTACCAGGGCGCGGCCGAGGCCGTCGCCAAGAAGGCCAAGGACGAAGGCATCCCTGTGATCGCCTACGACCGCCCCTTCACCGGCGCCGACTACTACGTCTCGTTCGACAACGTGAAGGTCGGCGAGCTCGAGGGCCAGACGGTCCTCGACGGCCTCAAGACCGCCGGCAAGGACCCGGCGACCGCGGTCGTCGTGTACATGGGCGGCGACCCGACCGACGGCAACGCCGCGATGTTCCACGACGGCGCCGTCAAGGTGATGGAGGCCGCGGGCATCAAGCCGGCCGCCGAGCCGACCGGTGTGTGGGACCAGGCCAAGTCGCAGACCAACTTCGAGCAGGCGCTGACCTCGCTCGGCGGCAAGGTCGACGGCGTGTGGGTCGCCAACGACACCAACGCGGCCGGCGTCATCAAGGTCCTGCAGGACAACAACCTGACCGGCGTCGCCGTTTCGGGTCAGGACGCGAACGTCGCGGGCCTGCAGAACATCCTGCTCGGCTGGCAGACCGCCACGGTCTACAAGCCGGTCAAGGACGAGGCGACCGCCGCGGTCGACACCGCCGTCTCGCTGCTGAAGGGCGACAAGCCCTCCGCCAGCGCCAAGCTCGACGACGGCACGCCCTACATCCAGGTCACGCCGATCCTCGTCGGCCCTGACAAGGTCAAGGACGTCGTCGCCGCCGGCGACGCCGACTACGACGACGTCTGCACGCCCGACGTCATGGCTGCCTGCGAGCAGTACGGGGTCACCAAGTAAGTCCTCTCGCACGGCGAGGGCGTCGCGTCGACCAGGCGCGGCGCCCTCGCACGCACGAGACCTGACCCGAATCCGCAGCCCCGAGTCCCGCAAGGAAGCGAGCATGTCAGACACCATTTCCCCGCCCGTCGAAGCCCCGGTCGGCCGCGACGCGGAGCCGATCATCCAGCTGGTCGGCATCAAGAAGTCCTTCGGTCCGGTGAGCGTCCTCAAGGGCGTCGACCTGGTCGTCCGCCCCGGCAAGGTGACCGCACTCGTCGGCGACAACGGCGCCGGCAAGTCCACGCTCATCAAGGGCCTCGCCGGCGTCCAGCCCTATGACGAGGGCGAAGTCCTCATCGACGGCGAGCACCGCGACCTGCACGCTCCGCGCGACGCCGCGGGGCTCGGCATCGAGGTCGTCTACCAGGACCTCGCACTGTGCGACAACCTCGACATCGTCCAGAACATGTTCCTCGGCCGTGAGGAGCTGTCGTTCGGCACGTTCGACGAAGGGCGCATGGAGAAGGAGGCGTCCGACACCCTGCGGTCGCTCTCGGTCCGCACCGTGAAGTCGGTGCGCCAGAAGGTCTCGAGCCTCTCGGGCGGCCAGCGTCAGACGGTCGCGATCGCGCGCGCCGTGCTGAAGAAGGCCCGCGTCGTCATCCTCGACGAGCCGACCGCCGCGCTCGGCGTCGCGCAGACCGAGCAGGTGCTCAACCTCGTCAAGCGACTCTCCGAGCAGGGCGTCGCCGTCGTGCTCATCAGCCACAACCTCGCGGACGTGTTCGCCGTGGCCGACGACATCGCCGTGCTCTACCTCGGCCAGATGGTCGCGCAGATCCCGACCGCGGAGACCACGCGCGACGACATCGTCGGCTACATCACCGGCACCAAGACGCCCCAGAGCGGCGTCGGCATCATCGACACCTCCACCATTCGCACCGAAGGAGGCGCAGAATGACCAGCAGCGTGACCCGGACCGAGGCAGCGCCCGATCCCGTGTCGAGCGACCTCATCGGCAGCGGCGTCGAAGGCGGTCTCGGTGACCAGCTGTCGGCGTGGTGGCAGCGCGTGCGCGGCGGCGACATGGGGGCCCTCCCGGCCGTCGGCGGCCTCGTGGTGCTCGGCATCCTGTTCTCGATCCTGAGCCCGTACTTCCTCACCGAGCGCAACTTCGCGAACCTCATGAACCAGGCGGCGACGCTCGTGGTGCTCGGCATCGCACTCGTCTTCGTGCTGCTGCTCGGCGAGATCGACCTGTCCGCCGGTGTCACGGGCGGCGTCGGCATGGCGCTCTTCGTGGTGCTGAACGCGCAGTTCCATGTGGCGTGGCCGCTGGCGCTCCTCGTCGGCTTCGGCTTCGGCATCGCGACCGGTGCGCTGATCGGCTTCTTCGTCGCGCGCGTCGGCATCCCGTCCTTCGTCGTCACCCTGGGTCTGTTCCTCGGCTTCCAGGGCCTCGCGCTCGTCGTCATCGGCTCGGGCGGTCAGTTCCGCCTCGAGGTCCCCGAGCTCATCGCCCTGCAGAACGGCAACCTGCCGGTCTGGGGCGG
>NZ_JBQCIP010000316.1:0-132802 GCF_051953575.1 Microbacterium sp.
GAACTTCGGGTTCGCGGAGTCGCATTCGCTGTCGTTCGCACTGCTCGTGTACGCCAGCTCGTGGATCAAGCTGCACTACCCCGGCGCGTTCCTCGCCGGGCTGCTGCGGGCGCAGCCGATGGGCTTCTACTCGCCCGCGACCCTCACCGCCGATGCACGGCGCCACGGCGTCGAGGTGCGCCGCCCCGATCTGCACGCCTCGGGTGTCGAGGCGGTGCTCGAGCCGGTGGATGCCGGCCCCGCTGCCGTGGCGGCCACCGGCCTCGACTCGTGCCTGGAGCGGGATCAGCCGCCGGTCGGGGTGTTCGACCTCCGCGCTCCGGACGAGTCGGCGGCGCACCGTCGCGACGGCGGGTTCGCGGTGCGTCTGGGGCTGGCGGGGGTGAAGGGGATCGGTACGACGGTCGCGCAGCGCATCGTGGCCGCACGCGAGGCCGGGGGAGAGTTCCGCGATCTGCGCGATCTGGTGCGCCGTACCAGCATCACGGCCGCGCAGGTGGAGGCGCTGGCGACAGCGGGCGCATTCGAGTGTCTCGGGATCAGCCGGCGCGAGGCGATCTGGCTGGCCGGGTCGGCGGCGCAGGACCGTCCCGAGTTCCTGCCCGATTCCCTCATCGCGGTGCAGCCTCCGCTGTTCCCCGATCCGACCAGCTACGAGCGTCTCGCCGCGGACCTGTGGGCGACCGGCATCTCGACCGACGACCACCCGCTCACCCACTACCGCTCCGGGTTGGATGCGCGCGGCGTCCTGACCTCGCGCGAGCTGCGCACCGCCGAGACCGGGCGCCGGGTCGAGGTGGCGGGACTGGTGACGCACCGGCAGCGCCCGGCGACAGCATCCGGCATCACCTTCATCAACCTCGAGGACGAGCACGGCCTCGTCAACATCGTGTGCTCGCTCGGCGTCTGGAACCGCTACCGCCGTGTCGTGCGGGATTCGCCGGCGCTGATCGTCCGCGGGCTGCTGGAACGCTCGGCCGAGGGGGTGACGAACCTCATCGCCGACGCGTTCGAGGACCTGCGCGTGGGCGTGCAGCACCGGGCGAGGGACTTCCGGTGAGAGCCGTCAGTCCGCCGCCGCGGCGAGACGGAAGGTCACGGTCATCTCGCCCGAGCCGACGGGGATGATCAGGGGGTCTCCGACGTCCCCGGCGGTTCCGTCGACAAGGATGTCGCGCGCGGTGTCGGGCAGATGGATGCTGCTCGTCGTGTTGGGCGGCACGTTCACGACCAGCTCCACATGGCCCTCCTCGGTCCTGTCCCACCGGGCGGCGAGCTCGCCGTAGGGCGTCTGGATCGCCGCGGCGACGCGGGTGAGCGGACCGAGGACGTCCGGCTCGATGCGCGACTCGCGGTAGCCGGGGCCTGCCGGCTGGATGCCGGCGACCCGCCGATAGAGCCAGTCGTCCACGCAGCCGAAGGCGTAGTGGTTGAACGACAGGTCCGTCACCGTGCCGTCGGGTGCGATGGCCTCCCACCCCTCCCACATCGTCGTGGCGCCCTGCGCCACCTGGTAGAGCCAGGACGGCGCCGTGTCCTGGAACAGCAGCGTGCGTGCCAGGTCGCGATGGCCGTTGTCCCACAGCACGTCCAACAGGAACGGCACCGAGAGGAAGCCGGTGTCCAGATGGTCGCCGGCCTCGTGGATCAGTCCGACGAGCTGCGCGATCACCTCCGCCTTGCGGCCTTCGGGTACGAAATCGAAGGCGAGCGCGACGACGTACGGACCCTGCAGGCCGCCCGGGATGCGCCCGTCCGCATCGATGTACTCCGCCGCGAACGCGTCGCGCGCATCCCGCGCCCTCAGCGCATAGCGGGCCGCATCGTCGCGGTGTCCGAGGATCGTGGCGATCTCTGCCATCACGTCCATCAGATGACCGTGATACATCGAGCCGATCACTTCTCCGGTGCGCCGGGGCGCGGTCATCTGACTCGCCTCGGGCCCCTTCAGGGTGCTGGGGGCGAGCCAGTCGCCGAAGTTCGGCTCGTTGTTCCACAGGAATCGCTGCCGCTCGCGCTGCTCCGGCGAGAGCGCGGTCTCATCGAGGCGAGGGGAAAGGCCGGACGACGCACTGTCGATCTGGTACTGCGCCCAGGCCTGCATCGCGGCGTAGTTCTCCTCCAGTACCCGGCGGTCCGCGAAGTGCTCGAACAGCACGAGCGGTGCGATCGCGATCACGTCGCCCCAGCCGGCCGACGAGGCGAGCAGCATGATCGGATCGTCGTAGCTGGGGGCCGGTCCGTCCATCAGGTGGTCCAGCTGGGGCGGGCTGGGAGAGATGTTCATGATCTGACCGTCGGGCAGCTGGTCGTCCCGGACGATCCTGAGCCACCGCGACAGGAACGGCCCGACCGCCATGTTCGTGGCCGCGGCGGCGGCGAAGATCTGCAGGTCGCCTGTCCAGCCGTATCGCTCGCGCTGCGGGCAGTCGGTCGGGATGGAGAGGAAGTTCGCACGCTGGCTCCACAGCACGTTGGCGTGCAGCCGGTTCAGCCGCTCGTCCGAGGTCTCGAAGCGCCCGATGACGGGAAGGTCCGACGAGGTGACGATGGCGGTGAAGTCGTCCGCGCTCGCGGATTCCGGAAAACCGGTGATGCGTGCGTAGCGGAAGCCGTGGAAGGTGAAGGAGGGCTCCCAGCTCTCGCCGTCCGGGTCGCCGCGGAGGATGTAGACGTCGGTCTGGTCCTTGTTCGGCCCCACGATGTTGTGGAAGTAGTCGCCGTGCTGATCGAGGACCTCGGTGTGCTCCAGCCGCACGATCCGGCCGCGCTCGCCGCGGACCCGGAACCGCACCCTGCCCGCGACCACCTGGCCGAAGTCGACGACGGTGTCGCCGGTGGGGGTGTGCAGGAGCTGCGTCGCGGGCACCTCGCTCACCCGCCGGACCGGTTCGCCGACGAACGGCACGAGCGCCTGGTCGATGTCGACCTCTGTGACCGGCGTCCACGTGGAGTCGTCGAAGCCGGCGGTGCTCCACCCATCCCAAGGGATGCGGGCGTCGTAGCGCTCGCCCACCGCGAGGTCGGCGTAGCGGATGGGTCCGTCGGTCGACGACACGCCGGTGCCGTCCGAGGCGATCGCGACCCGCCTGCCGTCGGCGTACTCGATGTCGAGCTGCCACAGCGCCTTCAGCGTGTCGCCGTACCCTCGGCTCGCGCCGAGGATCCCCACCCGGCCGGCATACCAGCCGTCGGACAGCACGACGCCGAGCACGTTCTCGCCCGCGACCAGGCGGTCGGTCACGTCGTAGGTCTGAAACGACAAGTGGATGTCGTAACTCTCGACGCCCGGTGCGAACAGCTCGTCCGACACCGGTGCGCCGTTGAGCTGCGCCTCGTAGATCCCGTGCGCGGTCGCGTACAGGCGCGCCCGCGCCGGGGTCTCGTCGAGTCGGAACCGCTGACGCACATACGGCGTCGGAAGCAGCCTCTCCTCTGGCGGCGTGTCGATGCGCAGCGTGAACAGCTCCGGGAAGCTGGCAGCCCCGTCCGGACGCACCGGGGTCTGCGCGGGCTGGATCCACCGGGCGTGCCAGTCGTCGGGACGAAGCAGCGTCGTCTCGAACGCCGATTCGGCCCACGCGGTGGGCTCGGACGCGGAATTCACCCAGCACCGGACTCGCCAGCGATACTCCGTGGCCGAGTCGGCTTCGAAGCCGTCGAACGAGACGAGCACCGAATCGCGCGACTCGATCCTGCCCGTGCGGTGCACGCGCTCCGGCGCGCGGCCGCTGTGGATCTCCAGCTCGTACGCGGTCTGGGTCACGCCCGTGGCGGTCGCCGAGACGATCTGCCAGGAGAATCGCGGATGCCGGGTCCACAGGCCGAGCGGGCGATCCAGCTGCTCGACGCGAAGATTCTTGAGTGTCGTCATGACACGTCCCTCTCACGATGGTTGATGTGCGTGCGACAGGTGGATGCCGCCCGGGGAGCCCCAGGCGGCATCCCTTCCTACCGGCGGTTCATGAATCCCACGCGGCATCCATCTCGTCGAGGACCTGGTCGGGCGTCTTCTGACCGGTCAGCAGACCCTGGACGCCCACGGTGAGGGCGTCGTAGACGGCGGCGTTCGGGAAGGTGGCGAGCGGAGCGTCCACGAACGAGCCCTGCTCGAGCAGGTCGCCGACGGGCTGGTACGCCGGCTGCAGCTTCGCGGCGTCCACACCCGTGATCGCGACGAGGCCCGAGAGGTCTGCGAAGGTCTGGGCCTGTTCCGGATCGGCGGCCCAGTCCAGGAAGTCCTGCGCTGCGGCCTTGGCGTCGTCATCGGCTGCGGCGCTGATCGCCCACGCGTAGCCTGCGGAGGCCACGATGAACGGGTCCTCTCCGTCTGCCGCCGGAAACGCCTGCACGGTCAGGTCAAGGCCCGTCGCCCCGCCGATCGAGGCGGCTGCCGAGCCGGGGACGCTCGCCGTCAGCGACGTCTGCCCGCCGATGCCCTGGGTGATGGAGTCGAAGGTCCCCCCTTCGACGCCATCCTGGAAGCAGCCGGTGTCCTTCATCTCGACGATCGTCTCCAGGACGTCTCGCCAGTCGCTGTCGGCGAACGTGACGTCGCCCGCCGCGCGCTGCTGGTTCCAGTCCGGGGTGGGCCCGTAGACCTGTGTCGCAGAGATGACCATGGCGAGGAGACCGTTGTTGGGCGGCGCTGAACCTGCCAGCACGGTGAAGGACTTTCCGCCTTCGCGGGCGAGGCGGCACGCGCTCAGCATGTCCTCATAGGACGAGGGGAACTCGTCGATGCCGACATCGGTCGCCCCGGCGTCGTTGTAGATGAAACCCGTGGGGTTGAGCGCTGCGGGCTGCGCATAGATCTCGCCGTCCACCTCGTAGAGCGACTCCGTGCCCTGGGGGATGACGGCGGCGGAGGTCTCGTCGAGCGGCTCGAGCAGTCCTGCCTCGGCCAGGGTGACGACCGAGATCGCCTGACCGGTTCCGGGCGAGAGGATCATCATGTCGGCAGCGTTGCCGCCTTGCAGCTGCGTCGTCACCTGGGTGTTGTAGGCGTCTCCCGGGTAGGGGATCACCTCGATCGGGACGCCGGTCTCGTCGGTGTACTGTGTGGCGAACTCGGCCCAGTAGTCGTCGGCGTCGTTCGACTGGGCGACCATGATGGAGAACCCGCTCGACTCGCCACCGCCGGGTTCGCCCTCGGATCCGCCGTCCGGTGAAGAGCATCCGGCAAGGATGAGGGCTCCGATGAGCGGTGCGGCGAGAAGCGGCCACCGGGCGGCCTCGGGTGGGGTGTGCGGGGACATGTCTACCCTTCCTGACATCATTGTCGTCGGCGTTCGCCGACTGGGTTGAACGTTTCAATACAGCGTTGCACCATTTGTCTGATTCCGACATTTGTGGTGCTTATGCCGCGCAACTGCGCTGCTGATGCCAGGTGGCCGTCGGCCCGCCGCGCGTCCTGACCGCGTCAGGCGGGCGCGACGACCACGAAGTAGCTGCAGTCGTCGTCTTCGGAGTTCTCGTAGGTGCACTCGTTCGGTTCGCCGAGGATCAGCCGGTCGCCCGCCTGGAGACGGTGGACCGTGCTGCCCTCATGGAAGGTCAGCGTGCCCTCGGTGACCCAGATCAGATGACGGCAGAAGGCGTACGTGGCAGCGGGGTAAGTGACCCGTGCGCCGGGTGGCAGGTGCACCTCGGTGACATCGACGGGGAACGCGGGGGCGGCCGCGACCTGGCGGCGCTGGTAGCCGGTGTCAGGGTCAGTCCAGCTCGCTCGTGCCCCGTCGCGCACGACTCCGGACCCGGGCGAGGAAGCACGGCCGAGCAGACCCGAGAGGGTGAGGCCGAGGGCGGTCGCGAGCTTTCCGAGCAAGGCGGCGGTCGGACTGCTCGCACCGCGCTCGATGCGATCGATCATGGCGCGCGAGACGCCCGACGCCGCGGCCAGCTCACTGCCCGACCAGCCCCGCTGCTCCCGCGCGCTGCGCACCGCCGAGGCCACATCGACCGTCCCGGCGTCTGATATCTGCGACATCTGTCTACTATATGGGCATGACCCTTCTCCGCCCTGCCCAGGACGCCGATCTCGATGCGATCCTGGCCATTCACAACGACGCGATCGCCCATTCGCGGGCGATCTGGACCGACGCGCCCGTCGACCGGGCCGAACGCGAGGAGTGGCTGCAGACCCGCCGGGCGGCGGGACACCCCGTCATCGTCGCCGACGTCGAGGGTGTCGTCGCCGGTTACGCCAGCTACGGCCCCTGGCGACCCAAGTCGGGGTATCGCTACACCGTCGAGGACTCGATCTACCTCGACGGCAGGTTCCGTGGGCGGGGGATCGGCGGCCTGCTGCTCGGCGAGCTCATCGGTCTCGCTCGCGGCGCGGGCATGCGCGTCATGATCGCCGATATCGAGTCGGGCAACACCGCATCCATCAGGCTTCATGAGCGGTTCGGCTTCGAGCATGCCGGAACGCTGCGCCACGTGGGGACGAAGTTCGGGGACCGGCTGGACCTCGCCATCCTGCAGCTGCCGCTCGACTGATGGGACGGGACTGACGGGACCGTCTCACCCGCGGCGGCCGGCACGTTCGTGCACGTCCTTCAGAGCGGCTTCGAGGTCGGGGTGCGCGAACGTGAATCCCGCGTCCCTCAGCGTCTCCGGGATCACCCACCGGCTCTTGACGAGAAGCTCGGCCTCCGAGCGCATCGCCCACATGCCGGCCTCGAGCGCGATCCGCGGCGCCGGGACCCCGATCGGCGCGCCGACCGTGCGCCGCAGCGTGCGCATCAGGGTGCGGTTGTCGGAAGGATGCGGTGACGCGAGGTTGACCGGACCTTCCAGCCGGTCGTCGTCGCGGATGAAGCGGATGGCGCCGACGACGTCGTCGAGGTGGATCCAGCTGAACTTCTGGCGCCCATGCGTGCGGTACCACGCGGCGCGGTCCGGTCCGGTCGGGTGCTCGCCGATGCCGCGGTCCCGGCGGTGCGGCGGGCACCAGCCGTCGAACTGCGTTCCGCCCAGTCCCGTGCGCGCGAGCGCGAACAGCATGCGCGTCGCCGGTCCGTCCCCGAGGACGATCGCCATGCGGAGCGCCGCCCGTCGGGTGCCGGGCAGAGACCCATCGAACAGGGCGCGCTCCCACGCGGTCGCGACGTCCACCGAGAACCCCGTGCCGATCTCGCCGGTCGACTCGGTGTTCGGTCGCTCCATCTCGTGCCGGTAGATCGTGGCCGTGGAGGCGTTGAGCCATAAGCGCGGCGGCCGGCCCGCCTCGGCGATCGCCGAGTGCAGGGCCCTGGTCGTCCGCACGCGGGAGTCGAGGATCTCGCGTCGGTTGCTGTCGGTGTAGCGGCAGTCGACGGACTTGCCCGCCAGGTTGACGACGATGTCGGCGCCGTCGACGGCGGCTCTGAGCGCGTGGGGGTCGCTCCACGGGATCTCCGAGCTCCGTCCGACGAGACGCAGCCGGTAGCCGTCGGCCACCAGCGCGTCGCCGACCGCGCGTCCGATGAATCCGCTCGCCCCGGCGATCACGGCGACCGGCTGCTCACGCGTCTCCATGCCTCGACGCTACACGGTTCTGAACGTGTTCAGTAACGTCTGGCGTCGGTTCGGGGTTCGTGCGCGGCATCCATGGACACCGCCCGCACGCGGGAGGTGGTCGTTCCTCTCGACGGCGCCCGCCCGCGGGCGTAGCCTGACGCTCATCCATCGGGAGGGACAGTGAAGAGGCGACAGACGCAGCGCCAGATCAGTCGAGACGAACAGCTCGCCCGCTATGCCTATCTGTTGGGCAACGTGCCGGCGAGCGTCGCCGACCGATCGTTCGCCGCAGCCTTCGCACGGTTGTCGGATGTGCAGCGCGAGAACCTCCTCGACGAGCTGTGCACCCTGCTGCCCGGCGCGCCGGCGAGACCGCGCTCCGACGACCCCGAGGCGTTCGCCGTGCTCATGCACGATCTGTTCGCGCGTGACGCGCTGGTCAGGGTCGCGGGCGCCGAGACCTTGGCGGCCGCGTTCATCGCCAGCCCTCCGATAGCGGCGTACTTCACGGCCGGCGCGGGCTCGGTGATGATCGAGCATCAGCCGCTGTGGGTGCAGGAGCTCGTCGGCCACGAGACGGCGCCCATCGACGGAGGGCGGCTGCACCACCGCCCCGGTGTGAACACCGGCGAGTGGTACATCTGACCGCCGCCCTCCGCCTTCTCACCGGATGCTGCGGAAGAACGTCCTGAGGTCGCCCGCGAGCAGGTCGGGCGTCTCCATCGCCGGGTAGTGACCGCCGTCCGCGAACTCACTCCAATGGCCGATCGCACCCGCCGGGTCCATCACCCGGCGCGTCAGCGGGTGCGCGTCGAACACGGCCCAGCCGGTAGGAACGCCCGCAGCCATGGCCAGTGCGAGCCCCGAGTGCGCCGACTCGTAGTAGAACTGGGCGCTGGATGCCCCGCTGCGGGTGAACCAGTAGAGGCTGATGTTCGTCAGCAGCTGGTCGCGGTCCACGGTCTCGTCCGGCGTGCGATACGCCGCGCCCGTCCTGGTCTTGAACTTCTCGGCGATCCACGCGAGCTGGCCGACGGGGGAGTCGGTCAGCGCCGCGGCGATCGTGTCGGGGCGGTGGTCCTGCATCTCCAGGTATCCGCGCTCCGCCGCGTAGTCGGCCCGTATCGCGTCGAGCTGGGCCATCTCGGCCTCGGTGAGGCCCTCGGGTGGCGGGAACTTGACTCCCACGAGGCCGAGCACGGCGCGGTCGACCCCGATGTGCATGCCGATGACGCGGTCCGGACAGGTCGTGGCGAGGCGGCCGGCGATGCCCGAGCCCACGTCGGTGCCGTGCACAGCGAACCTGTCGTAGCCGAGTCGCGTCATGATCTCGGCGAAGGCGTCACTCGTCCGCGACAGTTCCCAGCCGGTTCCCGACAGCGGGGTGGAGAAGGCGAAACCGGGCAGCGAGGGGACGATGACGTGGAACTCGTCCGTCAGGAGCGGAATGAGCCGCAGGTAGTCGACGAAGGAGCTCGGCCAGCCGTGATTGAGCATCAGGGGCGTCGCTGCGGGATTGCCCGAGCGCACGTGGACGACGTGGAACGTCTGACCGTCGACGACGGTCGTGAACTGGGGCAGCGCGTTGAGCGCCTGCTCCTGCGCGCGCCAGTCGAACTCGTCCCTCCAGTAGCCGGCGAGCTCCCGGAGGTAGATGAGGGGGATGCCGCGGCTGAAGTCGTTCCGGTCGTCGCGGCCGGGCACGGCGAACGGCCATCGCGTCCGGGTGAGCCGATCGTGCAGATCGTCGAGAGCCGCCTGCGGGATGTCGATACGGTAGGGGGTCATCGCGTGGGTGTCCATGCCTCGACATTGTCGACAATCGCGGCAGATCAGCTTCCGCGATGGCGAGGATGATGGAGCGCATGCTGGAGACCTCCGCCCGCCTGCTCGAGCTGCTGTCGTTGCTGCAGATCCGGCGGGACTGGACGAGCTCCGATCTCGCCGCTCGACTCGGCGTGAGCACGAGAACCGTGCGCAACGACGTCGTCAAGCTGCGCGCACTCGGCTATCCGGTGGATGCCCGCCCCGGGGTCGCGGGCGGGTACCGGCTGGCTGCCGGCACGGCGATGCCGCCGCTGCTGCTGGACGACGACGAGGCCGTCGCCGTCGCCGTGGGGCTTGGCGCGGTCGCGACGTGGCGGATCGGCGTCGCAGAGACCTCGCTGACGGCGCTCGCGAAGCTCGAGCAGGTCATGCCTGCGCAGCTGCGGCGGCGGGTGGCGGCGATCCGGGAGGCGACGAGCGTCGTGCCGGGCACCGAACCGGCTCTGGATCTGTCGGGACTCGGGGCGGTCGCATCCGCGGTCCGTGGTCACGAGCGGCTGCGCTTCGGGTACACGAAGCCGGGTGGAGTCCTCGAGGCGCGCCATGCCGAGCCCCAGCGCCTGGTGAGCTGGGGACCGCTCTGGTACCTGTTCGCCTGGGACCTGGATCGGGACGACTGGCGGGTGTTCCGCGTGGACCGCATGGTCCCGGGCGCGCCGACGGGTGCGCGCTTCCGGCCGCGACGGATTCCGGAGGACGACGTCGTCCGCCATGTGGTCCGCCGCATCGTCGAGGCCGGCTGGCGCTACCGGGCGCGCGTGCTCGTCCACGCGCCGGCAGCGACGGTCGCCGCGAAGATCGTGATACCCGTCGACATCGAAGAGGTGGATGCCTCCACCTGCCGTGTCGAACTGGGCTCCGACGACCCGGAGGCGCTCGCCCTCTGGCTGACGCAGCTCGGGGTCGAAGTGGAGGTCATCGAGGGTCCGGAGCTCGTCCTCGCCTTCGAGAGGCTCGCCGCGCGTCTCCATCGCGCCGCGGGACGCCCCTGAGCTCCCGCCCGTCCCCGGGCGCCGGGCCGCACCTCACGCGCGACGGCCGAAGGCCAGCGGGCAGCGTGGTGCGTCCGTCGACGTGCGCACGCGCCCGCCCGACCGCGGCTTCGTCGGCAGACGCCGCCGGTCGACGCCGAGGCCGTGACCCAGGATCTGCAGACGAGGATCGCTCAGCGTGGCGATCGCAGTGGCGAGGCCGGCGATCGCGAGCTTCTCTCCGGGGCAGCGGTGACCGGTGCGCACATCCGCGCCGCCGTGGGGGATGAACGCGGCGAGGGCCTCGTAGTCGTCGAGCCCGATGAAGCGGTCCGGGTCGAACTGCGCGGGGTTCGGCCAGGATGCCTCGTCCGTGTCGGTTCCGAGGATGTCGAGCACGACGCGTCCGCCCGCCGGCAGCTGCACCCCGTCGAGTTCGACGTCCTCGGTCGCCCAGCCGGGCAGGGCAGGCACGAACGGTGCGGTGCGCCGGACCTCCTGAGCGAACGCGACAGCCAGGGGACCGGGGGACGACATGCCTGGGCGTGCGGACTCCTCGGCGATGCGGGCGCGCCACTCTGGGCGATCGTGGAGCTCCTTGGCGGCGAACGCGACGAACCTGGCCACGGCGATCATCGGCCGGATCGAGTTCTGCAGCTCGACACCCGCCAGGCGGGCATCGAGCAGGCTGCCGGCCTCGTCCCGGTGCTCCGCCCACGCGGCCAGGGCGGACTCGGCAGGCGGATCGAGCCGTCCCTCGCGCACCGCCCGGATCAGTCGCTCGGCATGCGCGTCCGACCACCGACGGTTGAGGAGGGCCATGATGTACGCGGGCGAGTAGGGCGACCCGAAGCCGTCCACGATCTGGGCCAGTCGCGCCGCCCATCTCGTCTGCGCTTCACGCGTGCCCGGGATGCCCGCCCAGCGCATGATCGATCGGCCGAACGCACCCACCGCGGCGTCGTAGGCGGATCGGCTTCCACCGCCGAGCCACGCGGTCCGTTCGGCCTCCCACTCCCGCTGCAGCAGCGGGAGCAGCCGTTCGACCTGGGCGTCTTCGTATGCGACGTCGACGAAGGTCGCCTTGCGGTGGCGGTGTGCTTCGCCGTCCAGACTGTGCACCGACCCGTGCCCGAACAGCGTCTCTTGCACGATGGCCGGCATCGCGCCGTGGCGGGCGATCGCGTCGGTGTCGTAGAAGAGGCGTACGGCCTCGGCGCCGCGGACGAGCATCGCGTCCCGGAACAGGAGCCGCATCGGCGCGGCCCGGGCACCGTGGGGCGCGCGCTGCCAGATGCGGGCGGCGAAGTCGTAGCCCCGCGTCAGCAGCGACAGCGAGTCGTCGCTCAGGCGGGAACGCAGTGCGGGGGAGGAACCACGACCGGTCACGGCGTGAGCACCACCTTGACGCATCCGTCCTCCTTCTTCTGGAAGGTCTCGTACAGCGCCGGCGCGTCGTCGAGCGGGGCGGTGTGGGTGACGAGATCCGTCACGCCGAAGGGGTCCGCCTCGTCTTCGACCAGCGGGAGCAGCGTGTCGGTCCACCGTCTGACGTTGCACTGCCCGGACCGCAGCGAGATCTGCTTGTCGAACAGCGTCTTCATGGGCATGAGATCCGCATTGCCCGCGTACACGCCGCTGATCGACACGGTGCCGCCGCGTCGCACGAGGTCGATCGCGCTGTAGAGCGCAGCGAGCCGGTCCATGCCCGCGGTGTCCATCACCTTCTGCGCGACGGGGTCCGGCAGCAGGCCGACGGTCTGCTGCGCGAACTTGACGCCCGGGTTGCCGTGCGCCTCCAGCCCGACGGCGTCCACGACAGCATCCGCCCCTCGTCCGTCGGTGAGGTCGATCAGCCGGTCGACGATGTCGTCGGTCAGGTCGAAGGTGTCGACGCCGTGCCGATCGGCCATCTCTCGGCGCTCGGGAACGGGGTCGACCGCCAGCACGCGGTACCCGCGGTAGACGCCGATCCGCGCGGCGAGCTGCCCGACCGGTCCGAGGCCCATGACCGCCAGCGTCCCGCCGTCGGGCATCCCGGCATATTCGACCCCCTGCCAGGCGGTGGGGAGGATGTCGCTGAGGAACAGGTAGCGCTGGTCCGGCAGGTCGGTGCCGACGCGCACGGTGTTGTATTCGGCGAGGGGGACGCGAAGGAGCTCCGCCTGGCCTCCCGGCACCTGGCCGTAGAGTTTGGTGTAGCCGAAGAGCGCGGCGCCGCTGCCGTACTCACGCACCTGGGTGGTCTCGCACTGGGACTGGAGGCCGGCGCGGCACATGAAGCAGTGCCCGCACGCGATGTTGAAGGGCACGACCACCCGGTCGCCGACCGCGAGCGTCGTCACGTCCTTGCCGACCTCCACCACCTCGCCCATCGGCTCATGGCCGAGGACGTCGCCTGCATCGAGGAACGGGCCGAACAGCTCGTACAGGTGCAGGTCGGAGCCGCAGATGGCGGTCGACGTGATCCGCACGATCGCGTCGGTGGGTTCGAGGATCGTCGGATCCGGCACCGTCTCGACGCTGATCCTGCGCTTGCCCTGCCACGTGACCGCCCGCATCGGGTCCGCCTTTCGTTCGCTGGTGGGGGAGCGACTCGGTCGAGCCGTCCCTCTGCCGACCGTAGGCGCGGCGTCGTCGGCCGCGCGCCCGGGTTGACGCGAGCAGCGCCGGGTGCGAGCATGCCCGCGCCTGGTGCTGGCCCGCCGCGTCAGCGTGCGTGCTCGGCGAGGCGCACGAGGCGCTGCAGCGCGTGCTCGACGGTCCCGCGCAGCACGTCGTCCGGATCGCCGTCGAGCTGCAGCAGCTCCGCCCCTGCGCCTGTCGTATCCGCCCATCCCACGAACACCGTCCCCGGCGGATGCCCGTCCTCGGCGTCGGGTCCGCCGACGCCGGTCGTCGAGACGGCGATGTCGGCGTGCAGCAGCGAGCGGACCCCGCGCGCGAGCTGCCGGGCGCAGTCGGCGGAGCAGGGATCGGTCCCCTCCGGCACCCCCAGGACGTCCACCTTCACCTCTGTCCTGTAGGCGACGAGCGCTCCGCAGAACCACTCGGCGGCCCCCTCGCCTTGGCCGATCCGGCTGGCGAGGAGGCCGCTCGTGAGCGATTCGGCCACGGCGATCGTCAGCGAGTCGTCGCGTGCGAGATCGCTGAGCCGCGCAATCGCGTCGTTCATGGAACCATGTCCGGACGCAGGTCAGCCGGCGAGCTCTTCGAGCTTCTTGATCAGCTCTTCGCTGGTGTGCGTCTCCTGGTCGAGGTTGGCGCTGAGCAGGGTGGCGGCGTCGGCGGCTCCCTGCGCGCGGGTGGCCAGGATCAGCGACCGGTATGCCGAGATCTCGTAGTGCTCGTTGCCGAGCGCCGACGAGAGAGTGACCTGGTCACGGAGCTCCGGTGCCGAACGCGCGATGAGCGACTCGGCCTGCTTGGCGATGCCCTTGGTGCTGGGCGAGGCCGCGGTGGACTCGGGGATGTCGAGCAGCTGGAACACCTTCCGCAGATTCTCGATCTGCTCGCGCGTCTCGTCGGCGTGGTGGCGGAACATCTTCTTCACCTCCTGCGAGCGCGCAGCCTGCTCCAGTTCGCCCAACGCGGCCAGGGAGTCGTCCTCCATGGTCATGGCGGTGCGCAGCTGGAAGCGCAGCAGGTCGGCGGGGGATTCGAGCGTGGTCTGCGACATGGCAGCTCCTTTCTGGGTGCCACCGACCCTAGGCAGCCCGAGCGCCGCTCGGATGGGGGTTGCGGGCCCGGCGGCGGGTGCGATACCGCGCGCCGGACCCCCGCGGCGCGGGGCGCCGAGCCATACGCCGCTTCCCGCGGTTCGTCAATCCCCTCGGTGTTCCGTCCGCGGCGTCCTTACCGTCGCGCCACCGCCCACTTCGACAGGGCGGAGGAGGCGATCATGCGTGGAACACGATGGACGGCTGCCGGGGTCATCGCTCTGCTGGCGGCGGGAGCGACGGGATGCGCGGTCGGCACGGGTGGCGCCGGAGATGACAATGCCGCGTACGACGCGAGCGCGAAGCTCAGCGGCACGCTGTCGGTGATGGGGTTCTCAGGCGTCGACGAGGTCGCGACGAGCCGGGTGGAGTACGCCGAGAAGCAGCTCGACGGCGTCAAGGTGAAGCTGGCCGAGGGCGACCTCGACCTGCAGCAGTTCCTCTCGGCGGTGGCGTCGGGCAAGCCGCCGAGCGTCGTCTATGCGAGCCGCGACCAGATCGGCTCGCTGGCGGCGCGGGGAGCGGTCGTGCCGCTCGACCGCTGCATCGAGGGCGAGAAGATCCCGACCGACGACTTCGTGACGTCCGCGCTCGATCAGGTGACGCTCGACGGGACGGTCTACGGCATCCCCGAGTTCAACAGCGTGCAGCTGACGATGGCGAACGCCGATCTGCTCTCGGCCGCGGGGCTCACGGTCGACGACGTCAACGGCTCCGACTGGGATGCCGTCAAGGCGGCGAGCGCGGCGCTCACGAAGTCCGACGGCAGCAACCTGCAGGTCATCGGCTACGACAGCAAGCTCCCCGAGTTCCTCCCGCTGTGGGCGAAGGCGAACGGTGCCGACGTGATCTCGGCGGACGGCAAGAAGGCGCAGCTCGATGACCCGAAGGTTGTCGAGGCGCTCGAGTGGGCGGCATCCATCTACGACGATCAGGGCGGATTCAGCGCGGTGAAGGCGTACCGCGACGCCGCCGACTTCTTCGGCGAGGGGAACCAGTTCGCGACCGGTGTGCTGGGCGCCATGCCGATGGAGCAGTGGTACGTCAACGTGCTCAACGACGTCTCGCCCGATGCGCCCATGGCTTTCGACACCGTGCATGCCCGTGGCGGCGACACGATCGCGTACTCCACCGGCTCCGCGTGGGCGATTCCGAGCGGGAGCGACAACCCCGAGGCGGCGTGCCGGTTCGCGCGCGCGATGACCTCGGTGGATGCCTGGCAGGCGGCCGCCGAAGCGCGGATCGAGGCGCGGAAGGCCGACGGCAAGCCGTTCACCGGCATCCTCACCGCGAACGCGAAGGCCGACCAGATGATCCACGACATGACCACCTCGGGCGGCGAGCCGTGGGACACCGCCGTGTCGAAGATGTACGAGGCGAACGACAACACGTTCTCGATGCCCGCCAACCCTGCCGACGCGGAGTTCAAGTCCGCCATGTTCGACGCGGTGAACGCGGTGCTCGACGGCAAGGCCGAGGCCAAGGACGCGCTGGCGGATGCCCAGAAGACGGCCCAGTCGGCCCTCGACGACGCGTGGGCGAAGCTCGGGAAGGAGAAGTGATGACCGCGCTCGCCGCGACGGCCGGGCCGCCCGCGCCGACGGTCGACCGTGAACGCGGCCGCCGGCGGGCGCGGCGACGCAACCTGAGAGCCGCGCTGCTGTTCCTCAGCCCCTGGCTGATCGGCTTCGCCGTGTTCACCGCGTGGCCGCTCATCTACAGCGTGTACCTGTCGCTCACCGACTACGACGTCATCAACGACCCGAACTTCGTCGGCGGCGCGAACTACGCAGAGCTGTTCAGCGACCCGAAGGTCGCGCTCGCGCTGGGCAACACGCTGTTCTTCACGGTCGTCCAGGTGCCGTTGTATGTCGTGGTGTCGCTGCTGCTCGCGCTGCTGCTGAACAGGGCAGGGCGCAGCGCAGGGTTCTTCCGCACGGTGTTCTTCCTGCCGAAGATGACGCCGCCGGTGGCTGTCGGCATCCTGTTCCTGCTGCTCTTCAACGGGCAGAACGGTCTCTTCAACACCGTGCTGGGGTGGTTCGGCATCGACGGGCCGTCGTGGACGACGGATGCCGCCTGGGTCAAGCCGGGCCTCATCATCATGAGCCTGTGGACGGTCGGCGCGTCGGTCATCATCCTGCTGGCCGCTCTGCAGGCCGTCCCCGACGAGCTGTACGACTCGGCGAAGCTCGACGGTGCGGGATTCTGGCGCCAGTCGTTCTCGATCACCGTGCCGATGATCAGCCCGGCGCTGTTCTTCATCATCGTCGTGAACACCATCGCTGGACTGCAGACGTTCGACGAGGCGTACACGGCGTTCTTCGGTGCAGGCAACACCACGTACAGCAACGACGCCGCGTTGTTCTACGCCATCTATCTGTTCCAGCAGGCGTTCGAGTTCCTCCACATGGGGTACGCCTCAGCCATGGCGTGGGTGCTGTTCGCGCTCATCATGGCGATCACCGCCGTCCAGATCATCGTCTCGCGGCGGGTCGTCTACTACGAGGGGGATGATCGGCCATGACCAGGGTCCTTCCGCCCGGAGCGCCGCACGAGGACGAGATCACGTCGCGGCAGCCCGTCACCGAGCCGACGCCGCGCGTGCGGGGTGAGGCGGAGCGCGAGCGCTCCGCGGCACGGCGGCCACGGACCGGCGCGCGCGGAGCGGAGCGCCGGCATCGCGGGCTGCGGCGGGCGCTCGTCATCGCCGCCCTCAGCGTGCTCGCGGTCGTCTTCGCCTACCCGTTCATCTGGCTCATCAGTGCGTCGTTCAAGCCGCGCGGCGAGGTGTTCGACAACAGCCTGATCCCGCACACCTTCACGTGGGACAACTACGTGCAGGTGTGGCAGGCCGCGCCCCTCGCCCTGTGGCTGTGGAACACGCTCCTCGTGACCGTGCTCGCCGCGACGACCGTCACCCTGTCGAGCGCCATGGTCGCCTGGGGGTTCGCGTACTTCCGGTTCCGGGGGAGAGGAGCGCTGTTCGGGATCGTCCTCGCGACGATGATGCTGCCGGGTGCGGTCACGATGATCCCGACCTTCCTCATCTGGAACGCCCTCGGCTTCGTGGGCACGCTGGTGCCGTTGTGGGCGCAGAACCTCTTCGGCAGCGCCTTCTACGTCTTCCTGATCCGCCAGTTCATGCTGGGACTGCCGCGCGACTTCTTCGAGGCCGCGAGGGTCGACGGCGCCTCGAACTGGGACCTGTTCTGGCGCATCGCGCTCCCGTTGAGCAAGCCCGCGCTGGCGGTCACCTTCGTGTTCGAGGTGCAGGCGGTGTGGACCGACCTGATGCGCGCGCTCATCTACCTGCGCGACTCGGCCGACTTCACCGTGCCGAGAGGGCTGAAGTCGCTGGTGGACGCGTTCGGCTTCGGCGGTGAGTGGCACTGGGAGATCATCGTGACCGCGAGCGTGATCGCGACCGTTCCGATGATCATCGTGTTCTTCCTCGGGCAGAGGCAGATCATCCACGGGATCAGCGCGGGAGGCGTCAAAGGCTGACCGCGTGCGCTGACGCAGATGGCGGCTCAGACGAGCGGCTTGCGCAGGAAGACCTCTTCGACGCCGTCGTCGCCTTCGACGCGCTGCGTCTCGCGGTACCCGAGACTCTTGTACAGCCGCAGGTTCGCCTCGCTCAGCGATCCCGTGAAGAGCTCCGCCTCACGGCAGCCGGCATCCCTGCCTCGTGCTTCGACCGCCTCCAGCAGGCGTGAGCCGATGCCGAGTCCTTGCACGTCGGGCGCGATGGCCAGCCGCCCGATGAGCAGCAGTGCGGCATCCCGCCGGGCGCGCACGGCGCCCACCACCCGGTGCCCGATGAGGGCGACCTGCCCGAGGTTGTCGACGAGCTCGGCCCTCACCTCGTCGAGGGTCTGCGTGAACGGCGGCATCCGGATGCTGTCGTAGATCAGCGCCTCCTGCACGAAGGCCGCGCGCTGCAGCGTGAGCACCTCTCCGGCATCCTCCTCTCGGATGTCGCGGATGGTGAGGTCGTGCGGATCGGCAGGGCTGTTCATCGCCGCCAGCACACCACTGCGCGGCCCGTCCTGCCAACCCGGTTGACGCGGCGCCGGAGCGTGCGCAAAGAGTGGTGAAGCCCGCCCCGGCGTGCATCGCGGGGTGGTGCTGCCCCGGCTGATCCACGCGTCCGGGATGCGGCATCCTATAGTTCACCGATGCGGCGACGTCAATATGCGGGGACTGTGCGGTGACGGATGCCAAGATAGCGGAGCGGGGTGTGACGAACACGCCCGGTGAGGTGGGGATCCGTCGCATGGTCGAGTTCGCGGAGTTGGCGCGGGCGCTGAAGGGCGCCTTGCGTCGCGGCGAGCTGTCGGCGTGGTTCCAGCCTCAGCTCGACCTCCGCACCAACCAGCTCGTCGCCGCCGAGGCGCTGTGCCGGTGGCATCACCCGACGTGGGGTGCCATCCCGCCCACCGAGTTCATCCCCATCGCCGAAGACGACGGGATCATCGGCGAGATCGGCGAGTTCATGGCGACGGAGGCCATGAGCGCGATGACGGACTGGGGCCTCGACGTCTCGGTGAACGTCTCGCCCGCCCAGCTCGAGGACGCCGACTTCACGTCGTGGCTGGAGCGCATGATCCTCCGCATCCGGCGGCCCGCCCGCCGGCTGACCCTGGAGATCACCGAGGGGCGGCACATCGGCGACGTCCCCGCACTCGTCGCTCGACTGGACCGCCTGCGGGGCATGGGCGTCGGGATCGCGATCGACGACTTCGGCTCGGGCCAGGCGTCTCTGCTGCAGGCGCGGAGGCTCCATGCGACGGAGCTCAAGATCGACCGGGGCCTGGTGATCGATGACTCGCCCGCGGCCTCGCAGATCGTCGCCGAGGCGGTCGCGCTCGCCCACGACGCCCACATCCGCGTGGTCGCGGAGGGGGTCGAGACTGCTGAGCAGCTCGACAAGGTCACGCGGCTGGGGTGCGATCGTGCACAGGGCTACCTGCTGAGCCGCCCGGTTCCCCGGCACGACATGGCTCGCCTCGCCACAGCTAGCGTGTGAGTTCGCGGTCCAGGCGGTCCAGGAGCGCTTCGAGCGACACCTCGAACTCCTCGTCGCTGCGGTCCTCGCTGAGCATGGGGCGAAGTCGCACGACCTCCGGTGCCTCTTCCCGCAGCTCGACGTCGGCGTGACCGGCGCTCTCAGTCGCCGGCTGCGCGGAGTCCCCCTCATCGATCGGCGCGTCGATGGGGCCGGTCGGAGCTCCCCGCGTCGCCGACTCGAGCAGCAGCTGGCCGAGCAGGAAGCTCGTGAACGAGCGGTAGACGTCCACAGCCTCGCGATCGGTGAAGCCGTAGGAGAGCAGGGCCGACAGGAACTCGTTGACGACTTCGACGCTGCGCAGCGGCGGCCGCAGCCACGGAGCGGCGGGATGCCGCGTCGCGACGAGTGGGAACACCCGGGGGTGCTCGACCGCGATGCGCCGGATCTGATGCGCCGTCGCCTGCAGGTAGCCCTGCCAGTGCGGGTTCACGGCGGGGTCGAGGCTCGGCATCAGGTCGGTCATCAGCAGCGCGACGACAGCCTCGAGCAGGTCCTCCTTGCCCTGCACGTAGCGGTAGAGCGACATCGCCTCGACGCCCAGCTCCTGGGCGAGCGAGCGCATCGACAGGTTCTGGACACCGGACTCGTCGATCTGTGCGAGAGCGGTGCGGACGACGAGGTCGCGACTGAGCCGGGATGCCGGCCGAGAGGGTGCGGAAACCTCCGCCTGCGCGCCCTCTTCACCTGTCATGACGGTCATCTTCCTCCACCAGCGCCGTCTTTCGAAGAGGAAGTGCCGTTTTCGCAGGCATCCACGGTAAGCTCGCCCCAGGCTTACGGTGTAAGCGGTTGTTCGCGGTCCAGCCCCCTTCTGCATCGCCTGCTCGAAAGGCCCCCATGTTCGCTCGTTCCGCCTGCGCATCGTGACGCCCGGCTCGCAAGCGGCGTCGGCGACAGAGCCGGTGGACGTGCTCCGCCGGAACAATGTGACGGTCTCGGGCGATCCTTCCGGCCCTGTCGTGATGTTCGCCCACGGCTTCGGGTGCAGTCAAGAGACGTGGAACCTCGTCGTGCCGCATTTCGAGGCCGACCACGCGATCGTGCTGTTCGACCACGTCGGCTCCGGACGCTCCGACCTGTCGGCATACGACCGCGGCAAGTACGGCGCCCTCGGCGGTTACGCCCGTGATGTGGAGGAGATCCTCGACGCACTCGGCGCGCAGGATGTCGTCTTCGTCGGGCACTCGGTCAGCACGATGATCGGCGTTCTGGCGGCCAACCGCAATCCGCAACGCTACCGCGCGCTGGTGCTCGTGAGCCCTTCGCCGCGGTACATCAACGACGAGGACTACGTCGGGGGGTTCGAGCCGGCCGACATCGACGCGCTCCTGGACTCGCTCGACGCCAACTACCTGGGCTGGTCGCGCGACACGGCACCGGTCATCATGGGCACTCCCGGGCGGCCGATGCTCGACGAACGGCTGACCGACGGGTTCTGCAGCGTCGACCCCGAGATCGCGCGCCACTTCGCCCGGGTGACCTTCACGTCCGACAACCGGAAGGATCTCGACCAGGTGGCAGTCCCGACGCTGGTGCTGCAGTCCCGGGACGATGCGATCGCACCGATCGAGGTCGGCCGGTACGTGCACGCCGCGATCACCGGAAGCAGCTTCGAGCTGATGGAGACCACCGGCCACGTCGCCATCCTCTCCGCGCCCGACGATGTCTCCTCGCGTGTCAGGCGGTTCCTCGCATGATGGCCGTGGGGGAGGAGAGCTGGTTCCAGCTGGCGCCGTGCGGTCTGATCGCCACAGCGGACGACAGCACCATCGTCGACGCGAACGACACGTTCCTCCGGTGGTCGGGATACGGCCGCGCGGAACTGCTCGGACGGTCCTTCGTCACGCTGCTGGACCCGGGCAGCCGGCTGTTCTTCGAGACCCGTCAGCGTCAGGTGCTCCATCTGCGCGGCGCGGTGGACGAGGTCGCGCTGACACTGCGGCGCGCCGACGGGACCGAACTGCCCGTGCTGCTGAACGCGTCCCGCGACCAGCAGGGCGTGGTCCGCTTCGCGATCTTCAACGCCACCGAACGCGTGCGGTACGAACGGGACCTTCTCGCCGCACGGCGAGCCGCCGAGCAGTCCGAGCAGCGGGTGCGGGTGCTGCAGGAGGTGTCGACGATGTTCGGCGTCAGCGCGACGGACGAAGAGGTCGCGCAGTCCTTCGCCGGCGTGGCACGCGAGGCGTTCTCGGCCCGCGAGACGGCCGTGCTGCTGACGCAGGACGACGGCCAGCTGCTGCTCATGGGCGGCACCAACCCCCTGGAGGGCAAGGTGACCCCGGTTCCCGAGCTGCGCGAGACGGCGGAGGTCGCCGTGGTGCACGACGACGACGTCGTGTTCGCCGAACTGAGCGCCGCGATGCGGGATCACGGCATCGCCTCGCTGAGCGTGACGCCGCTGATCGCGGACGGCGAGCGGCTCGGCGTCCTCGTGTGCTTCTTCGCCGGTCACACCGAAGCAGACGACCACTTCTCCGACCTTCAGCAGGCGCTGGGGCGGCAGGCCTCGCAGACGCTGGTGCGCGTGCGCCTGCAGCGGCGGCTGGCGCTCCTCGCGCTGCACGATCAGCTCACCGGCGTGGCGAACCGGCAGCTGCTCCAGGTGTCGCTCGACGACGCGCTCACCCTTGCGGCCGGATCGCTCGAGCCCCTGGCCGTCCTGTTCCTCGACATCGACGACTTCAAGGGCGTCAACGACGCCTTCGGCCATGCGGCGGGTGACAGCGTCCTCGTGGAACTCGCGTCCCGCCTGCACAGCGGTGTGCGTGCCGGCGACATCGTGGGCCGGATGGGCGGCGACGAGTTCGTCGCCCTCTGCCCGGGCGCCGACGCGGCAGCCGCCGAGGCGATCGCGCAGCGGATCCTCGAGGTGTGCCGGGAGCCGATCGCCGTTCCCGACGGTGTCGTCACCGCCTCGGTGAGCGTCGGCATCTCACTCTTCCGGCCGGGGTTCGACCCGCAGCCCACCGCACAGCAGCTGCTCGTCCGAGCCGACGCGGCCATGTACGACGCCAAGCGTGCCGGCAAGGACCGGTCGCAGCTCAGCGTCGCCTAGCCGCGCGGGTCGGAGCAGTCGCCGCACACGGCGGCTGCATTCGTCAAGCCCCCTCTCACGGGGACCGGATGCCGCCATCCTGAATTCGGGATGGCGTTCTGGGCGCCACGTGACCAGGGGGTGCGCGATGGTGATCGGAGTGTCTGAACCGGCAGAGCAAGCTCGGAACCACAGCGAGCTGGTCTGGTTGGGAGACGGGGGATGGGTCGCGTGCGACCCGCGCCTGGACGAGCACGATCCTCGCCGCGTCCTGGCGTATCTCGAATACAAGGACTCGGTGGTGTACGTCCTCTCGGTACGCGACCACCTGGGAGTGGTCGAGTTCCACTCGCTCCCAGACGCGCTCGCCGCCGTGGACGCCCTCCTGGACGGCACGCCTGGGGAGGCCGGTCTGCGCCCCGCGGCTCGCCTGAGGTGACGCGGCACACCGGCCACCGAACCGTGTCCGTAAGCACTTGGTGAGCGTGCGGATAGGGCGATGCCCCTGGAGGGACTCGAACACGACTGAGCATAATGCTCAATCAGACCTGTACCTGCAGAAACCGCGGAATTTCGCGGATTCTTGAGGAGTAGGACGACATTCAGCGACCGCTGAGAGCGGGTTGCGGCAAACCGTTTGCGGTCAAAATGCGGGCAAAAATCCCCGGAAAACCGCCGATCTCGGGCGCCCGAGGGGAGGGCTCGGCGAGCGTCGAAATCGGGCGGCGGGGCGACGCAGATCACGTGAGCATATTGCTAAATATCAATGGCGATATTGAGCTCCTGCTGAGCATTGTGCTCTTGGACAGGATCTGCCGTCGGTCGCCTATAGTGGGCGCCAAGCGCCAACGGTTACGGGTCGAAGATGGAGGCGGGCGCGCCAGGTTCCCAAGAGGCGGATCACAGCTTGAGGAACTTCGCGGCGCTGACACGGTGGAATGAGGTGTTGGTGACTTCCAACCGAAGATGGCCGGCGGAGCCTGCACCGAATGAGTAGGAGCCGAGGCTCACCCACGTTCCGCCGTTGATCGCTTGATTGACGGACACCGTCGTGTCGCCACTCGCGTGATGCACGACGTAAGAGGCAGCCGTCGTCGAGGCCGAGTTGGCGGGGTACCAGACGAAGACTTCGTACGAGCCGCTCGTGGGCAGGTCCGGAGTCCATCGAACAGACCCTCCGGTCACACCGGGTGCGCTGTAGCGGGAGATCGTCTTCTCGAACCCGGGTAGCCCGCTGGAGATCCACCGTCCTAGCTCGAAGTAGCCCGGGTAGGGGGTATCGGCCGTGATGACCGTGGCAAGCGGATGATCGACCTGCACACTCACGGAGGATGCGGTGCCGCCGCTCGGCGTCGCCGTCAGCGCATACGTCGTGTCGGGGGTGAGACCGAGGCCGGCGGTCGCCACCACCGTGATTTCGTTCTCGGATCGGGCGGAGACCGTGGGTGTCGCACTGGCCGACGCGAGGCTCCAACCGGACGGTGCGGCGAACGCGATCGCCTTGCTCAGAGACACGGGCCCACGGTTGAGTACGGCGACCGTGATCGTGGTGGACTCCCCGGGCTTCACCCGAGATGGACTTGCAGAGACCGCGGTCAAGATGATCGGTTGCAGTACTTCGATCGTCGTGGCGGTGAGCCCGGCGGAGCCGCCGGTCCAGGTCGCGGCTCCCGAGATCTGTGCATTGCCGATCGTTGCGGCTGCGGAGGCCGTGACGTCGAATGTCCAATCGATCGATCCACCCGCTGGGAGGGTCGTCGGCCCGGAAGCGTTGGTAACGGTCCAGCCGGTGGGCACCGTGAGTGCAAGGGCGACGCCGGTGCGAGCCGTTGCGCTTGTTGAGCGGACCCGGGCCCGGACCTGGAACGTATCGCCGGGCGTGGTGCTGCCGGGGGCGGCGATCTCTCCGGAGTAAGTCTGGCCTGCTGGCGTGACGGAGGTGATGGAAGGTGGGAGTCGGAGGGTTCGTTGCGGGGACGACGTGGTCGCCGTGTTCACCTGATACGTGAACGAGTCCGTGAGGCTGGTGAGGGGAATCGTCCACTCGTACGGGTAGGGCTTAGCGGGCGTGGTCTGGCTCGGTCCGCCGTTGATCGAAAACGTCATTGTTGCGGCATCCTGCGAATCTGTCTGCACGTACGCATCCATGCCGACGCGGTCCGGGCGGACGATGAGCAGTGCCTTGGTCATGCCGAGGGGACCTGACGGATCCGCGTCGTCGAGCGTGTAGCTCACTGCGGAGCGGTCGATGGCGGTAGGGGTCCAGTGCCAGGGTGCAGGAACCCCGGCGCCGCGGACGACGATCGATCGCAGGCCGCCGGCAGGGATGGTGATTGTGATCGCACCCGACGTCACTGTCGTCGGCGTGCGCGTCCCGCTCTCGTCGATGACTTCGGCGTTGTAGCTCGCGGACGCGCTGATGGCCGTCAGCGCCGCGTCGAACGAGATCGTCGTCGTCACCGAAGAGGCTGACATGTTCGCAAGGGCAACGTAGAAGTCGGTGTCACTGACGCCGGTGACCCAGTTGATCTGGGGGTGGTCGACCTCGATGATTCCTTCGGGGAGATGTGGCCACACGCCGGTCTCGCCGTAGAAGGTGCCGGGTTCCGCGCCGTAGAGGCGGACTCGGAAGTACACGAATGTGCTCTCGAAGTAACCGGGGAACGAGATCTCCCCGCCCGAGCGGACGTATGCCTCGGAGAGCAGGTAATCGATCGCGAGCTCGATCTGACCAGGGATGTGGTGGTAGTAGATCGCCGACAGGGCGGCCGGGCCGGTGAGTGCGTAGTCTGGCGCGCTCGGCCGGGCGATGTACTGCTTGTTGTAGTAGCCGGGGTAGTTGGTGAAGCGGCCGACGACCATGTTCCTCGCCATGTCACGAAGGAAGTCGTCCTCGGTGTGGTGCGCGAGGCGCAGCAGTGCCGGAGCCCACATGGGGTTGAGAACGTAGCCGCCTCCGCCATCGCTGGTGCTGTCGCCGAGCTTGAACGTGACGAGCTGCTCGAAGGTGAGGCCCGAGTTCGAGACCACCCATTTCGGCACCGTCTCGGTCGCCACGGTCGAGTGGGGATAGGAAGGGTCGGCTGCGGCGCCCCACGCATCGATGTGCTCGAGATTGGGTGCCCCGGGAGGCACCGAAATGGTGCCGCTCGGTACGGGACGGACCGTGGTCTGGGTGATGAATCGCTTGACTTCGGTGTACGCCGCGTCGAGAAGGTCCTGCTCACCCGTCGCCTCGAAGAGCGCGAACATCTCGAGCCAGGTCTTCGAGTAATTGAAGGCGAACTGGAGCTCCGTCACGTTGGTGGTGTACGGGGTGTTGATCTGATCACGCGCGTATCGCCGCGCGATGGTCGTTGCTTCGGCGAGGCGGGCGGGGTCCCCGCTCAAGGCCCACGCCTGCATGGCGGTGCTCCACGGGCTGCGGTAGTCGGGCTGGTAGGTGGGCCGGGTAACGATGAGATCCTTCGCCGCCCGATGGAGGCCACCGCTCTGCCCCTTCGTGAGTTGCCACATCGGAACGAGGACGCTCGCGTCATGGACGTAGCTGCCGAGCGCGTGCGTGTAGATGCTGGTGTCGCCGTAGATCGGTGAGCCTGGAACAGGGGTTGACCCGACGGCACGGCGCGAGATCTGATACTCCAGCATCGGCCGGGCGCGCTTGTCGTAGAAGCTCAGATCGGCGGCGGTGCCGGTGAGGTAGAACGCCGAGAGCAGGGCTCCGGCGGTAGCGGCACGCACCGACAGGTTGTTCTCCAGGTCGATGAAGCCCTTCGCGCGGCTCCACCAGCCCGAGTACGACGGCACATACGTGGTGCTGTCATCGCCTGCCGGGTCGATCGCAGCGAGCGACATCATGTTGTGGATCGCGGCGGTCAACGACGTGTCGTAGACGTTCTCGCGATATGCGCTCAGCTGGTACTGATCCCGGCAGAGGGAGATGTATGTGTCGTACAGGCTGCCCGTTGCGGCGGCCACGCCGAACGCGTACGCGACCGACGTGTTGGCGCTCATCGCCGACCGCAGACCGGCCTGGGGTGCGTAAACCACAGGCTGTACGCTGCCCGTGTCATTGCGCAGGCTCATCCCGAACGGCTGGCGGTCGCTGCCCAGAGCCCGGTCGTGCTCGAACGCCAGCACGTCACCCGGAATGTAGACGCCGACAGTGACCTGCTGACCGGCGATGGTGCGTTCGGTCAGCGCCATCGGCGCGAAGAGCTCCCAGGCGCCGAGCGATGTGGTGCTCTTGATCGTGCGAGCGTGCTGGAGCGCTCCGCACAGAACCTCGTCTACGTCGGACTCGTCGACGATCGGGTGCGACTGGTATCCGACGATGTAGTGCTGCGTCTGCAGCGCGGTCAGTTCGTACTGCACCTCGACGTAGTCGCCGTCGAGCACCCAGCGGGCCACGAGGGAATACTCGGTGCCGTCCGTCGAGGTCAATTCGACAACTGACGAAGAGACTTGGCTGATCGTCTGCATGGCGACCCAGTGCGGCGCAGCGGCCGCATAGTAGTAGTCGGGGGATGCCGCGTCCGCGCTGGTGAGGACGACCCATTGCTCGTCGAACCGCTCGTCGATCCCTGACACGGTCAGCCAGCTCGAACCCGTCCAGGTCTCGAGGTCGCGCACGTAGGCGGCACCGCCGTCCCATGTCGCCGAGTAGAACGTGACGCGATGTCGCGGGCCCGTGAGTTGTGCGACCTGGTCGAACGTCAGGTCAGGCTTCTCCAGCCGGCGAAGCGCATCGCTCGCGACGAACGGGTCATCCTCGGTGAGAGCACGAGCCGGCTGGGTGCTCCCACCGAGGACGTGTGGAAGAACGCCGGTGGCGATCATCATGCCGATCATGGTGCGGCGCGTGAAGTGCGGGCCGCCCGTACCGCGATGCTGAGCCTCATTGGTCATAATGTAGATTGAACATGCTTACTACAAGATGTCAACCCTTAAGACGTGTCTCGAATGCGAGAATTGGGCGACCGTGGGGGCGTGTGTGCCCCTAGGGATCGCCCGGGCTGTGCTTTCAGTGTCGGCTGAGCAGGGCAAGCGATAGGTGCATCCAATGGTTCGCGAGCAGCCGATGACCCGTCGCGGTGAGGTGGACGCCGTCGGTGGTGAGTGCATCCGTTCCGTACTTCCCGGCGTCGTCACTCAACAGCTCCTGCAGGGGGAGAAATCTCGCCCCGAACTCCGAGGCGAGTGCGCGGACCACGCCGCGCTTCGGGTTCAGATCGCTGAACCACGCCTGCTGGTCGTCGCTCACGGGGAGGAGGAACGGCTCGCAGAGAACGAGGGCGGGGCTTCCGCTGGCGACCGCTTGCGTGAGTAGCGTGCGGTAGGTGGTCTCGAAGTCGGTGGCGTCAGTTGGGTCGTCGTCGCTGAAGCGGCGCCACACGTCGTTGATTCCGATCAAGATGCTGAGAACGTCGGGTGAGACGGCCTCGATATCGGGGAGCCAGCGCTCTCGAAGATCGCGCGTCCGCGTGCCGGCGATTCCGGTGTTGATGATCGACCACGCCGGAGCGGCGGACTTCAGCTGGTCGGCGATGAGCGCGACGTATCCGTGTCCTAACGGGGGAGAGCTGTCGCGGCGACCGGAGTCGGTGATGCTGTCGCCAGTGAATACGAGGTTGTGCGCCATGAATCCATTCCTAATGTGATGAGCAGAACCACATTGTAGGTATAGAATGCAAGGAGAACTGGGCTCACCGTCCAGACAGTGATAGACAAGACCGACAATGCTCCGATGCATCACGCGGAGCTCCAGAGATCCGCAGGAGGTCGCATGGCAACGGTGGCTGCGAGCAAGGAAGCTGCGACCGGCACGCAGAGCGTCGAGCGGGCCCTGGCGGTGCTGTCCTCGTTCTCGCAGGAGCGACCGCAATTGCGCATCTCGGAGATTGTCGAGATGACGGGGTTGGGCCAGTCGACTGTCTCGCGTCTGGTTGGTGCGATGCTCGGACTTGGATTCATCAGCGTAGACGAACGGTCCGGTCTGTACACGGCAGGGCCCCAAGTGGTCACGCTGGCAGCGGTGGCGCTCAACCAGTCGCCGGCCCATCAGGCCGGCCGGCAGGTGGCGCAGTCGCTCGCCTGCGAGCTCGGTCTCGGTGTGAATCTTGCGGAACGTCGCGGCACCAGGCTGTTCTACCTCGCACACTTCGAGGGGTCGGAGGCTCCCCGCTCCGCGACCATGATCGGTCAGGGCGGTCCGCTGCACGCGACAGGGCTGGGGAAGGCCCTGCTGTCCGATCTGCCGGATGCAGGTCTTCGAGAGCTGTTGGGGCCGGGGCCGCTGCCCGCCTACACGGTGAACACGATCACCGATGTGGCCAGCCTCTCAGCCGAGCTCGCGACGGTGCGCACCCGAGGCTATGCGGTCGAGAATGAAGAGCTGGCGCTGAGACGCGCATGCGTGGCGGCGCCGATCCGCGACCGCTCGGGGTCAGTGGTCGCGGCGCTCTCGATATCGGGGCCCATGTCGGCAATTCGGCTCCCCGAGCGGGCAGAATCCCTCGCCATGCGCGCTATCGAACGCGCTGACCAGATCTCATCCGACCTGGGATTCATTGCATCACGTTCCTGATCGGGGTGGGTTGCTAGGGCGGAGTCGCTCTGCGAGATCCTGGCGAAGGAAGCTCACCGGAGACGTGATGCTCAGACCGGCGTCCACCGGCAAGACCACTCCGGTGATGCCGCTCGCCGACGGCGACGCGAGGAACCCGATCGCCGCCGCAACTTCGTCGGTCGTCACTGCCGTACCCCGCGGGTAGCCTGCGCCGGCACCGGGCACTCGTCCGTCGTCGATCAGCCCCGGCGCGACAGCGTTCACGCGTATTCCTCGACTTGCCTGGTCAAGCGCAACCTGCCGAACGAGTGCGTCGACAGCCCCTTTCGACGCTGCATAGGCGGCGACACCGGGCGCAGCGAGCGTGGCGTTGACCGATGAGACCGCCACGATGCTGCCACCGGGTGGCATCTGCGTCACCGCGGCGCGAGTCACGTTGAAGAATGTCGCGAACGAACCGCGCATCGCCGCGTCAAGGTCAGCGTCGGTCGCATCCTCGATGCGCCCCACCGGCATCCGACCGGCGATGCACACCACGGCGTAAAGCGGGCCGACCAGATCGGTCGCCCGATCCACGACCTGCTCTGCAACGCTTCCCAGGCTGAGATCTGCGGTGAGGTGCGTCGGCCCAGGCGACGGGGGAGTGTCGAGCGAAGTCTCGACGACCGCGAAGCCCATTCCAGTGAGTGTTGTGGTGACCGCCCGTCCGAGAGAGGACGTTGCGCCGGTGACCAACGCGCCGGGTGGCGTCATGATGTCACGGCGACCGACGAGCGGCCGATGCTGAGGCGATCGAGCACCGGCTCGAGGAGCGCGCGGCTGAAGGACGGGAGGGGCGTGGCGGGGGAGCGAACGGCCGCGCAGTCGATGATTCCGCGCGCCATGAGGACCTCCTTGTGCACGGCCCAGCCTAGGCCCGGCTGCAGGCCCCACACGATCAAGGGCATCAAGGCCGCGAATCCGTCCCTCGCGGCGTCGTTGCGACCCGCCTGCCAATCGTCGAACACCGGGACGAGGAGGTCGGTGAACTCGCACGCGGGCATCGTGCCGATCGCGCCGGATGCGAGTTCCTCGAGCATGAACTGTGCATTCTGCCCACCCAGCAGCTGGACTCCGCCTCCGTGCAGGAGCCGCTCGAGCGTCTGGATCTTGGGGGCGGTGGGCGGCGCCTCTACCTTGATCGACCGGATCGCGTCGAAGGATGCGCATTGCGCGAGCGTCGCAACGTCCATCACGACCCCGGTCGCACCCGGCGCATCCTGAATCATCACGTCCACTTCAACGGCCCGCGCATCCGCGGCGAGATCGCCGAAGAAGTCGACGATCTGCGCCGCAGAAGGCTTGATGAGATGCGGTGGCATGACCATGACGACGTCTGCTCCCCCTGACGCAGCCTCGTCCAGCCGCTCGCGCGCGGAAGGGAGCGAGGTCGGTGTGATCCCGGCGATAACGGGTGTGCCGTGGTCGCTGGCGACCGCAACCGTTTCGCCAAGGATCCGTTCCCGCTCCGTAGTGGAGAGAGCAAACGCCTCGCTGGCCAGCCCAAAGACAGCCAGGGCGGTCGCGCCAGCCGCGATTTCCCATTCGACCAGGCGTCGCAGGCTCACGTAGTCGACGCTTCCATCCTCATTGAAGGGGGTCGCGAGCACCGGTACGACGCCTGCTAGATGATGTGTGCTCATGTGGTCCTCCTCGACCCATATTCGGTTCATGACCGCCACAGCTTGCGAACGATCTCCATATTGTAGATACTCTAACCATAGTTCAGCATGAGAAGCTGACCTACGACAGCAACCAATGAAGGAGTTGTCCATGCCCAACAGCACAAGAGGGGCGCGACGCGCGCTTGCCGTCGCGCTCGTCGCGGGGGGAGCGTTCTCGCTGAGCGCATGTTCGCTCGTCGGCGCGCCGTCACCGCAGACATCTGAGGGAGGCGGCGAGGTGACGCTGGCGATCGTGCCCGACCCGACGGGAGCCAGCGACCTCTACCGCGAGCAGATGGACCGCTGCGAGGACGAGAACCCAGGCCTCAAGGTCAACATCATCGAGAACCCAGCGGACCAGCAGCTGAACGCGGTCGAGCTCATGTTCCAGCAGGGCGACGGTCCCGACGTGTTCCAAGCCCAGGGCCAGGCGGCTCTCGACCGGTTCTACCAGAAGGGATGGGTTGCGCCTCTCACCGACTACGCGGACGAGGACTTCATCGCCGCGTTCCCCGAAGGCACGCTATCCGATCCGGTCCTCTCTGGCCTGTATCGCGATGATGAGCTGGTCAGCATTCCGCTGACGTGGGGCGGTTGGTCCTACGTGTCAGTCCTTCTGTACAACAAGGACGTTCTTTCAGCCTCGGGCTTCGATGGCCCGCCGGAGACCTGGAGCGATCTCGACGAGATCGCCCGCAAGGTCAGCGCAGATAACGCCGGCACGACTTACGGGTTCGCCCCCACGACGGGCACGGCGTCCGTGATCAACTACACGGTCCCCACGGGCGCGCCGGCGACGATCGTCACGAATGGGCTTGACCTGACGACCGGGGAGGCGAACGTTTCCGACGAAGACTTCGTCGGTTTCGTCGACACCCTGACCGCGATGCAGGCTGATGGCGTGCTCGAACCCGGCTGGGAGAGCTGGGACGGGACGAAGGGCTTCCAGGAGATGGCGGCCGGTCGTCTCGCAATGTACGTCACCGCACCCTGGCACGTTGCGCAGATCCGGCAACTGAACCCCGACCTCGACTTGGGCATTGCCGCGCCCCCGGTACCCGACTCCGGTCGTCAGGCGTACAACGCGCAGCTGTCGACGTTCAATCCGCATTGGAGCATGTCCAGCGAGAGCAAGAACCCTGACGGCGCGTGGCAGGTGATGGCGTGCCTCGGTTCTGAGGAGTTCCAGTCCGCGTACTACGAGAAGTTCGGCACGTTGACCGCGATCGAAAGCGCGTGGCGTGGCAAGACGACGGAAGATCAGACTGCCATCGTCGATATCGCCGATGAGACGGTGCGTTCCACTCCGAACCCGGCGCTGCTGAGCGAGGGTGGGGCCGCGATCTTCAACGCGCTGGCGGGTCAGACGGGGCTCAACCCCGTGGCCGCTGCCGCGGCGGCCATCATTCAGAATCAGCCGTTCGGTCCGATTGCCGCCTCGCTGGACGAACAGATCAACACCGCTGTCGACCAGGTCGAGGGAGCTTCGCGCGACGACATCACGTTCCCCGACTGGGATCCCCTCGAGAATTACGGCGGCTAGAACGTGGTGACAGGTTCCACCACTGCTGGGCGCCCGACCGTGTCGGTCGGGCGCCCAGCAGGACGGCGCTCACGACGGCGTCGACTCCCGTCCGGCAGCTGGCAGGGGTACCTGCTTCTGCTCCCCTTGGCGCTACTGTTCGGCGGGTTCACCGTATGGCCGATCGTCGCGAGCTATGTCTATGCGTTCTTCGACTGGGACGGCATCGGTCCGCTCACCGACTGGGTCGGGCTCGGCAACTTCCAAGAGGTGCTTCAGGACCCCGCGTTCTGGAACGCGTTCTGGCACTCGCTGGCCTTCTCCGCCGCAGCTTTGTTCATCGAAGCTCCGCTTGCGCTCTTGCTGGCCATCCTCCTCGACAGCGCGTTCCTGCGCGGACGCAATGTCTACCGTCTCGCCTTCTTCCTGCCCGTCGTGGCGACGACAGCGGTCGTCGGGATCGTGATCGCGGTGCTGCTCGATCCCGCGAGCGGGGTCGTCAACCAGCTGCTCACTTCGCTCGGTCTGCCGCGGATCAACTTCCTCGGCTCTCCCTCCAGTGCACTCCCGACCGTCATCGCGGCCGATATCTGGAAGGGCTTCGGCATCACCCTCATCTACTGGCTCGCCGCGTTGCAGACGGTGCCACCCGAGCTCGGGGAGGCGGCGCGACTGGACGGCGCCAACGGGCGGCAGCAGCTGTTCTACGTCAAGCTTCCGGTCCTCGCGCCGATGGCCATCGTCGTGCTGCTCCTGGTGTTCCAGCGCAGCCTGAACACGTTCGACATCGTGCAGGTGATGACGGAAGGCGGGCCCGTCTTCTCCACCGACGTCGTACCGACCTACATCTACCGCATCGCGTTCAACCCCGAGATCACCGCGTCCCGCTATGGCTTCGCCTCGGCGGCCGGCGTCGTGTTCGGGCTCCTCACACTGATCATGGCGGCCGGCCAGGCACTCACCATCCGGCTCCGACGCAAGAGGGAATTGTCATGACCGCACTTCTGGATCGGCCGCAGACCTCGCCGGCATCGCCTACCCCTCCGTCGGCACCACCGAAACGTCGATCGCGTCGACGGTGGCGCATTCAGCTGTGGCACGTGCTGTTGCTGCCGCTTGCGTTCGCCTGGGTGTATCCGTTCCTCTGGATGGTCTCCGCGGGATTCAAGACCCAGAACGACATGTACCGCAACGGTGCCAGCCTCATCCCCGAAGAGTTCACGCTCGACAACTTCGTCCGAGCCTGGACCGTGGGGCGATTCGGCGAGTACACCTGGAACACGGTCGTCTTCTCCATCACCGTGGTCGTCCTGGTCGTGCTGGTCGCCGCCCCCGCAGGCTGGGCGCTGAGCCGCCCGACGCTCAAGGGACGCAAGGTAATCCTCGTCGTGCTCGCCGTCTCGATGTTCATCCCGAGCGGGTACACCATCATCCCGACCTTCGTTCTGGTGAACTGGCTCGGACTGGGCAATGGACTGCTCGGAGCAGCACTCGCGCAGGCCGGGCCGTCGTTGGTCGTTCCCGTGCTGTTGTACGTCGGCTTCTTCTCCCAGATCCCGAAGGAACTGACTGAGGCAGCCCAGGTCGACGGAGCGGGCTACTTCCGGACCTTCTTCTCCGTCGTCCTGCCTCTGGCGAAGCCGGTCACGGGCACCGTTGTGCTGCTGAACTTCGTCTTCGCCTGGAACGCGTTCTTCATCCCGCTGATCTTCACGCTCGGCAATCCGATGCTGCGAACGCTGGGCGTCGGGATGTACGGGTTCTTCGGAACCAATACGTCCGATTGGACCGGGTTGGCCGCGGCGGCGACGATCAGCGTGCTTCCCGTGGTCGTGGTGTTCCTCTTCCTCCAGCGTTACTTCATCGAAGGAATCGCGGGTGCGGTCAAGAGCTGAGCCTGTGCGCGGCCCCGTGCTCCGGCAGGCGGAGTCGCCACGCTGGGACGCTCGCGGAGATCGCCTGCTCTGGGTCGACATGGGCGCCGGCGACTTGTACATCGGCCACTTCTCCGCCGGCGAGATCGCAGTCGAACGCAAAGTACACGTCGGAGAGTCGGTCGGGTTCGCAGCCCCCTTGCAGAACTACGGTGACGGATGGATCTGCGCGAGAGAACGCGGCATCGTCCATGTCTCCGAGGCCGGGCACGTGCGCGTGCTTCAGGAGGAGATCGCGGATGCCGGCACACAGTTCAACGACGGGGCCTGCGACCTCAGCGGGACGCTGTGGGCAGGCACACAGAGCCACTCACGCGTCCCCGATGCAGCCCTCTTCACCGTGGAGTCGGATCTCGCCGTCCGGAAGCGCCTGGAGCAGGTCACCGTCTCCAACGGGCTCGGCTTCACTCCGGACGGCACTCGCATGTACTACATCGACACGCTGCCGCGCCGTGCCTTGGAGGTGTTCGATGTGGAAAATGGCGAACTGATCAATCGGCGTACGCTCGCGCGTGTCGAAGGCGGCAACCCGGACGGACTAGCGGTCGACAACGAGAACGGCGTGTGGGTCGCCGTCTGGGATGCCGGTGAAGTACGCCACTTCGACGCCCAGGGGAGTCTCACACGTGTCGTCGACGTCGCCGCCACGCGCCCGACGGCGGTGTGTCTGGCCGGGAACACGCTCGTCATCTCGACCGCACGGCTCGGCCTGGAACGACCGACCCCGTTGGATGGCGGATTCTTCGCGATCGATGTCGACGTCCCGGGCACGCCCGCGCAGCCCTGGCGTGCCGATCCGCAGCAGCTGGCGCTCCTGAGGAGCACCGATGCCGGTTGATGCGGGCCACGAGACCCCAGCGATCCTCGCGCTCGGCGAGACGATGGCGGCCGTTGTGCCCTTCGCCGGTGATACCGCCGCCACCGCGGTCGGCTTCGTGGTGGAGCCGGCCGGCGCCGAATCGAACGTCGCGTCCACTGCCGCGCAGCTCGGAGTACGGGCGGCCTGGGCCAGCCGAGTCGGTGACGACGCCTTCGGCGAACGTCTCCGGCGATCTGTGGCGGCGCGCAGTGTCGACGTCTCGCGGGTGATCACCGATCCTGCCCGCCCCACCGGTGTGATGGTGAAAGACCCGCAACCCCAGGGGTCGGCTGTGACCTACTATCGTCGCGGGTCTGCCGCCGCGGCCATGTCGATCTCAGACGCCGACGCCATGTTCGCCGGGGTGGGCGACGAGACCCTGGTCCACCTCTCGGGTGTGACTCCGGCGTTGTCCGCATCGTGCGCGGCCCTCGTCCAGTGGCTGCTGCAGTCTCGCTCCTACGGCGGCCTGCGCAGCTTCGACGTGAACTTCCGGCCCCGGCTCTGGAGCGCTCGGGCCGCCGCTTCCGAGATGGCGCGCCTCGCGCGCGCAAGTGACATCTGCTTCGTCGGCCTCGACGAAGCAGAGCCGCTGTGGGGAACAGCGACGCCCGACGCCGTGCATCGGCTCCTCTCCGACGTGCCACAGCTCGTCGTCAAGGACGGGGCACGCGGGGTGACCGTGTACGCCACAGGCCAGCGGCTCTTCGTGCCGTCGCTGCAGGTGGACGTGGTCGAGCCCGTCGGCGCTGGCGATGCATTCGCGGGCGGCTACCTTGCGGCAATTGTGAAAGGCGCCGATCCTCGCACTGCGGCGCGCGTCGGTCACCTCGCTGCGGCTCGGGTGCTTCTGACGTTCGCCGACGTCGTGGCGCAACCTCCGATCGAAGAGCTGTGGCACCTGTCAGTGCTGGCCGACGAGGAATGGGCCGAGTACGCGCAACGTCCCGCATCGGTTGGAGAACGCGATGATTGACCTCCGATCCGAACTCCGAGACAGCCCGTTAATGCTCATCCTTCGCGGGATCGAACCGGGCCGGGCGCTAGCGATCGCGCGCAGAGCGTGGACAGCGGGCGTCGGTCTCGTGGAAGTGCCCCTGCAGAGCGAGCAGGATGCCGAGGTGCTGGAGATGCTCGTGCAGGCGAGCGCAGACCTTGGGCGGGCAGTCGGTGCGGGCACCGTCGTGACGACGGACATCGCAGCACGCGCACGCCACGCAGGCGCTCAATTCACCGTCGCCCCTGGCGTCGATCTCGACGTGCTCGAAGCCTCGCATCGGTGGGGCATGGCGCATCTGCCGGGTGTGGGGTCGGGATCGGACATTCAACAGGCTGTACGGCTGGGATGCTCGATCGTGAAAGTCTTTCCGGCCGCGGCGCTCGGGGCCTCGTGGGTCCGCGCGATGCGCGGACCGTTTCCCGACATCGGCATGGTGGCGACCGGCGGCATGTCGTCGCAGAACGCACGCGCCTTCCTCGACGCCGGTGCCGACGCCGTCGCCGTCGGCTCGGCGCTGGAGGACCCGGAAGAACTGGTGACCCTCACCGAGTTGCTCTCACTTCGATCTCGACCCGAAACAGGACGGAACATCCGATGAACCAGACCGACGAACTCAACCTGCATCCGCGGCTCGGCGCGCCGATCATCGTCGACCGGGTCGAGACCTTTCTGATCAGGCTGACATCGGACGGCGAGCCAACGCTGCGGGAACCGACGCTGCGCACCATCTTCGACCGCGGCACTCTCTACTCCGATCTTGTGGAGACCCTCCTGGTGCGTATTCAGTCACGGGACGGGGCAGTGGGTTGGGGTGAGGCTCTGGCGCCGGTCGGAGCACGGGCCGTTGCCGGTGCCATCAACGATGGCGTCGCTTCGCTGGTGATCGGACAGGACGCGGGGCGGATACGCGCCAACCTGGCGCGTATGCAGGAGTCGATGCGTGAACGAGGTCACCTCGGCGGTCTGTATGCGGACGCGATCGCCGCCATCGACATCGCACTGTGGGATCTCGTCGGCCAGACGCATGGACTGTCCGTCTCGGCCATGCTCGGAGGCGCCTTTCGCGACCGGATTCCCACGTATGTCAGCAGCATCGCAGGAGAAGACGACGACGAGCGCGTCGACACGATCAGTGCCCTTGCGGAGGACGGCGCGCATAGCTTCAAGCTGCACCTCGGGCATGGGGTCGCTGCCGACCTGGCCTCGTTCGAGCGACTGTCCAGCGCGGCTCCCGGGTGCCGGTTCGCGGTCGACGTCCATGGCGTCTACACGCTGCCTGAGGCGCACTCGCTGGCAGGCGGCCTGGCTGAGCGAGGAGCCTGGTTCCTCGAGTCGGCACTGCCCCCGGACGCGATGGATGATTTCGCGCGACTGTCCTCACGGTCGTCGTTGCCGATCGCCGCCGGCGAGGCATTCCGGAACAGATTCGAGGTAGCATCCTGGCTGTCTCGTGATGCGCTCTCCATTTACCAGCCCGACACCGGACGCACCGGGATCACCGAAGCGGCGAACATCGCCGTCATGACGAGTGCATCGGGCCGCCAGCTGATGCCTCACCATTCGATCGCGCTGGCACCGGCTCTGGCTGCGGGGATCCATGTCGCGGCGACGGCGCAGCTGATGCCGGCCTTCGAGTACCAGATCGCGGCGGTGCGCAATGCGAACTCGCTCATCACCGCACCTCTTGACGTCTCGCCTGCTGAGGCCGTCGTGCCGGACGGCCCTGGTCTCGGGATCGAGCTGCGCGAGGATGCGATCCGCGACATCGCGATCAGCGGCTGAGAAGCGCTCACCCGCTGGTCGCGTACTCCACGGCATACATCTCGAACACATCCAGGTCGCCGGCATCCACGTGCACCCATCCATCCGACTCGCGCCATTGCATGGCCGTGTCGTCGCTGAGCCGGGTGACGGCGATCGCCTGTGTGTCGCCGGGCGTCCGCACCTCGAAGCGGAGGGGGAGCGCCATGGCCGGTTCCTCTGTGCGGTACGCCAGCGCATTGACGACGAGGCGTCGTCGATCCGGCTGCGCGAAAATGGTCAGCCAGATGTCGGGATGTCCGGTCGCCCGAAGGCGGCGATCGTCGCCCAGCAGATGCTCGACAAGCGCGATGAACGCCCGAGTCTCCGCCTGGGATCCGCCCCGCTCGATCGGTGCCACCGAATAGATCGACCGTCCAGCGCCGAACGCGTGCGCCGTCACCGCCGCATCGTCGAGTTCTGTCCACGGCGGGGAGGAATGGATGCTCGCGAAGTCGTGACCGTGGAGGCTTCCCGATGAAGGGTAGGCGTAGGGCAGAGTGAGCGTCGCGTAGACGGCGGTGTCCGCATCAGCCGAAACTCGAGGCAGGCCCAAGGCGGCGTCGGCGTATCCGCTGCCCACCCATCCAGGACGGAACCCATGTCCGAGGTGATGTTCGGGAGCGACCTGCTCGGCCAGAATCGGGTCCCGCGGGGTCAGGTAGAAGCCGTCGCCGTTCTCGGTGCCCCGCAGCGTGACGCCGAACACATCCCCCAATAGAAGATGATCCGCGCCGCCGCTGACGGTGTCGATCAGTGAGGTGCGACCGCTCGCGTAGACCGCCCCGCCCGCGGCGACGAAGGAGCGAACGGCGTCGCGCTCCGCGGCATCCATCCGGATCACATCGGGCAGTACGAGAACTCGAAAGTCCGCGAGGTCGCCGAGCAGCGAGCTGCGGGTGAGGACGGTGAACGGGATGTGCGCTCGCTGGAGAGCCGCTGATGCAGCCGTCACAGCGCGTAGGTGGGGGATATCGCTCTTGCGAGTGGGATCTTCGTGTGCTGTCGCCAGCGTCGTCGCCGCGGAGGCTCCGGAATCGGACGGAAGGACGCTCGCGTCATCCGAGTAGTAGATGGCGACATCGGCAAGGGGTTCGCCGCCGAGCTGCGGCTCCCACCGCTGGATCTCGTCGAATACCCGTCCTACGCGTTCGTAGACTCCGGGGTTCACGCTGCCACGTGGGTCGATCGCGTCGATGAAGAGGAAGGCGCCGTTGTGCATGATGGTCGCGAGGGCCTCGGTCATCATGTGCTGTTCGCTCTTGAGTTCCACGTGGTTCGCGAGATCCGGGGTACGGGTGGTCATGAATTCCGCCGGCTGCGTCCCGCCCAGATGCTGGAACAGCTTCGACACCACGAGCTGCTCGTCGCGGCCCCCATAGATGTCGCCGGCTGCGAAGCTGTCGAGGTTGCTGGCGTCGGTGCGCAGCCCGGCGTACCAGCCGTGCGTGGCCGCGCCGAAGTTGTGCGTGAGCGCGATTGCGGGCCGCACCTCGCGGGCCGCCGCGTAAAGCTCGGCGATGAACTCCTCGAGCCACCGCTCGCGAGCGGACTGGAATGCGGCCCACTCGGGAGACCGCCAGTCGATGTCTTGTGGGATGTCGACGCCGCGTTCGTCGCGATACCGGGCCTCGCAGGAGGGGCAGATGCATACGGCGTTCCAGAACGTCATATCGAGCCAGAGGGCGTCGAAATCGTAGCGGGCGAGCAGAGCCGTTATCTGGGTGCGTTCATACTGACGGTAGTCGGGATTGCTCGGGCAGGCGGTGCCGTAACGCGGGCCGTGCCAGGGCATGTCCACGCCCACGCGTCGTGAGATGGGGACGATCGACCAGTCGGGGTGGTTCTCGATCGCCCAGTTGTCGAAGATCGTCGTGTGGTAGGCGGCCGGCGCGATGCCGCGCCGGCGCAGCGCGTCGAGCATCTCTCCGACGAGATCGCGTTGCGCGGCGGCGGGGTGCACACCCCCCACGGGGGTAGGCCAGTAGCTCAGACCGAGGTGCGACTTGCAGTAGAAGAGGACCCCGTCGACGTTCGCGCGCGCATACAGGTCGGCCAAGTCCGAGGGTTCATAGGCTGAGAGGAAGGATGGATCCCAGTCGGGGATGTGCATATCGAGCAGCATGCGGCGCCGGGTGCGCTCGTAGCGGGGTGAAGTCATTTCGCGTTCTCTCCTGTGCGGGGCTGTCCTTCGGTGTTGCCCGCCTCGGACTGCCTCTCGCCGCTGTCGTTCTCACGGGTTGCGCCACGGAATATCCGAAGCGACTGACCGAGGCCCTGCGCGAGCGCGGGCAGTCGAGACGTGCCGAAGATGAGGACGATGACCGCCACGATGATGAGTGCGTGCCAGCCGTTGATGTTCTGCCACATGTCACTTGCCCGAATCGGTGGGGTTGAGCCGGCCGATCGGCTCTTCCGAGAGCTCGCGGTTGCCTGGGCCGAAGTGCTTGAGGATGACGAGATCGTCTGTCGATGATCTGTTCGTGATCGTCACTCCGCTGGAGAGTGCTGCCTCGGTGACGAAGAACTCGTCGTTGGAGAGTTGCCCGTAGCGGATGCTGGAGACGGCGCTCAACTGGTGTCCGCCGACGGTTCCATACCCCGAGACCGCGATGAGTCCGTGCGGATCCCGATCGTCGACGGTGACGGACCCTCCCGGAGCGACGGTGAGCTCCTTGGCGCTGAACGCGGGTGAGCGGTAGGTGATCCAGCGCTCGACGTACGCGCGGCCGCCGTCGGCGGCGCTGGCGGTCGTCTCGACCGGAGGAGTGAACCGGTGACTCCAGAACTCGGGATCGATGTTCTGGTCCCAGTCGATGAGTTCGACGACGAAATCGAGATCGCCGACGCGATCGGCAGGAACGTCCTTCCACAGCAGCTCGTCCGGCACCTCGCGGTTGTTCGACCAGGACTCGGTCATCGCGAACACGTCGCAGGCTGCTTGCGGCTCGTAGGTGCAGACGCTCGCCGGGGCGTGGAGGATGCCGGCGGGAACGTCCCACCCCGTACCGAGCGTGATGCGGTACGCCTTCGACAGCTCGGTGATCCGGTTGTCGCCTCCGCGGAGGAACTGCTCGAGCCGGGAACGAACCTGCTCACGCGTTACCTCCGGGTGCAACCCGAAGAACGTGTACGGGAACTGGCCACCGTGATCGTTCATCTGCGGTGGGAAGTAATAGGCCTCCGGTTTGCCCGGCTTGCCGACCAGGGCTGCATGTTCGTCCCGGTGGTGGATGTGGAAGGGAAGCGGCCATTCGTTGTCGAAGAACTTGGCGTACATCGGCCATGTCCCGTGAGTTGCGAAGTGACTTCCGACAGCGTCGTCTCTGAAGTACGCGATGAACTCGTCGAACGGCAGCACCTTTCCTTCGGGGTCGACGACGAGGCTCAAGCCCTCGAACTCATCCGTAAGCGGCCCGTTCTCAGCGCGGATGGCGCTCGCGAGCCAACGCTCATCGATTCCTCCGCGGTCCTTGCCGAGAGGGAAGTAGTCGTCGGGATGCAGCCGCAGTCTGCGGCCCGGGCTGCAGAACGCCCGCGGCACCCATGTGGGAGCGAGCCGGAGAACTCCACGACCGTGCTCCATGGCACGTTCGAAGGCTCCCTCGGAAGTCGACAGTCCGCTGTACGGGCCCGCCTCGGTCATAGCGCTCCTTCGCGACGTCAGGTATGCGATACGTGCACTCATGTATCTGTATCGCAGTATGAACATGAGTAATCTACATTATGAGGATGTACATCACAAAGAGGGTCTCGACCGCTGGCTGCGCCGTTGCTGCAGGATGTCGTACGCCGTGGCTCGTTGGCGGGGTGCAACCACGCAGCGGCTCGCGGCCCCTGCTCGCGTGTAGCAGGTGTGGTGAACGTCGACGCCCAGGCGTGACGAGCAGAACGGCGCCACCATGCCGAGCCGGCAGAGGCAGGTACGCAAAGACGCCGAGCCCTAGGATGCGCGAGCTGTCGCTCGCGCTGGCGCGTGAGGCGTAATCAAGCCACCGGCAAGTACTGGGGGCCCGGAGTCTCAAGTGAAGCCGAGGTGCCAAAGCGAAGCCGTTGTCGGGCCGCTCAGAGTCCGATCGACGGACCTCCGGGCTGAGCCGGCCCGGGTTGAGGCGCCGCTGGGTCAAGTGGCCTGCCCGGGTTGTATGGGTCGACCGCCGGCGCCCGCCGGGGTTCCTGAATGCGGACTTCTGGAGCCAGCCCCGAGTCGCGTGCGCGGCTCATGAGGCGGGTCGCGGTGCTCTGGCTGATCTGGAGAGTGTCGGCGACGAGCTTCAGCGGCGGAAAGCTGATCGCTGTCGCGACGCGATAGACGGAGATCGCGGCGTGGAGGGACTCCACGGGCTCGCGCTCCTTCTGCGCCAGTACGCGACTGAGGTAATCGCGCACCGGGATGCGGTCGACCTTGTCGCCGTCCTCAGTGCCGACGTCGACGGTGACAGCATCGAGAGCTGACATCGTCATGATCCAGTGCGTTCGCACTTCGCGGAGCACCTGGCTGGTGATGTCGACGCCCTCTGCTTCGCGCTCGAGGGCGGCGAAGACGACGGCGGTGCGTCCGAGCGTGGCATCCCACTCCACGCGGACAGTGATCGTGCCGGGCACATCCTGCTCACCCGACACACGCGCGCGCCAGGACTTCGGAAGCGTCACTCCGCTGCCGAGATCAACCCGTTCGTCGCTGAAGTCATACGCCTCGACGTCTGCCATGAAGCCCACTATTCCAGGTTTGCGCCGATTCGCGAAGAAGACTGTCGATCTTGGCTCAGGCGTGGTACTTTGCGACGAAGTAAGACTGACACTGCTGGCTCACAGGAAGGAAGGGCAATGAACCGGTCACAAGATTCCCTAGCTCTGACGATGAAGGATGCCGCGAAGCTCGTCGGCGTCGACTACCGCACGATCAAGCTCGGCATCGACGCCGGGACCATCCCCACGGTCCAACTCGGCCCGCGCCGGATGATCCCCCGCGTGCCGCTCCTACGGGCCTTCGGCGTCGACGCCTGATCGCGCGCGACGGGCGGTGTGGCCTAACAGCCAAGCAGCGGGCAGGCACGGCGCGATTACCAAGCGCGCGGCGAGCGGGAGGCAATCCCTCGTCGGCCTTTGCTCAAGGCGCCGATTCCACTCGATTGGCCGCGCACTACGCGCTGGGAAAGGCGCAGGCAATTTGCGTGTGGATTAGGTCGACGTCGATGAGCTGCGGCGGCGCGTCTGCCATGCGCTGGACCAGCAGACGCGGCCGCAGAACGTGAACACCATCGACGCTGAAGGAGCCGCCGATCAGTGGGCCAGTCGGCTTCGAGAAAGCACAGCACGCCGGTGATTGGAGGCGCCGCTTCTCCGAGCGCCGCAGTCACTCGTCCGATCTGGGACTGCACACCTTGGACTAGATTGGTGCCGTCTCGTCCGCCGATACGCAGAGACTCGACACGCGGCTGGATGATGCCGTCTTCCACCCGCAGCGCGGGACGCTTACCCGCATACTGCCTCGAACCCAGCGGCAGCGGGCAACCGGTGGACGCGGGCGGCGAATGCCAGACTCGCAACGGCCGCGCGGATGTGACCGTGTGCGAGTCCATCCTTTGTCGACGAGGAGCGAAGGCGGCGCCCGCAGAGCGCAATCGGACCGGTAGGTGGGCTTGCGGTGACCTGAGCGACCACACGTCGTCGGCGACTAAATGTGGAGGACACGATAACGGCCTACCGGAGGAGCGACGGTGACATCAGTAGCTGACCTCGCGCTACCAGTTTTCGATGCGGTCGATCCAGAACTCTCGGAGAAGCGTGGGGTCACCCACATCGAAGGCCCGCAGCGCCCCTGTATACACCTCAAAACGCGGCGTATCGCGTTCGACGCTGAGCTCGACGGGAGGCAAGTCGAACCGCTGAATCAACTCCGTGAGAAATGCTCGGGTGGCTCGCCCATTGAAGTCGGCGAATGGGTGGATTGAGAGGATCGACCCCTCGGCGAAGGCAAGGACCTCGATCTGACGCTCGAGGTCAGCGCCGCACCACTCCACTTGAGCCGAGAGATTCATCGAGAACTCTCGTATGAGCACTTGCACCTTCCACCAGGGAGGTGGAAGGTGCTTGCCCACCGCTACGTCAACCTCGCGCCACTGGCCCGCGATCTCGGGGACGATGCCGACCAGGATCCGCTCGTGGAAGGACCTAAGGAGGTCGTCGTCCAGACTCTTCGCGCTGAACTCGCCGGCGGCGATATCGTCGAGCAACCCAAGCAACTCCTCGGCGACGATGTCCGCGACCTCCGCATAGCTGAGAAGGCCTCTAGTCGTCTCGAGGAATCGCGTCAGGCTGCTTGCTGGTGCTTCGTCTTCCATGCAGACGAGACCGGCTCACCCTCCATCGCCATGCTTGCAACAACGCGACGAACTGTTACCGCGGAACGGGCATGGCGCTTGGCAGCAGGGCTCATGGCACGCCAAGTATCCACTTTGCTGACTAGAACTTTGGGCATCGCGAATCACCTGCGTTCGTACTGAGACTGTTGCTCAGTCGGCTGACACGTATTGCTGGGGTTATTGCCCCCTGCATTGCTGCTGCTGAGTCTACCCGTACTACCGCAAACTTCGCTGAGCGTCGTCGACACTGAGACCACTGGAGTCAACCACCGAGCACGCCGGTCTGCGGGACGCTCATGGCGCGTATGCCTTGATCAGAGGCTGGGTGCCGCCGGAAGCTCCGCGTGGCGCGGTGCCATAATCCCTCGATGTCGGCTTCCGCTACGGCGGCGACGCTTGTGAGCATTCGGCCAGCTCCTAGACTCGAGGTGCTCGACCGCGCCCAACTGCTCCCACCGCTTCCAGGGGCGGACTCGCGACCGCACGCGTCTGAACGTAGCCCACTGAGCTCAAGCGCCAACGCTGGTCAGCGATCCGATGAGCTGACCGGTGCCGGATCCCAGTCCGAAAAGGCCTCGCCGCCAACTCGGCGCGAATGGCTTCAGCAAAGCAGAGGGTTGCGCCGAGCCACTCCGTCAGATCGGTCGCGGTGCCAGGCTCAGGTAGCCGCGCAGAAACGAGGAAGCCTCGCCCATGTCAGGCGAGGCTTCCGAAGCTGTTTGCCTAGTAGGTGGCCAACTGCCGCCACAGAGGCAAGGCGCCCTCGGAGCGCCGCGCGGAGTCTTCCCATAATTCATCGCGATCACGATGCGATCCACGAACTGCGATGCCAGCGATTTCCTTCGAGTCAGCAATGAAGCTCTCGCCGAACGAGGCCGCTAGGGTGGACGCTTCAGCTGTCTGAATCATTACCTTCATCCTTCTTGATCCGGCCGATGAGCACGTGGCTACTGATCTGTAGCAGCTCGCCGATTTCGTCGAGGAGCGTCTCAACCACGGGATCCACGTCGATCGGAAGCATGCTAGCGGCTTCCTCTTTGTCGATAACGAACCCGTGCTCAGGATAAGCATTGACGAGTCGGTTCGCCACCTCTTTTGCGCGGTCCGGGCCGGCTACCGGGGTCATCAGGCGAACAGCGTAGTCTTCAGCGACCTTCAGCACCCGTGACTGCTGGGTGTAGTGGATGGTGTCGATCTTTTCGACCATCGGAGCCTGGAGCTTGGCGGCGAAGTCGAGCGCGTACGGAAGCAGCGTCTCCATCTTCTTGCCTGTGCGGCGGAGGAGGAAGAGCATCGCCTGGTCGGCCTGCGTGATTGCTGCTTCGGTGATGCGATCGAGCGACTGGACCTCGTCCAAGGCAGAGCCCCACTCTTCGCGCTCGTGGGTGAACAACTGTACGTCGAGGGGCCCAAATTCTGCGCATGAGCCCATGTACACCTTCTCGGCACCGAGAGACAGCAGTGTTGCGGCGCTCTTGGCCCAGACAGGGACTCCGACCGAGAAGGATGCTGTCGAGCGCTGGAGCAACCGGGCGATGCGATATGCGGCATCGGCCTGTCCACCGGGCGAGTCCAGCACGAGCACGACGTTCTTGTCGCGGACCTCTCGCGCGAGGCGCCGCACCTGCTGGTAGACCACGTCATTCAGGGACTCGACGCCGGCAGGACCATTGCCACGACCGTGGGTGATGAGTAGCACCTCCGCGTTGGCGTGCTGGCCGATCGCCTCGAGACGGTCCAGTAGTGCTTGATCGGGCGCATCTCCGATCACGATCCCGTCGAACGAAACGTTCTGCGCGGGTCCGGGCGCCACGGCCTCAGCTTCTTCACCCGTTGGCAGCGCATGTAGGTCTGGGCCGTCGCCCGCCGTAGGCACGTCCACGGACTCTGCCGAGTCAGCTACGTCGGCCTTCGCCTCGGCCTCCACGCCGCCAGCGGCGTCCGGCGACGGGAAGGCGTCGCTCTCCGGCGTGATCCTGGATTGCGCCACTTCGAACTCCATCCGCGTGAGTAGTACCGATCATCGTAGCGGTCAGGAACCGAGCGATTACCGACGGACCCGAGGCGGGGCGCTGTGTTGGGGCGCTGTGCTGCGGCGTTGCCGCGGCACTTCGACTTCGACTGGCTGGGCTTGGCGCGCAGCGCGGGCTATCGCGACGTTTCGCCGGGATGCTGACACGCCGGGAGACCCGAAGCTAGCGCGGACAGACAGGCAGACGGTCGGACCGCCCACCCCCGGACGGACGCTGCCGAGATAGCTTCTATCGCCGAGCTGCCTGCCGCGCGCGACGGTGGGCGCCAGTCATATTGATGCGCCAGCTGACCATGTCTTCGCTGGCGCCATATCGCCTCGCGATGTCGCGGACATCGTTACCGCGTCGGAGGGCGGTGACCAGGCCGACCTCGTGGATCAGCAACGCCCCGGCCATCCACTGCGCCTGGTCCTCCATCACTTGGTCCCATTCCCGGCAGCCCGACCCGTCGACCGCGGGCGTCGGATCGTGGAGCAGTAGGCCGTGGCCGAGTTCGTGGCAGATGTTGCTGGCTTGCCGCGCGGGGGAGTGTGCGTCGTTGTGCAGGATGATGCGCCCGGTTCCGTGGAAGACCGTTAGACCGGAGAAGGCGCCTGGGTCGCGTGAGAGGAAGTACTCACTAGCTTCCGGGTTATCCATTTGGAACTCGGAGAGTCTGAGGACCGGGATTTCAAGATAGTCGGCGAGGACGAGTGGGTCCAGGCGGTCGAACGGGCTCAATCCCAGCTCGTCTCGGGTCTGGTACGCGAGATCGGTCACGTGTTTCTTGACGAATCCGGCGGTCGGTGGCATCGGCAGTACCTCCAAGATGTGCTGGCGGCTACTTCTTTCGGAGTTGGTTGTAAGAGGTAGCGATGATGCTCTCGAGCGCCTGAGCCGCGTCGGGCGAAAGGTTTCTGTCAGCGCGAAGGTAGGTCGAGATCATCGCCATCGTTTCCGGTTCAGCATCGGTCTCCCCACGCTTAACGAAGGTGTCAGCCTTCAGATCGCTCCACGAGGCGAGCGCAGCGAGTCCGTCAACGTCCGGCCGTTTGCCCTGCGCCATGCGGGTAAGAGTGGACGCGCTCACTCCAGCCTGCTCAGCCACCTGCTTCCAGGTAAGGCGTCGTGCCTCTCGGGTCTGGTTAAGCGCGGCATAAAAGGCGGCGGCGTCGAAAGTGCCCTTGGCCATGGTTGTCCCCTTGATTCGACTTCTGCAATCGTGTGTTAGAATAGAGTTCGACTCTTGCAATCGTGAGAGTTCCAGACTAGAGCAAGGAGCAGGAATGTCCACCAACGCCGCCGACAAGATCAAGCAGCGCGTGACCACCGTCACCGTCAATCGCAAGCCCGTCGATCTGCCCGACAAGCACGTCACTGGTCTGGAGATCAAGCAAGCAGCGATAGCGCAAGGAGTGGCGATCCAGCTCGACTTCCAGCTGTCCGAGAAGAAGGGCTCGAAGCTCCGCCCTGTGGCGGACGGCGACGCCATCACGGTCAAGACTGGCGACGAGTTCCGGGCGGTCACCGGCGAAGACAACTCCTGACCATGGCCCTCACTCAGGAAGTCGCCGAAGCACTTGAGCAGCTCGCCGAGTCCTTCCCCGAAGCCGCCGTCACCCACCGGGAGGACGGAACGGGCGGAGCATTCGTCAAGGTGGAGCCGCTTCCGATGGGCGGCCGCTTCAATGTGCGGTTTTCGTGGATCGGATTCCACCTTGTGTACAGCTACCCCGAAGCGCAGGTGTACCCGCACTTCTGCGTCCCTGCGCTCACGATGAACGACGGCACGGCCCTACGGTCGGAGGACGGATTCCAGCAGACCAATTGGGGCCCCGACGGCGACACTGAGCCCGTCACGCAGCTTTCTCGCAGCAGCCGAAACTGGGATCCCGACATCGACACCGCCGCTGCAAAGCTGCACAGGATCCTGGATTGGCTGCGCGGATGAATGCCCCATGGTCAGTTCACATCACGCAGGATGACTGGCGCGCGTTGCTCGCACATCTTTACCCCGGGGACCGGGACGAGCACGCCGCCATCCTCCGCTGCGGTCTGGCGCGAACACCACGGGGAAACCGGCTGCTGGTGCACGATGTCCTCTACGCCGTTGACGGAATCGACTACGTCCCCGGCGACCGCGGATACCGCAAGCTCACCGCAGATTTCGTGCTGCAGACGGCAGAGTCATGCGCAGATGACCAGCTAATCTACATCGCCGTGCATTGCCACGGCGGGACGGACCGTGTGGAATTTTCCGAAATCGATCTGGCCTCTCACGAACGGGGATACCCTGCCCTCCTGGATATCACCGAACGTCCCGCTGTAGGGGCGCTCGTCTTCGCTCGCAACGCGGTCGCCGGCGACATTTGGCTCGCCGACGGAACCCGCGTCCCCATCGAGCACCTCGAGGTGCAGGGGCGCCCACGCATCCGCTTGCACCCGGAGCCGCGTCGCCCCGCACACGCCGGGGAAGCGTACGACCGGCAGTCGCGGCTTTTCGGTGATCGTGGGCAGGACATCCTCGCCACCCAACGGATTGCAATCATCGGCCTTGGAGGTGCCGGCTCGCTCATTAACGAGTACCTCGCCCGCCTCGGAGTCGGCGAACTGGTCCTGATCGATCCCGACCGTATCGAGATCTCCAACCTGCCACGCGTCGTCGGTGCCCGCCGCTGGGACGCGCGAACACTGCTTACCGCGGAGGGACGCCCGGAGTGGCTGCGCCAGTTCGGGCGGCGGCTCTCCGCGCGCAAAGTGGACATCGCGGCACGCGTGGCACGAACGGCTTCGAAGACGGTGACTGTCACTACCGTCTTCGATGACGTCCTCGAGCCTGATGTCGCACAGCTGCTGACCGCCTGCGATCACATCTTCCTCGCCGCCGACTCCCACTCGGCCCGACGGTTGGTTGACGCCCTGACTCACCAGTACTTCGTACCCAACACGCAAGTCGGCGCCAAGGTCTCCCTCGTCGAGAGCACCGGTGACGTCGCAGACGTCTTCTCCGTTGTCCGCTCCAGCCTTCCCGGCGTGGGTTGCCTTCGCTGCGCGCAGCTGATCAGCCCGATCCTCCTCCAAGAGGAAGCAAAGAGCCTGTCGGAGCGCCGTCGACAGCGGTACCTCGACGATGAAGAGGTACCCGCACCCAGCGTCATCACGCTCAACGCCATCGCAGCAGCGCACGCTGTAAACGACTGGCTGATGGGCATAACGGGGCTCACGTCTGATCTCGTGGACCCCGACCGGTGGATAAGCTTCCATCCGCTCGCCGACGACATCGTCGAATACAGCCAACGCCGCGACCCTCGCTGCCCCAACTGCGGACCCGCTCGTTTCGCGCGCGGCGACGCGAAGCGACTCCCCACGAAGGTCCGCTAGACGATGCCATACTCGGTCGTAAGTCGCCGCGCGCAAGTTAAGCGGAATACCGTGCTGCCTCACATCTACACCGATACAGACGTGACAATGGAGAGGCTGCAGCGATTCGCGGTCGCCGCTCACGAGGAACAGGTCGCAACACTTGCGGCACTGCGGGCGGCGCACGCGGATGAGAGTAACTCGCTGTCGCTCGGTTTCGGGGGGATCGCCGCGGCTTTCCTGATCGCGCTAATGGTGCCCGCCTCTCCAGTCTTGAACGGCATGACACTAGACACCATCGCCGAGTGGACCAGCCTCCTCTTGGTGAGCGTCGGGCTGGCTCTTGTCGTTCTAGCGGCGCTCACCCCGGCCATGTTCCTCAGCGCGCGGGATGCGGCACGCCGAGAACGGGCAACGGTCTGGCTCCGTGCATTCGAGGAAGAGCTCGCTCGATACCACCGCAAGCGGGGACGCGCCGCGCGGCAGTGGAAACGCGCGCATTGACGCGTGTGGCCCTGGCCAGGGGGTGAAGGAGGAGGGCGAAGTCGTGCTCTGAGGTAGGGCGAGATCGATTCCCATGCGCGCATCGCCGCACTGGCTCCTGCGGGGAGGACAAGCGCGGTGCCGCTTCGCTCCGGTCAATTGCGATCTGCGCCAGGCTGTCTAGCTTCCACTGGACAGCATCCGATAGCCCACATCGGGAGAATTTCGACGCTGGCTGATCCGCCGAGCGTGCGGAAGCCGCGAGACGAGAGCGCGGATGTCCGTGGCGAGGGCGCGCTCAACCCACGCCCACGTGCAAGATTCGCTGAGATGAAGGAGTGTTCGGTGAGCTGGGCGACTGATCGATGGCTGATATCGCTAGCTAAACGACCACCTCGCCTCCGGCCACGATCCGAAAGGCATCGGCCGTCGAGGTACGGCCCGAGTTGCGGCAAGATCGACCCTATGGGCGGATTCAGCGGCAAGCACACCTATGGAGCATTCTTCAACGCGGGAAAGATCATGGAGGGAAAGGTGGCGTGCCCCACGTGCGGGGAGTCGACACTGCATCCCACGGGCCATGTGATGAGCTTGGAGCCAACAAAGGAGTACTCACCGACCGCCAGCCTCACGGCCTGGTGCGAGTGCGGGCAAGCCGTCGTGATCGAGTTCGGCAACTACAAGGGTCACTTCGCTATCGACGTCTTAGCCATGACACCCCTTAACGTTGCCCTCTAGAACGCCAATCCTGCAGGAGTGGGCAGCCTCACGTGTCTGCGTGGCTACGACGTACTACATCCCGATCCCGCGCCCCGCGCTCGGCGCCCCCACCGCCGGCCCCGTAGCCATCGCCACCTCGCGGTTCCGCGCTGCGCGCCGCACCTCCGCCTCGGCCGCTCGCAGCGCATCCTGCATTGTCAATTCCGGAGTGCCGCGCTGCATCGAGTCGGCGAGGTACTCGCGGGCCTCCGCATCCGTCCGCGCGACAACGATCGCGACGTTGTGCAACCGCCCGCGCGTGAGACCTACGTAGAGTCCGGCGGCATCGACGTCCGGCCCGACCACTGAGGCATCGGCGGTATCGCCCTGCACACCATGCACGGTGGACGCGTAGGCGAGCTGCAGGTGCTCGCGCGCGTACTCCGTGGACACACGCGCCGCCTCGCCGCTGTCGCTCACGGACACAAGAGACAGGTACTCGTCGCGGATACCGCGCACGATCCACTGCGCGCGATTCTCGACTCCCGCAAGCCGGTCGTTGCGACGGGTCTGCACGGTGTCGCCGACGAGTATGCGCTGCTGCCCGATTCCCCACGCGGCGACGCGGACGTCGAGCTCGCCCTGATCGACTCGCCGCTGCTGGATGGCGTCGTTGATCGCATCCGCCTCAGCATTCGTGCCAGATACCAGCGTCACCCGCTTGCCGCGTGCGTGCCAATCGAAGTACGCGTCGATCATCTGGTCACGCGCCGCGTCGTGATGTTCGACCCGGTCGACGTGACCGCGTTCGACAAGCTCGCCCGCAACCACCAGAGCACGCTCGCGATCGCCCGCATCCCGGAGGCGCAGTGTGAGCGCCGCATAGTCGGGATCGCGGAACCGATGCACGGTGTCGAGCTCGACCGCAGCGTTCGAGTGCCGGATCGCAGAACCCATCGCACCCGCATGTCCGACCGGCAACGCCTGGTGCGTGTCACCCACGAACGCCAGCCCGACTCCCTGCTCGATCGCGAGCTCGACGAGCACGTTCGCCGTCTGTAGGTCGACCATGCCGGCTTCGTCGACGACGATCCGATCGCGAGAGCGCAGCACGTATTGGGTTGGTCCGCCGTAGATGGCGCCCGTGCTGGGATCGACTTCTCCCACTCGAAGCCTGGTCCACAGCTGCGCGCCCGCCTCGTCGGTGCCCCATCGGTAGCCGTGGTCCAAGAGCAGCGTATGAATACTGGATGCCGCGGCCCCGACCTCGCGGGACGCCACCGACGCCCCCTTCCGAGTGGGAGCGACGACGAGCATCCGCCGCCGCTGCGACGTGAGCGCAGCGAACGCCGCGCGCAGCATCGTCGTCTTGCCCGCGCCAGCGGGGCCGGCAACCGTCACGAGCCCGTCCGTGCCGGCGATGGCGCACGCGGCAACGCGTTGTGAGGCATCCAATATCGACAGATCCTCGTTCGGGGCGAGCCGGTGTAACTCGCCCGGCAGCAGGGAACGCCCCGGTTGGGCGAGCGCGTCCAACCGGCCGGCGAGACGCACCTTGGCGCCTAGGGTCTCGGTCGCCATGAACGCCTTCAAGTGTGCCGGCGGATCCTCCGCGACCAAGCGGTACGCAGCACGCGTGGCGCGCGACGTGATCTCGGCGATCACGCCGTCGAGCCGGTCACGCTCCGCGACGACGCCCGTTCGCGAGAGCGCGCGTATCGCTCCCGCGCGGATGTCGAAGAGGCTGAACCTGCCGCCGCATGAGGTGGACCGTTCGTCCGCGTCGACGACCGCTTGTGCGGCGAGCAGGTCCAGGTCGACGGCATGCGGGTCTGTCGCGGCAACGGGAATGGGCGCGCGGGGCGTGGTCAGGCTCGGATCGATCACTGCGAGCTCGTCGCGGACGTGCGCCTCCCAAGACGCCTCGTCGAGATCGGGCGGCTTGTTCGGACGCGCCACCGCCCACGCGCGGCGATCGATCTGCTGCAGCACCTCCACGCTCGGCGCAGATCCTCCGTGCGCCGCCGACCACTCCGCGATCAGGCGCGCGCGGTTGCCTTCGATTTGCGCTGACCGACGCGAGACGGGCCGGACGGCGTCGGCGAGTTCGGCTATCTCGCCAGTCTCGTCGAGCGTGTAACCGTGCCGTGCGAGCGCGGCGATCCACGCGGGATCCGTGCGGGCGGCGAGCTCGCCCTCGGCGTTGACGACGGTGTGGAGTTTCATCGCGACGCGCGAGTCGAGGTTCGACCACTTACCGTCCGCGCCGAGCACCTTGATGTTCAGCCAGAGGTGCCGGTGGATGTGCGGGTCAAGCGCGCGCGAGCGCCGATGCTGCAGCTCGACCACCTCGATGCGGGTGATCTCCTCGCGGATGAGCCCGCCGTGCCCGCGCCGCGCGTTGAGCTCCGTTTGCCACGTGAGCAGGATGCGGTCGCGCAGCCGGTCCTGCAGCGCTTCGAACTCGGCGGCGAGTTCAGGATGCAACAGCGCGGCGATGCTGTACGACTTCGGGTGGTTGAGCGTTCCGTCGAGCAGCAGGTCGGCGTCGGGGCTCAGCCGCTGATGGCCGCGCTCTTCCCCGGTGACCGGGTCGTGTCCGGTGAGCCAGATACGAAGGCTGCTGGCGGTGAGCTCGTCGGACGTGATGACGCCGTTCTCGACGATGAACCGCGAGACGGTTGAGTCGGAGGCGGCGCTGTACGCTTCGAGCGCGTCAATGCCGGGGGAGTGGTGGAGGTGAGCATCGCAGGTGCCCTCGAACGCGTAGCCGATCGCCTGTCGAACCCCTCGGGATTCGTCACCTCGCTTCCATCGTTCGAGGCCTCCGCGCATGCGGCCAGGATAAGGTGCGTTTTGCTCGTTATCCAGGGATTTTTGTGGTGCGCAGGTATGTGTAGGGAAGTGCGTTCAAAGGGTGTTGCTCACCCACGGTGCCTGCGTGCATCGCTGGATCGCTGGTTCTCCTTTTCTCTTCTTGGCTCGGTTCTTCCTTCTCCTTTCGGGGCTCGGTTCGTCTTGGGTCTTGGGTCTTGGGTCTTGGGTCTTGGGTCTTGGGTCTTGGGTCTTGGGTCTTGGGTCTTGGGTCTTGGGTATCGTCTGTGTGCTCTCGGTGCGTCGTTGTAGTCCTCTCGGATGCCGGGCGCTTGTCCGGCTATGGCGACACTCCCTTCTATACGGGGGTGTCGCGCGCGATGCCCCACTATGCCGCGAGGCTCGTTAGATGGTGGCCATGGCAGGTATCGCATTCGTATGTGCGGATTTCGTGGCGACGTGTCGAGAGCATCGCCTCGGCGGCACGCTGACGCAGCGTCGCCGCACTGTGAAGCGCCGAGACGGCCTCGCGGTGGTCGCGGAATCGGATCTCGCCGCACGGGTGCGATCGGTGCAGTGACATCAGCTTCCATCGTTCGAATCGCTCGCGATCTGGCTCAATGCGGCGCTGCGACCGCTGGGGAGTCCTCACGACTGGAGGACTCCCCATCCGCAGAGTGCTACGCGGCGTCCCGCGCTTCGGCGGCGTCCAGCTCGGCGAACTTGGCCGCCATGGTCGGGTTGCCCTTGGTGAGCTTCTTGACGGTGAGCGCCGTCGCCTTGTCGTTCGCGAGGCGGAGGTTGTTCTCGGATCCGAGGAGGTTGTCCTTGACCTTCTGGAGTCGATCGATTGCGTTGTCGATCTCCTTGATCGCGGTATCGAACTTGCCCTTGGCGAGCTGGTAGTTGCGACCGAACGCGGACTTGAATCCCTCGAGCTCGGACTCGAAGTCGGTGATGTCGATGTTCTGCTTCTTGATCTGCTCGAGCTCGGCCTTGACCACGATGGTGTCCTGGGCGGCGTTACGCAGCAGCGCGATGATCGCGAGGAAGAACTGCGGGCGGACGACGAACAGCTTCGGGTACAGGTGTGAGACGTCCGTGATGCCCGTGTAGAGGTCGGAGTCCTCTTCGAGCATCGAGACGAGCACCGCGTACTCGCAGCCCTTGTCGTTGCGGTCCTTGTCGAGCTTGGCGAAGAAGTCGCTGTTCTTCTTCTTCGTCGCGGTGGCGTCGGACTCGTTCTTCATCTCGAACATGATCGAGACGTACTCGACGTCGTCATCGCTGAAGTCGCGGAACACGTAGTCGCCCTTCGTGCCGGCGGACGCGTCGTTGTCCTTGCCAAACTGTGCGTTCGGGAAGGCGAGCGAGCGCATGCGGTTGAACTCGATCTCGCAGTGCTGCTCGAGGGTCTCGCCGAGGAGCTTGACCGAGAGCTTCGCCTTCATGTCCTTGTAGCGGTCGATGAGCTCATCCTTGAGAGCGAGCTCCTTGGTGTGGGACTCCTTGAGCGCAGCGTCCTTGACCTTCTGCTCGGCCGCCTGAAGCTCCAGCTTGCTCTTCGCCTCGTTGAGGTTCTTTTCCGCAGCAGACACAGCCTTTGCGACAGCCAGCTCCTGGTCGGTCGCCGCCGCCTTGAGCTCGGACTTGAGCTGCTGGATCTCGGTGTCCTTGGCGGCGCTCACTTTCTGCGCCTGCTGGGTTGCGTTGGCCACAGCGAGCGCGATCTCGGTGGCCTTGGACTTCTCGGCTTCCGCGAGACGTGCGTGAATCTCGTGCTCGAACTCGGTGGTGCGCACCTGCTGCACGATGTCGGCGTACTGCGCCTCGTCGATGGTGAAGAGGGTGCCGCAGTGCGGGCACTTGATCTCGTTCGAGGCGATGGTCGATGTGATCTCAGTCATGGGTATCTCCAGAGAGGGCGTGAGCGAGTCCCGCAGGCGGGGCGGCCCCCAGTAGCGCCCCGCCTGCAGCAGCGACGTGATGCCGCCGGAACAGATCGTGGACTAGATTCGTTCCTCGATGGCATGATGGCCTGATAAGGGCACTTATCAGGACAAGCGTGGGACAGTTGGCAGTTCCCGGTACCTTGGTCACATGTCCACAGCGCCCTCGCTCCTCATCGACCTGGCTGGCGTCGCCCGGCTGGCCGGCGTGCAGCGGCCTGCGGCATCGATGTGGCGTTCACGATTCGCGTCGACTGCTAATCCGTTTCCACGGGCTGTAAGTGAGAAAGGCGGGCGGCCGCTGTTCGAGGCTAAGCAGGTCGCCGACTGGCTCGTCCGCACAGGGCACGGGAATAATCCGGAAGCACGCGAGGATGCCGCGGCAGCGGCCGCCCCGGCGGACTTCTCGTTCGCCGACTCAGACGCGGTCTCAGAACTGGAAGCGCTCATCACCCTCTACTCGCAGACCGATAACCCGGGCGAGCTCACCCAATCGAAGATCGAGGAGGCCGCGGCCAAGGTCGACCCTCTCGATGAGATGCTCCAGGCCGAGATCTCCGCTCACGTGCGACGGGGTGCGCCATGGCTCGAATACTCAGTTCATCTGATCGACGCGACGTACTCGCCGTCGGCCGCGTTGGCGCTCGTAAATCGTCGGCATGCTGTGTCGCGTCGAGCCGCCGGGTCCGCAGGGCCGCTCGTAGCCGACGCGGTCGCGCTCGTCGTCGACGCCACGCTCGCACTCCTTGGCGACGGCGATGCCGTGACCTTGGATGGTGGCGACGCCACGCTCTCCTTGACGCTCGCGGGCAGACTTGGTGACGACGTGAGCATCGTGCTGCGTGCGGAAGCTGACAGTCGGCGAGTTCGACGCCAGCTGCGTGTCGAGGGTCATTGGCTCGCTGATACAGAGCAACCCGCGACCCGCTCCGTCGTTGTCGCGCGCGTTCCGTCTGAGCGAGGCGACGACGTGGCAGGGATGCTGCGAGCGGTCGACGAGGTCTCCTTGTCGTTGCGTGATTCGGACGCGGCGGTCGTGGTCGGCCCCGCGAGGACCCTCGTCGATCCGTTGGCGCCCACCGACGAGCGGGCGCGCGTCGACATCCTTCGTTCTGGCCGGGTTCGGGGCATCGCGCGCCTGCCGGCCGGCCTGGTCGACAGCGCGACTCGCGAGTCGCTAGCGCTCTGGGTGCTTGGCGAGCCGATAGGCGAGGTCACGCTGGCGGAGCGAGTCACCGCGCTTGCCGATCTCACCGCGATTCCGCTCACTCCCGCTGCGCGCGCCGACCTCGTATCGGATTTGATCGCGGGGATGGGTAGCGGACGCGACATGCGCGAACACAAGTTCCGGTTCGTGACATTCGTGCGGACGACGTCGTTGCAGGCACGAAGCGGCTCGCTCGTGGCGTCGGCGACTCGGAAGCCTGCTACTACCACGAAGGCGGCAGAGCTTCCCGCTCGTCTCGACATCGCCGCTGACGCGGTTCGTGACGACATCACCCCGAAAGAGATCGTGCCCGATACCCACGATGTCCCGCGAGCCATGTCAGTTCCCGAGCTGATCGATGCCCGACACTTGAGAAGGATCCAGGGCACCCGCCTTGATCCTGATCTGCTGGGCTCGGAAGGACTCATCGTCGTGACGTCATCCGATCTCGACAACCCTGCGGCGATCGGTCGCACACGCGTCGACCAGCTCACGTTTGCAACGCAGTACCCGAACGCGCAGCTCAGCCGCCCCGGCGATGTGATCTTCCGCACCAGCCCGACCGCGGCCGCGTGGGTCGACACCGACGGTACGAAGGTCGTCGCGTACCCGGCTCGCGTGCTGCGCGTCACAGCGGGCGACCCTGGCGGACTCGTACCCGAGGTCATCGCCGCCGACATCACCGGCGCGACCGCCGGCCCCGGGGCATGGAAGCGATGGATGCTGCGCCGCGTCGCCCCGCACACCATCGCGCCGCTGCGCCAAGCCCTCGCCGACATAGCGACTGTTCGAGAAGACCTTGAGGCCCGCGCCGCGCGCCTCACCGACTATGCCGCGTTGATCGTCGCTGGTGCGACGTCGGGAGCGGTGACCATGATCGATACGAACCACGCCGCCGATGCGGCATCCACGCAGTAAGGAACACGCATGCCCCGCACACCGAAAGCCGCCGCGCAGGCGCCGTCGACGATGAAGGAGCTGAAAGACACGCTTTGGAAGGCGGCCGACAAGCTGCGCGGGTCGATGGATGCCTCGCAGTACAAGGACGTCATCTTGGGGCTCGTTTTTCTCAAGTACGTCTCGGATGCCTTCGACGAGCGCCGTGCCGGCATCCGCGCTGAGCTGACCGCCGAGGGCTACGACGATGAGCAGATCGCCGAACTCATCGACGACACCGACGAGTACACCGGCCGCGGGGTGTTCTGGGTGCCCGCGAACGCGCGGTGGGGTTTCCTCGCCGAGAACGCCAAGGGCCTGGGGCCGTCGATGGACACCCACGAGAAGTCGATCGGCGCGCTGATCGATGAAGCGATGGATGCCGTCATGCAGGCGAATCCTCAGCTCTCGGGCACGCTCCCGCGCATCTTCAACCGCGACAGCGTCGACCAGCGCCGCCTGGGCGAGCTCGTCGACCTGTTCAACTCGGCACGGTTCGCAGCCCAGGGACAGGGCGGATCCGACGGACGCCGCGCCCGTGACCTGCTCGGCGAGGTGTACGAGTACTTTCTGGAGAAGTTCGCGGCCGCCGAAGGAAAACGGGGCGGCGAGTTCTACACGCCCGCCGGAGTCGTACGGGTGCTCGTGGAACTGCTGCAGCCGACCCACGGCCGCGTCTACGACCCAGCGTGCGGATCGGGCGGCATGTTCGTGCAAGCCGAGAAGTTCATCGACGCCCACCATGGCGAGGGCAGCGACATCTCGGTCTATGGCCAAGAACTCAACGAGCGCACGTGGCGCATGGCGAAGATGAACCTCGCCATCCACGGGCTGTCGGGCAACCTCGGTCCGCGCTGGGGCGACACCTTCGCGCGCGACTTGCACCCCGACCTGCAGGCCGACTTCGTGATGGCGAATCCCCCGTTCAATATCAAGGACTGGGCGCGCAACGAAGACGACCCGCGCTGGCGGTTCGGCGTGCCGCCGGCTGGCAACGCGAACTACGCGTGGATCCAGCACATCCTCTCCAAGCTCGCTCCCGGCGGCCAGGCCGGTGTCGTCATGGCGAACGGTTCGATGTCGTCGAACTCGGGCGGCGAGGGCCAGATCCGCGCCGAGATCGTCGAAGCGGATCTGGTGTCGTGCATGGTCGCACTGCCGACGCAGCTCTTCCGCTCGACCGGCATTCCCGTATGCGTCTGGTTCTTCGCGAAAGACAAGGGAGCGCGGGCGGGCGAGGTGCTCTTCATCGACGCCCGCAACCTCGGCCACCTGGTCGACCGCGCCGAGCGTGCGCTGTCGGATGAGGACATCGCGCGTATCGCGGGCACGTTTCACGCGTGGCGAGGAATCGAGTCGGGTGCCGCACCCGCCGAGTACGCGAACGTTCCAGGTTTCTGCTACTCCGCGGCCCTCGCCGAGATCAAGGCCGCGGACTACGCCCTGACGCCCGGCCGCTACGTTGGCGCCGCCGAGACGGCGGACGACGGCGAGCCGATCGAGGAGAAGCTCGCCCGCCTGCGGGCCGAGCTGGAGGCGCAGTTCGCCGAGTCGGCGCGGTTGGCAGGTGTCGTGCGCGCACAGATCGCGAGAGTGTCGTGATCTCCGAGTGGCCTCAGGTCACACTGAACGACCTGACCACCCGCATCACGTATGGGTTTACCAACCCTATGCCGACGACGGACGCAGGCCCCGTGATGGTGACCGCGCGTGACATCCGGGATGGTCGGATCGACTACGAGACCGCGCGCCATACTGACCTTTCGGCGTACCGCGACCTGTTGACAGACAAGAGTCGCCCAAATGTCGGTGACGTACTCCTCACGAAGGACGGCTCAATCGGTCGAGTCGCTGTGTGTGACCGATCCGATGTGTGCATCAATCAGTCTGTTGCACTCCTTCAGCTGAATGACCGTGTCGACAGTCATTACTTGGCGTACCTGCTTCGCTCACCCAAATATCAGGACTTGCTTGAGCAGGGTGCGCAGGGTTCGACGATCAAGCACATCTATATCTCGCGTGTGGGAGAACTCGCCCTCCCCCTGCCGCCGCTCCCCGAGCAGCGGGCAATCGCCGAGGTGCTGGGCGCCCTCGACGACAAGATCGCCGCCAACACCGCCCTCGCCTATGCGGCAGAGCAGCTACTTCGCACGGAGATCGACGCGGAGTGGCTTAGCAGGGATGACCGTTCGTCGACACTCGCCGACTTCGTGGAGCTGAACCCGAAAGTCACGGTGCCGCGCACACAGTCAGCGATCTACATCGATATGAAGCGGCTGCCCGAATCAGGCTGGTCTATCGACGGGTTCGACTACCGCGAGCCGAAGGGTGGTGCGCGATTCCAGAATGGCGACACTCTCCTCGCGCGCATCACACCGTGCCTCGAGAACCGCAAGACCGGCTATGTGGACCACCTTGATAGCGACGAGGTCGGCGTCGGTTCAACCGAGTTCATCGTGTTCCGGTCTCGGGACATGATGGCTCCGCCAATCTCGTTCCTCCTCGCAACTGCCCCTCGGTTCCGGGAATACGCTGTTCAGCACATGATCGGGACGTCCGGGCGGCAACGAGTGGCAGCATCCGATCTCGCTGCCTTCGAGATGCCAACTCCCGACCACAGCTGGCTTGTCGAGTTCGGTACTCGTGCGACGACGCTCTTCACTGCCGTTGCCGCGCACGACGCTGAGAACCGCACCCTCGCCGCAACCCGCGACGCCCTGCTCCCGCAGCTCATGTCGGGCAAGCTGCGTGTCCGTGATGCGGAGGAGGCAGCATCCCGAGCCGGCGCGTGAACGCGACCGGCCTCGAGACCGGATAGATTCACAAGACTGCACCGTCGCATGTATCTGGGGGATACACCGCATGACCAGCACTACCGCACCGCCTTTGGCGACCCCGCCCGCACCGAAGCCGGCGAAGCGGACGCCGATCTGGGCGAAAATCCTGCTCGTCGTCTTCATCGTTGCCCTGATCGGCGCTGCTGCATACGTGGGCCTCGCTTGGGGGCGAGTACTCGGCGCTACCGAGTCTCGCGACGTATCGGTCATCCGCTCCATCACTCGCGAGGAGCAAGTGGTGCTCGTGACGACGGGCGTCGGAGACACGCTCGAAGAGCGAGGCGACGGTCTTGAGATCAGCATCCCTGGACTGGAAGCTCTTGCGTTCGATTTGCCGGGAAGCGACCGTACGTTGCTCGTTCGCTACGACTTCGACGCCAAGCTCGGCATCGAAGGGAAGAAGGTCGCCATCGAACGCGTCGGGGACGACTCCTATCGCATCTCCATCCCAGATTTCATCTACCTGGGCTACTCGAACCCCGACATCTCTGTGGTCAGCGAAAAGAATGGCGTCCTTAGCTGGACCACGCCCGAGATCGACAAGCTCGCCGTGATCGAGGCAGTGCTCGACGATGAAATGGTCGCCGACACGATCGAGGGCGCAAGGCCTGTGCTCGAGGAGCAGGCGAAGGAGTTCTACTCGAACATCATTCACGCGATCGACCCATCGATCACCCTCGAGTTCGAGTTCATCTCATGACCGCCGCACGGAAACAGCAAGGAGCATCCGCAGACATGACCGCAGAATCCGCGACCGACGGCGAGGCGCCGCGCATCGACGACCAGCCATTCATCGACGCGACCTCGCAGGCGAAGTCCCGATACGGCCGCTTCAACCTCGCCATCATCGGCGGAACAGGCGTAGGCAAGTCGTCGCTCGTGAACGCTGTGTTCGGTCGCGATCTCGCGAAGGTCGGCAAAGGTCTGCCTGTCACGCAGGGTGCGCACTATTACCACGACGACTCACTCGGCATCTGGGATCTTGAGGGGTTCGAGATCGGCACGGAAAAGCGGCCTATCGAGTTGCTGCACGAGAGTCTGGAGGTGATTTCACACCGTCCCCCGAACGAGCAGATCTCGGTGGTCTGGTACTGCGTGAACTCGCACTCAGACCGCCTGCAGCGGCCTGAGATCGACATGATCCGAGACCTTAACGCGAAGGGCCTGCCCGTCATCCTCGTGCTCACGAAGGTCGATTGGGAGAAGAACCCCATCACCAACAAGCGCACGGTGCCGCTCGACACGAAGACGTTCGTCGATTGGCTCAACGAGCCCGTCGATTCGCATGACCAGCCGATCGTCGTGCCGTATCGCGAGTTCGTCCTGACCTCGACTCGCGACCGCAATGGAAAGGGCAAGGGGCACGGCCTCGGTGAACTCGTTGCGGAGACCCTCGCCCTCTCGCCCGAAGACGAGAAGGATGCCTTTCGCATCGCACAGCGCCTCAACCTTCCCTGGAAGCGCGAGCTGGCTCGTCCGGTCATCGTCACAGCCGCAGCCGCCGCGGCAACGGCAGCAGCCGTCCCTCTTCCGGTCGCTAACGCGGTCGCTCTGGCGCCGGTCCAGCTCGCGATGATGGGTCGCATCGCAACGATCTACGACCTCGAACTGAAGACGATGCTTTCCGCAACGGCGCTCGCCCAATTAGCGACACAGCTCGCCGGGCAGTCGCTGGCCCGTGGCGCACTCGCGCTCATTCCTGGGGCAGGGAGCGCCATCAACGCCGGCGTTGCCGGAGCTCTCACGGCCGCAATGGGCGAGGGGTGGCTGCGTCTGTGCGAGCAAGTACACACCAGCAAACTCGACCCCGCCAAGGTGGCCGACGAACTGGGCGCGTACGTGCCCGGGTTCCTCGACATCATCCGCAAGATGGCCGAGCAGAAGATCGCGAAGTCATGAGGGGCGTCATCTGATGGCATTCGCAGTTGTCGATTTCGAAACCACGGGCATCCTGCCCTCGTACCGTCACCGGGTCGTCGAGATCGGGGTCACCCACGTCGAAGATGACGGCACGATCACCGCGCGGTGGGAGACCCTCGTCAATCCCGAACGCGACCTGGGGCCCCAGAACATCCATGGCATCTGCGCCGCCGACATCCTGGATGCGCCCGTGTTCACCGACATCGCCGCGGAGTTCGCCGATCTGCTGCGCGGACGGGTGTTCGCAGCACACAACGCCACATTCGATCTGCGGTTCTTGCACGCCGAGTTCGAACGGGCCGGGTACTGGCTGCATGCCGATACGCCAAGCGTCTGCACGATGGCGCTCGGATCGAGCTTCGGTCTTGGCGCATCGTGCTCTCTGGCACACGCGTGCGCCACGTGTTCCATCGAGCCCGGCCGCTCGCATAGCGCCGGCTCCGATTCCTACGCGACCGCTCAGTTGCTCGCGCACTATCAGCGGACGAGCTCCACGTGGCCCGGATGGGCAGAGTACTGGCAGCGCACCGCAGAGACCGGACGGGCGCACGAATATCCCATGGGCCGGCGGACCAGCGCAACTGCCAAGCCTCGGTCTACGGCATACGTCGCGCCCGCGAGCTTTCTCGAGCGCATTTCGACCGAGTCTGTGCGGGACGCGGTGGATGGAGCAGCGGCCCAGTACACCGCGCTTCTCGATCGCTGCCTGCTCGACGGGATCATCTCGGTGAGCGAAGGTGCGCAGCTCGGCTCCGTGGCCACGGAGCTCGGTCTGACGCGAACTGCAGTTCATCGCATCCACCGCGACTACTTCGTCGAACTTGAGCGACGTGCGTGGTCAGACGGAGTGCTGACGGAGAACGAGAAGGCTGACCTCCGCGCGGTGGGCGCTCTGCTCCAGCTCGATGACGACGACATCGCCGCGGCCGTCGATGATGTCCGCCCCGAGGTGGACGCCCCTGCTTCCGAAGCGTTCGCGCTTGTGACGGGAGATCTGATCGTGCTCACCGGTGACATGGTGCGTCCACGCGAGGTCTGGGAGGCTGAGCTGCGCGACCGCGGCTACCTGCCGCATCCGACCGTGACCAAGAAGGTCAAGCTCGTCGTTGCCGCCGATCCTGACTCGCTCTCGGGCAAGGCGAAGAAGGCCCGCGACTACGGGATCCCGATCGTCAGTGAAGACGGACTCGCAAAGCTGCTCGAGAGGTGATGAGCGATGACGGCGCTACCTGAATCTGCGTGGGAGCAGGACGCTCTCGAAACGCTAGCCGAGCCGCTGGGGTGGCGGCCGGCGAAGGGCGAAGAGATCGCCCCCGGAAGCGGCGAACGCGATACGTGGGACGACCTGCTGATCCGTCCGCGTCTGCTCGAAGCACTCCGGCGACTCAACGCGGGCGTGCCGGGGGAGTACCTGCAGCAGGCCGTCGCCGAGATCGCGTCGCCGAAGTCACAAGATGCGATCACGGAGAACCATCGCATCCACGACTATCTCGTCGGTGGGTACCCACTGAGCTACATCGACTCGGACGGTGTCGAGCAGAATCCGCGGCTTCGCCTGCTCGGCACCGATCCCTCCGACAACGACTGGCTCGCGGTCAACCAGGTCACGATACGCCAGGGCGATCTGCATCGCCGGTTCGACATCGTGCTGTTCGTCAATGGGATGCCGCTCAGCATCGTCGAACTGAAACGCGCGGGGTCAGCATCCACCGGCGTCGCCCCGGCGCACGCGCAGCTGCAGACGTACCTGCGCGAGTTTCCATTGGCGTTTCGGTTCTGCGTGCTCACCCTCGCGAGCGACGGAATCGAGGCCAAGTACGGCACGCCGTTCACGCCGCTCAATCACTTCGCGCCCTGGAACGTCGATGACGACGGTGCGCCGCTCGTGCAGCCGAGAATCGAGGACGGTTCGTCGGTGGAACCCATCGACGACGCGCTCAGCGGGCTCTTCAACCAAGAGCGTTTTCTGCAACTCGTTCGCAGCTTCACCGCGTTCGACGAGAACGCCGACGGACTCACCAAACGCATCGCCAAGCCCCACCAGTACTTCGCGGTGACGAAGGCCGTGGGCTCGACCGTGCAGGCCGTCGAGACCAACGGCAAGGCCGGCGTCGTGTGGCACACGCAGGGCTCGGGCAAGTCGATGGAGATGGAGCTCTACGCGAACCTCGTGTCGCGGCATCCGAAGCTCAAGAACCCCACCGTGATCGTCGTCACCGACCGCACCGAACTCGACGGGCAGCTTTTTCAGACGTTCGACCAGAGTCTGCTGCTCGCCGAGAAACCCGTGCAGGTGCGCGAGCGCGCCCAGTTGCGCAATGAGCTGAGCAACCGCGTTACCGGCGGAATCTACTTCACGACACTTCAGAAGTTCGGCCTGACTGAGGCCGAGAAGCTGTCGGGCACGCAGCATCCACTTCTCACCGATCGACGCAACGTGATCGTCGTCGTAGACGAAGCGCACCGCAGTCACTACGACGATCTGGACGGCTACGCCCGTCACCTGCGCGATGCGCTGCCCAGCGCAACGCTCATCGCCTTCACCGGCACGCCGATCTCGTTCGCCGAGCGTGACACCCGTGCGGTGTTCGGCGACTACATCGACATCTACGACCTCACGCGGGCGGTCGATGACGGCGCGACGGTACCGGTCTACTTTGAGCCGCGCCTCATCAAGGTCTCGTTCGCCGACGGTGCGACCGAAGAAGACATCGACCGCGCCGCCGACGAGTACACGCTCGGCCTGGACGACACCGAACGGGCTCGGCTGGAAGCATCCGTTGCTGTCGTCAACGCCGTGTACGGAGCGCCCGAGCGCATCGAGACCCTGGCGGCCGACCTCGTCGGGCATTGGGAGGAGCGGCGCGAGCGCATGAAGCAGTTCCTCGAATCGCCGGGCAAGGCCCTCATCGTGGGCGGAACGCGCGAGATCTGCGCACGGCTCTATTCGGCGATCATCGCTCTGCGGCCGGACTGGCACTCTGATGCGCTGGACTCGGGGCGGATCAAGGTCGTCTACTCGGGTTCAGCATCCGACCAGCCGCCGGTGAGCGATCACGTGCGGCGGGATTCCGAGAACAGGGCGATCAAGGCGCGGCTGAAGAACGCCGACGACGAGCTGGAGCTCGTGATCGTCAAAGACATGATGCTCACCGGGTTCGATGCCCCGCCGCTGCACACCCTCTATCTCGACCGTCCCCTGAAGGGCGCGCTGCTGATGCAGACGCTCGCGCGTGTGAACCGGACGTTCAAGGGCAAGCAGGACGGACTGCTCGTCGCCTACGCGCCCCTCGCCGACAATCTTGCCAAGGCGCTGTCGGAATACACCGTCTCGGACCAGGAGAACAAGCCGATCGGTCGCGACGTCGACGAAGCTGTGGGTATCGCGACCGAACTGGTCGCGCAGATCCGCGAGATGCTCGCGGAGTGTGACTGGCGCTCGATCGCGGCGGAAGGAGGATCGCGGGCGTGGCGCAAAGCGGCCACCACCGCCACCAACTTCTTGCGGGACGCCACGAACCCCCTCAATGCTTCGGAGTTGGGACCGGACCGGCTCGCATCTCGTTTCCGGACAGCGACCGGGCGGCTCTCGCGGGCCTGGGCACTCGCGTCGGGCCGTGACGGGCTCGCGGAGCTACACGATGAGATCGCGTTCTACGAAGAGGTTCGCGTATGGATGGCGAAGTTCGACGCCGCTGAGCGGCAGGCGCGCGATGAGCCGATCCCCGAAGAGATCTCTCGCCTGCTCGGTACTCTGGTCGCGGACTCGATCGCGCCCGGAGATGTGCTCGACATCTATGAGGCGGCCGGCCTGCCCCGCCTCGCGCTCGACGACCTCGGGCCCGAGTTCCTCGCGAAAGCGCAAGCCTCGCCGAACGCGCACCTGGCCATCGAGGCGCTGCGCAAATCGTTGACGGATGCCGGCTCCGCGGCGACCCGGGGCAACCTCGTGCGGCAGCGGGCGTTCTCGGAGCGGATCGCGGAGATCATGAACCGCTATACGAACCAGCAGCTCACCTCGGCCGAGGTCATTGCTGAGCTGTTGCAGTTGGCGAAGGAAGTCGCGGCCGAGGCATCCCGTGGATCGCACTTCTCGCCCCCACTATCGAGCGACGAACTCGCGTTCTACGACGCCGTCGCCTCGAACGAGTCAGCGGTGGACGTGCAGGGCGAGGATGTGCTGGCCCAGATCGCGCGCGAACTCGTCGCCGTGATGCGGCGGGACGTGCGCACGGACTGGACCGTGCGCGATGACGTGCGCGCCAAACTGCGTTCGTCGATCAAGCGGCTACTGGTGAAGTACAAGTACCCGCCTGACAAGCAGCTCGAAGCGATCAAGCTCGTGATGGATCAGATGGAGTCGATGGCGCCGCGTTACGCGGACGAGCGGAGCACCCCGGCAAGTCCGACGGGAGCAGCATGAGGACCGGGGCGCGCGCGGTCATCGCCTCGCTCACAGCCACGCTGTTGTTTGCGTCGCTGACCGCTTGCAGTCGCCCGTCAAGCCGCGCGGACTCCGGTTACGGATCCAATGACGCCGGTCAGAGCTGCTCCGAGTTATTGGCAGCGACGATCCAACACGCCAGGACCGACAGCGGCGACATCAACTCCACGATGGAGGCGATGCGTCTCAATTGCTCGAATGAATCCGAGATCGCAGCTGACTACCTCGCGAACTCGTTCGACAGCGAGTTCCGGGTGGAGTCTTGCGATGAGCTGATCGGATACGGCACACGGACTGAAGCTGTCGAGCTCCTTGCTCAGGACGGGTGGTGCAGCTTTGGTGCGGCCGCAGAAGCGGCCACACCTCAATGGCCCAACGATGGCCTGGGCTGGGATCAAACGCACGATCACGTGGGCACAGTGCAGCGCGTATGTGGCCCGCTCATGAGCGCGCGCGAGACCGAGGACGGCACCTTCCTCAACTTGGGCAGCGACTATCCGTCCGCGGACCGATTCACGATCATCTTTTGGGACACGTACCTCGAACCGATCTCGACCGGTGTCACGCTCTGCGGGTCGGGAGAGATCTACCTCTACAACGGGGTGGCACAGATGGAGATGTGGGACCCAGCGGCGCTCGAGATTTGGAGCTGACCAGCACGTCTGCTGGCTGTGCGAGTGTTTGGGGAATGAGGGACCAGTGAGGAGTGAGAATGCCTGAGTTCGATACGCGGGACCATGTCGAAGAGGCGCTCGATGCGCTGAGCGATGGGCTGAGCCCCGTTGTTGCGGAGCGCTTCCGCGAGCTCGCGCCGGAGGTCAAGGACTGGACCGAGATTCTCGAGCGCAAGGACCGACAAGCCGGCCGCAGCTTCGCCCGGTACAACCCCCGTGACCTCTCGCTGATCCTCCGCGCGTTCACCGAGTCTTTTGGGTCGCTGGGATACCCGTTCGCGGGTCTCCTCGGCCGGCAGGCGCAGAACTGGGCGAGCGAGTTGCGAAACGTCCGTAACAAGTGGGCGCACAACGAGGAATTCTCAATCGCCGAGACCTATCGCGCGCTTGACTCGGCGGAGATGCTTTTGCGCGGACTCCGTGCGGAAACCCAGGCGGATCGACTGCGAGAGCTCAAGGTACCGGTGCTCGCGGCGATGACGGCCGAATCAGGAACGGCGCCACCGGTGCAGGATTCCGGTTCAACGCTCGACTCCCCGCTCGCGGCACCCGACACCTCAGCAACCAGGCGCGATGTCGCACCGACCCCCATGGTCGCGGGCCCCGTCTTCCCAGAACCTGCAGCATCCCTTCCCGACGCCACCGTGGCGATCCGGGTCAGTGCTCTGCCAGATCTGAGCTACGCGCACGCCCGCAACTCCATCGCGATCGTGGACGAGGTCACGATCGACTATCAGGGTGCGGAGATGCGGGGAGCCTCTGTTGAGATCGAGGCAATCTGCAGGCTTGGCTCGCTGGGGGACCCGAAGGTGGTCATCGTAGATCTCGACGGGACCACGCCCACCACGTTGCGCAACGCAGACCTCGCGCTCGATCCGGTGCGCACGCTCGCCGTCGAACATCCGACGGACGGCGTGGTGCGTGTCACCCTGCGCGACGGGGACGGCGGTGTGATCGCGCACCACGACACTCCCGTGACGGTGCTCGCAGCAAATCAGTGGCGCGCGAATCCACCACAGCTCAGCCTCGAACTACTCGCCTCGTTCGTGCAGCCCAACTCTCCTGCGATCGCGGCTCTTCTCGTCGACGCATCCGACCGTCTGCAGCTCAAGACCGGCAATTCGAACCTCGACGGATACCAGCAGGGCTCCCGCGAACGGGTTGATGCGATCGTCGAGGCCGTCTACGAAAGCATGCGGGCTCGCGACATCCGCTACGCCGAGCCGCCCGCCAGTTGGGGGCTCGACGGCCAGAAGGTGCGCACCCCTTCCGAGGTCCTCGAAGGGCGGCTCGGCACCTGCCTCGACACCACGGTGACCCTCGCAGCCGCGCTCGAGGAGGCTGGGATCAACTCGACCCTCTGGCTGATTCCCGGTCACATCTTCCTCGGCTACTGGCGCGATGAGGCCAGCCTCGACGGGCCCGCTCAGCTGGATCCGGCCGAGGCAGTGAACTACGTCGGCATCGGACAAATCGAGGTCGTCGAGACCACGTTCCTCACGGGCGGAACCACGTCGAAGCCGTTCGCCGACGCACGCCGCCACCACCACATCAGCACCCTCGCCGGCGACGTGTCAGCGGTGCACGGGATCACCGACATCATGCAGGCGCGACTCGCGCGCATCTACCCCTTGCCGAGCCGTGCCATCAGCGAGTCAGGTGAGGTAAAGATCTTCGAGTACGCCGTCGCCCAGGCACCAGACGCCCTGCACTACGCGCCGTCCGTCGAGGCGATCGCCGGAGGCGTCGCTCGCGAGGTACCTCCGCGCGTCGCCCTCTGGAAGAACGCGCTACTCGACCTGAGCCTGCGGAACCGACTTATCAACTACGGCGAGAAGTCCGGCTACCCGCTCGCTGTCCCGCAACCGTCTCTCGCCACGTTCGAAGACATGATCAACAACGGCACCACGGTCACTCTGGTGCCGAACGACCGCATCCCCACGGTCGATGGCAGCCGCGGCATCCGGTTCGGGCAGGACCTCCCGGAAACCGCTCGCGCAGGGATGCTGACCGAGCGAAAGCAGGTCTTCGCAGGCGTGACCGAGGCGACCTACACCGCCCGCCTCCGGGCGCTCGCCTACAAAGCCCGAACGATCATCGAAGAGACGGGCGCCAACAACCTCTACCTCGCGTTCGGGATGCTGCGCTGGGTATTTAACGATCGTGAGCTGCGTTCTCCGCTTGTTCTCGTCCCCGTCAGACTTGAGGCATCGGGTGGCGGTAACACCTTCCGCCTCAGCATCGATGAGGCCGGGGAGTCCACGCCGAATTACTGCCTGCTGGAGAAGCTGCGCCTGAGCTTCGGGCTCGACATTCCCGGCCTCGCCAACCCAGCGAAGGATGACTCGGGAATCGATCTGCCCGCGGCATTCACCGCGACGCGACGGGCGCTCGCTTCCGCACGCCTGCCGTTCACCGTCGAAGACACCGTCGACCTCTCGATACTTCAGTTCGCCAAGTACCGACTATGGAAGGACCTGGACGAGAACTGGAAGGAGCTGGCGAGCAACTCTCTGGTCGCGCACCTGATCCAGACGCCGACGGCCGAATACGTCGACCCGTTCGAGGCACCGACCTCCGTCGACCTCGACGCGCTGAACAATGCCGTCCCAGTCCCGGCAGATTCATCGCAGCTCGAAGCAGTTGCCGAGGCGGAAGCCCGACGCACGTTCGTCCTCGAAGGTCCCCCGGGCACGGGAAAATCCCAGACCATCACCAACCTGCTCGCGCACTCGCTCGCCAACGGGAAGCGCGTGCTGTTCGTCGCTGAGAAGCGCGCGGCCCTGGACGTCGTCAAGGACCGATTGGATGCCGTCGGCCTCGGGCCGTTCTCACTTGACTTGCATGACAAGGGCGCGCGCCCTACGGCCGTGCGCGCACAGATCCGCGCAGCGATCGACGCGATCGCGCAGCCTGACGGAGCGGCCCTCAAGGCGTACACAGAGACCGCAGCAACGAGTCGCGGCTCACTGAAGCGGTACGCGCAGCGCCTGCACGAGCCGAACTCGGCCGGCCTGTCCCTCTACTCGGCCCGCGCACAGCTTCTCGCCTCGGCAGAAGACATCGAAGCTCTCGACATCCCGGCGGCGCTGGTCGCGACGGGGACAGAAGAGCAGTTCGGGTACCTTCGCGATCTGCTGCGCACATTGCCCGAGACTGCGGACCTCGCCCATCCATCCCCGTTGCACCCGTGGGGCTTCGTGACGGTGTCCTCGGCGAAGCCCATCGATACGAACGCCCTTCACGCTGCCGCGCGGGAGTTCGATGCAGCCCTCACCGACCTCCTCACTCGCCAGCCGAACCCCGATTTGCTCGCGGTCACATCCACGCCGGGTCGCCTCGATCGCTGGGCGTCGCTGGCGAGGTCGCCACGACACCCCCTCGAGGCGATCGACGCCGTACATGCACGCACGCTGTCCGGTGAAGTGCCGGCCCTCCAGGATCGGCTGAACACCAGCAACGCCGACCGCCCCTGGTTCGTATCGGTCGGTCCAGAAGTGCTGGACGGTGACGTTCACGCCATCCATCGTGCGGGCGTCGCCGCCGACGCCTCTGGCTTCTTCGGACGCCGCAAACGGCAACGCGCGGTTCTCTCGGAATTCGGTACCTCCCTGCGGGTCGAAGCTCGCTCGTTCCCTGCTCGGGATGTGACACCTCTCACCGCCGACGTGGCACGCACAGCCGACGAAATCGGCGGGTTGCGCGCGGCTCTTGCCACCCTTCCCCTCCCGCTTGTGACCTCCAACTGGAACCCGTACCTGCGCGAAGGTGTGGAGCCTGCGAAGGCCACTCTCGCGTGGGGGGTCTGGTTGGGCTCCGAGCTGTCATCGACCGACGGAAACGCCGATCTTCGGCAGGCGCTCCGCGGCTACTACGCAGCAAGCCACCCTGACGCCGACCTCGCCAGCGCCCTCACCAGACTCGCAAACGCGTGGCGTGCACTCGCCGCAGCGAGCGGCGTTGCCCAACCGTCGGGCGATGGAGCAGACGCGTTCGCCAGGTGGGCCGAGCCGGATGGCTTCTTCGCGACGTGGCGGTCTACGGCACCGGCCCGCAATCTCGCGACCACGGAACCGGTCACCCTCGATCGGTGGGTCGCCTTCCGGCAGCACCTCGAGCCGCTCATCCGCCTCGGCATGACCGCCGCCCACGATGCCCTCCTGACCGGCGCGCTTCCCGCGGACCTCGCTTCGCTCTCCCTCGACAAGGGCATCGCCCAAGCGTCGGTCGCTGAGCGGGCGGACTCGCAGGCAATGGCGGCGTTCGACGTACCCGCGCACAACCGCACCATTGGGCGGTTCACCTCGAGTGCGGCCGCGATTCGTGACGCGCTCCCTCGGTGGATCCCCGCGGAGATCATCGCCAAGCGCCGAATCGATCCCGCGTATGAGGGCGGCATGATGGGCGAGCTCAAACGGCAGCTCGCACGCCAGCGCGGCGGGATGACAGTGCGCGCCCTGTTCGAAAACTACGGCGACCTGATCACCCAGATAGCCCCCTGCGTTCTCATGAGTCCCGAGTCGGTGGCCCGCTTCTTCCCTGCGAGGGCGAAGATGTTCGACATCGTGGTGTTCGATGAGGCATCCCAGATTCGTGTGGCGGACGCTGTCGGTGCCATGGGACGCGGCACGTCGGTCGTTGTCGTCGGCGACAGCAAGCAGATGCCGCCGTCGAGCTTCGCCGAGGTGAGTAATGACATCGAGTCGGATGCCTCGGCTGTCGCTGATGTCGTCGCCGACGAGGAATCGATCCTCACCGAGTGCGTGCAGGCCCGGGTTCCGCGCAAATGGCTGTCGTGGCACTACCGAAGCCAGGATGAGGCGCTGATCTCGTTCAGCAACCACGCGTACTACGACAGCCGGCTCTCGTCCTTCCCCGCGCCCTGGTCCGCGGATGCCCCCAACGTGGACGCCGACCACGGAATCTCGCTCGTGCGCGTCGCAGGTCACTTCAACCGCGCCGGCCGAGGTCGCGACCTGCGAACGAACGCCGTCGAAGCCGAAGCCATCGTCCGTGAGGTCGCGCAGCGATTCGCGAACTCGCCCAATGAGACACCCTCGCTCGGGATCATCACCTTCAACGCGCAGCAGCGCACGCTCATCGAGACTCTGCTTCGAGAAGCGCCGGACGAGAGGCTCGCTCACGCCCTGGACGAGCGCGACGGCCTGTTCGTGAAGAACCTCGAGAACGTGCAGGGCGACGAGCGGGACACCATCCTGTTCTCCGTCGCGTTCAGCGCGAACGAGCGCGGAGTCATCCCCCTCAACTTCGGGCCACTCTCGCGCGCAGGCGGCGAGCGACGGCTCAATGTCGCCATCACCCGCGCCCGTCGCCAAGTGATCCTGTTTGCCAGCTTCGACCCTCCCGAGCTGCGCGCGGAAGAGACCGCGTCGATCGGTATCAAGCACCTCAAGGGATACCTTGAGCTCGCCTCATCCGGAGTCGAATCCACCACCGACAGCGCCCATCGCGACCGCTTGGTCGATCGCCACCGGGACGAAATCGCAGACGAACTGCGCTACCGCGGATTCACTGTGCAGACCGACATCGGGCTGTCGGACTTCCGCGTTGACATCTCGATCGCCGACGCTGCCGACCCCGGGCAACCCCTCGTCGCGGTCCTTCTCGACGGCGAGAGCTGGCGAGCACGCCGCACGGTGGCGGACCGCGACGGGCTCCCGGTCGACGTGTTGAAGGGCCTCATGAAGTGGCCGGGTGTTGAGCGAGTGTGGCTCCCCGAATGGCTCCAGGACCGCGAATCGACGCTCGCTCGACTCTCGGCGGCGGTTGTGAAGGCCGGCGCCGTGCTCCGCCTCGAACAGATGAAGGCCGAGGCACGACCTGCGCCCGCCGCGTCGCTGCCAGACGCACGGGCCGTCCCGCACGTGACTGATGCGCCGACGCCGCTTCGTTCCGCACCTCAGAGCGCCGCGGCCGCACCAGTGAGCACGGAGGTGCGGCACCCGCGCCTGCGCCAATACGTCGAGTGGGAACCGAAGCGATTCGGCACGACCGACACGCTCGATCGGCTGCCGCACGACGCCGCGACCGAGAAGGTGCGCTCTGTCCTGCGCGAAATCGTGCAGAAGGAGGGCCCCATTCACAAGATGAGGCTCGCGAGGCTTGCTGCTGAGTCGTTCGGACTGAACCGTGTCGCGGCAGCACGCGCCGACGCGATCCTGCGCTGCCTGCCGCAGGAGTACCTCCGCACGAGTGACCGATCTTGTGCCTGGCCGACCGGAATCGATCCTCTCGAATGGCGGGATGTCCGTCGCAGCCAGCCGGGCGATCGTCGCAACATCGACCACGTTCCCCTTGAAGAGATCGCGAACGCGATGGCCGTCGTCGCCGAACTCGGCGGCGGCATGAACGTCGACGAGCTCAAGCGTGAGTCGCTGGCTCTCTTCGGCGGCAAGCGCCTCACCGAAGGGGTTTCGTCGCGACTCGATGCGGGATTGCAGCGCGGACTCGAGACAGGACGAATCGAACGCGGCGATCGCGGGATGTTCCAAGCCGTCGGCGCTTCATAACCGGGAGCTAGAGCAATGGTCCGGATGATCCCCGCCTACCCGCGCGAGGGGGCGAACGCCTCCGAGCGCAAGGTCTTCACCGCGCTCGAAGGCATCCAGGGACACGACGACTGGGTTGCCATCCACTCGCTCGGCATCGGGCGTCATGCGTCCGCGTTCCAGGGCGAAGCGGACTTCATCGTGCTCGCGCCGGGCCGCGGCATCCTCGTCATCGAGGTGAAGTCGCCGGCCTACGTCGAGTACAAGGGCGGCGACTGGTACCTCGATCGTGTGCCCAGTCCCCACAAGGATCCGCTCAAGCAGCTTGACGGCGCTCGGCGCAGCATCCGTCATCATATTCGCGAGCACGACCTGCTAACCGGAGGCGAGCCGATCGCCCGCCTCGTCTGGTTCACGTCAATCGGGCGCCACCAGTTCGAGAACAAGACACCGGGCGATCTTCAGTTCTTCGAGTGGGAGCTGGGGTGGAGCGACGACCTCAGTCGGGCTGCCTGGCTGATCGAGAAGACGCTCGACGAGTACAACCGCTGGTACTCAAGCGTCGACGAGGTCGCAAACGATCCGGGCGCGTTGACCGCCGACCGTGCCGACATCATCGCGGATGCCCTCATCTCGGACTTCGTGGCGAAGCAGACCCCCGAAGAGCGCGCGCACGAGCGTCGAGAGACAGAGCTGAAGCTGCTCTCATCCCAACAGGTCGTGCTCGAACTCATCGACACGAACGACCACGTCTACTTCGAAGGCCCCGCGGGAACCGGCAAGTCGTACCTCATCACGCAATCGGCCCGCCGTCTCAATCGCGAGGGACGAAAGACCCTCGTGGCATGCTGGAACGTTTTGATGGCCGACGAACTGCAGCGGTTCGTCGGCGGCCTGCCGAACGTCGACGTCGCCGATCTGAACTCGCTGATGCTGCGCCTGGTTGGCATGCCCGCCAACCCGCCGGACGCCTCGCACGAGTGGTACACCCGCGTGCTTCCTGAGCGAGCGATCGCAATCCTGCGAGAGAAGCCGCACCTCGGCGGGTACGAGGCGATCTGCATCGACGAGTTCCAAGACATCGCAGGCAACCTGCTCGTGCTGGAGCTCGTCTTCGCCCTCGCGGGCACGGGCCGCCCAGCGGGCACCAAGCTCGTGTTCGCTGGCGACTCCCGCCAGCAGATCATGCGCCGCGTCGACGAGCAAGTGAACCCGTTCGCGATCGCGAAGAGCCTGATTCCCGACCTCGTGCACGTCCGCGTGCGCCGCAACTGCCGGGCGGTGCCCGGCTTGACTTCAGCGGTCGAGGCCACGCTCCGTCAGGAGCTCGGGTACACGCGCCACCGTGTCGCCAAGAGCGTCCCAGGCGGGCTGAGCACAATCGACATCGTCGACGGCAACGAGACTGGCGCGCTCGCATCCGCGCTTCGCGAGTTGCTGCAGCAGCATGCACCCGAAGACATCGTCGTGCTGAGCCCCTTCGCCGAGAAGCGGTCTCTCGTGGGCCGGTTGCTCGCGCGTCCCGAGAAGACGCAGGACGAACGCTGGTTGCGCAAGCAGCTTCAAGCCGAGGGGATGCCGGGCAAGATCCGGTGGCGCTCGGTCTTCAAGTTCAAGGGTCTGGATGCCGATGCCGTGGTCGTCACTGACCTTGGGGCCGATGCAAGGGAGTTCGTCGGTTCCCAAGGCCTCGAGTGGAACGACCTGCTGTATGTCGCTCTGACACGTGCGAAGTACCGGTGCGTCATGCTGGGGATGGAACCACCGTCAGGCGAGTTTGTCGGTGGGTGAGAGAGTCTCGCGGCGGCGGCGCCGGCGAGAACGCTGAATCGTAGGGAGCATAGGTTTGTCGATACCCAAGTGGCATGAATTCATGGCACCGGTTCTGCGAGTGATGGGTGATGGGGCAATCCGTGATCGCAGTGAGATCACCGAGGCCGCAGCAAGCGAGGTTGGGCTGACTGACGCCGAACGCGAGGTCACCCTGACCACGGGGCAGCCGATGTACGCGAACCGCGTCGGGTGGGCGATCTCACATCTCACCAAGGCTGAGGCGCTCTTGCGGCCCGAGCGCGGCCGCTACATCATCGGTGAGCACGGTCGGGCTCTGCTCGCCAGCTACCCGGGTGTGACGCGGGACGACGTCGAGAAGGTAACCGGCTATCGCCGGTCCCGCAGCGTACCCGGCCCCACAGCAGATGCGACGGACGATGTCGAGTCGCTCAACCCCGCAGAGCTCATCGACCAGGGGATCAAGCAGATCCATGCGGAGGTCGCCTCCGAGCTCCTCGCACGTCTACTGGCGAAGTCGCCGACGTTCTTCGAGCAGACCGTTGTCGATCTGCTTGTGGCGATGGGGTACGGCGGTGCCGAAGGGCAGGCTCGTGTGACGACTGCGTCGAACGACGGCGGCATCGACGGTGTCATCGACCAAGACACCCTGGGGCTCAGCCGCGTCTACGTCCAGGCAAAGCGATATGCCCCCGACAACGCCGTCAACCGGCCAGAAGTGCAGGGCTTCGTCGGCGCACTGAGCGGCAAGGCCGACGGCGGGGTGTTCATCACCACAGGACGATTCAGCCCCGGCGCACGTCAGTATGCAGAGGTCGTACCGACGCGAATCATCTTGATCGACGGAGACAGGCTCACCTCGCTGATGATTCGATACGGCGTCGGAGTGCAGACGAAGCAAACCGTGCAGATCGTCGAGATCGACGAGGACTTCTTCGAATAGCCGTGCCGTCACTCATCGCATGGCTCGACGCGTCGAGCGAAGAACAGCGCCGCATGCGCGACATTATCCGTCTCTTTGCCGAGCGCGAGAGTCGCGACGAGCTCGGCCTCGGCCAGATCCGGGACGCGATCGCCGACTCACTCTTCCCCGGCACCTCGACCCTGCTGACGCGCGCACGATATTTGCTGTTCGTGCCATGGGCGTACCAGAAGGCCGCGCGTCGGCCGAACCCCGCCGCGGAGGCCGACCGTTACGAACGTGACATCATCCACGCGGTGCGGGACTCGGGCGACTACGCCGGACTGCTCGGGATGCAGGCCGGCGAGGCGCTGAAGAACCTTCCGTCAGCGATCTACTGGACGATGCTGCGGCACTACGGCATCCTCACGGACGCCTCGTTGTCGCGCGATGACGCCCTCCGCCTAGACGGCTTGAGCATATCGGGAGACGACTTCGGCGATGCCTCGGGCGCCCGATTCTGCGCGTGGTCGACGACGCTCCCGCAGCCTCCCGACGGCTTTCCGAAGTCGATTGCTGACGGGTTCTCGCTCCAGCAAGACGAAGCTGAGTGGCTGCGTGACCGGATCCTCGACGAGGCCACCGGATCTCTGTTTGCTCATCTGGCCGTTGAGCGCCCGTCTGCAGAGAGTCCGGCACCGTGGGCCGATCCCGCGGCGATCGCCGTCAACGGCGAGGCCCATGAGCTGCTCGTCGACGCCCGCGCGTTCTCAGCGCTGATGCACGGCGCGCAGCTGCTCTACAACCTCCTGCTCGCCGAGGAGTATCAGGATGCCGGGTACGACCGCCTCAGCGATCCGAGCAAGGGATTCCGGGACCGTCTTGCCCGGTGGTCCGACGACCTGCCCGCGATGGTCGACCTGACGAGCTGGAATCTCGATGCCCTGCTCGCCCGCGTCGAACTGACGCGCGGGTCGCCGATCAATCTCAACTCCCGCCGATTCGTCCGCGGCTGGCGCGACCTCCTCGTCGAGCAAGGTGCGGACTCGCTTGTCGACAGCGAGGCTGCCCGCACCTTCATGACCCGCCGCGAGCGGCAGCACAAAGGCGCGCAGGCGCGGCTCGGCAATCGCCCACGCTTGGCATCGTGGGGCGGAAGCTCGGGCGCCGGCGCGCTGGTGTACCGATGGCCGCAGGTACGCGGCATCCTGCTCGACATCCATGACGGTCTCGAACGCACCCCGGAGATGACGGATGCTTGAGCCACAATCTCGTGCGGCCCTCACCGAGCAGCTCAAACCGCCGTCTGGATTCGAGCTCGAGCACGCCGTCGGCACGACGTTCACGCTCGACCTCGCGACTGCGCTGGCCGTGCCACTCTCGTTCGCTTCGCATCGACTGTCAGCCCAAGACGACACGCTCGGCGTTCTCGACGCGATTCGCCGCGCCGCCGACCGCGTCGACGTGTTCGCCCAGGCCGGCGAGATCTCGATGGGCGCCCGCTCGGACCTCGTTGCGTTCCTCGAGCCGATGGTGCACCCGGTCGCGCTCCGCCGTGGCCTGTTCCACCCGAAGGTGTGGTTCCTGGAGTATCGCGCGGGCGAGCGCACCGCCTACCGATTTCTGTGCGCGAGCCGCAATCTCACGGCCGACCGCAGTTGGGATGTCATCGTGCGCCTCGACGGTGAGCCCGCGGCCGACGGACAGAAGCGCGAAGCTGCCGCGGTGAACCGTCCACTTGTCGAGCTGCTGCGCCGATTGCCGTGGCTCGGTGTGCACGAACTCGATCCCAACCGGCGGGCGCGCATCGACGAGCTGGCTGAGCGCTGGCGCAACGTCGTCTGGGAGCAGCCCGATCCGATGCGCAGCATCGCGTTCCACGTCTTCGGCGTACCCGGCGCCAGTGCACCTGACCTACACGGCAAGCGGGCGCTCATCGTGTCGCCGTTCCTGTCAGATGACGGACTGCGGATGCTGCGGTCCGGCGTTCGCACGCAGACGCACGTTCTCTCGCGCGCTGAGAGCCTCGACCGGCTGCTGCCTGGCTCCCTCGATGCCAAGCTCTCGACGTACGTATTGGACGAAGCCGCGACCTACTCCCCGGACGACGCTGACGACCACGGTGGGTTCGTCCCTCCCGGCGACCGACTCGCGGGCCTGCATGCGAAAGCCGTCGTCGTCGATCGTCTGGACGGCGCTCACGTGTTCCTCGGGTCTGCGAACGCAACGGATGCCGGCTGGCAGAGCAACGTCGAGGTGATGGTCGAGTTCGTCGGACCTATCCCGAAGGTCGGGGTGGAGGCGACGCTGGATGCGCTCGGTGAGCTGAAAGAGGAGTACGTCACGACTGGAGGCAGCGAGCCGGATGCCAAGGAAGAGGCGGCGCGCAAGCTCGAAGCCTTTGTGCGCGCTCTCGCGGGCGCGCGCTTCTCAGCCCGCGTGCTCCCTGCGGATCCATACGCGCTACGGGTATGGGCGGACGATTCCGTCACGTCGAGCTTGGCCAGTCGCGCCGGCGAAGTCTCTGTACGGTGGCACCTGCTCACTCGTCCTGACCTGGGCAGCAGCATCGTGAGCGCGGCCGAGTCAGAGGGAGTCCTGCTTCAGGGGATTCCGCTCGCCGACATCACCCCCTTCGTCGTCCTGGTAGCTCGCGACAACGCCGGCAACGAGCGTCGCACGATCGTTCTCGCACGGCTGCTCGACGACATCGAGAGCCGGCACGATGCGATCATCGCGCGCCAGCTCACCGACCGCTCGGCGTTCGTGCGCCTCCTGACGCTGCTCTTGGAGTTGTCCGGTGCGTGGACGCTGGCGGCATCCAGCTCCGGCGCGGCCGGCTTCTTCGGCTCCGCGGATGCCTCCGGCACCGGCACCGGTCTGTTCGAGGCACTCGTCCGCGCCGTGGGTGAGGGCCATCGCGGGCTCGCCGATGCTCGGCGCATCATCGACTACCTGCGCGAGCACGACGAAGACGCCGTACTGCCTGATGGTTTCGACGAGCTGTGGAGTCAGGTCTGGTCAGCGCACCTCGAACTGTCCGGAGGTCACGGGTGAGCGCTGTCGACGTCGACGCCGTCATGGCGGGGCTCAAGGGCTTTCAGCGGGATGCCGTCGATCACGTCATCGAGCGGTTCTACGGCGCGGCGTCCAGTGAAGCATCCGGTCGGTTTCTCGTCGCTGACGAAACGGGACTCGGCAAGAGCATCGTCGCGCGCGGTGTGATCGCGAGGGCGATCGAGCACCTGCAGGACGTTGACCACGTCGACCGCATCGACATCGTCTATGTCTGCAGCAACGTCGACCTCGCGACGCAGAACTTGCGCCGGCTGAACGTCACGGGCGACAAGCACATCGGCATGGCGACCCGGCTCACGCTGCTCGCCAAGGAGAGTCGGCGCCTTTCGGAGAAGACGGCGGACGTCGGCAAGAAGGTCAACCTCGTCTCATTCACGCCGGGCACGTCGTTCAGCGAAGGCGGGTGGCGGCAGGGGTCGGCGCCGGAGCGCGCGATGCTGACCGTGATTCTCGACAAGATCGCGAACCGCACTGACTCGGACCGACGGGTCACGCGTCTGCTGATGCACGGCACGGTGAAGACGGCCAAGAGGTTCGACCAGTGGTACGTCCAGCCGCTGCTGCGCGAACTCGCTGATGAGCCTGACCCGCGGATCGTGACTGCGTTCACTCGCATGATCGAAGCGGACGGCTCCCTTGACCGCTTTATCGCGCTCCGCGACGAGGTTCGACGCAAGCAGTCTGTCCCGGGTGAGCTCTGGCGTCGGAACCACGACCTCATCGCCGAGTTCCGCCAGTCGCTAGCCAAGGCCGGTGTCGACACCCTGGAGCCGGACCTCATCATCCTCGATGAGTTCCAGCGGTTCCGGCACTTGCTCAACCCGGAATCCGGCGACGCCGCCGAACTGGCCCACGCGTTGTTCGAGCATCCTGATGCGAAGGTTCTCCTGCTCTCAGCAACGCCGTACAAGCCGTTCACCAACAGCGACGACGCCGAGGATGACCACTATCAGGACTTCCTCGCGACAGTGCGCTTCCTCGCGGGCGGCGCGCCCGGTGCCGAACGAGAGGTCGCCGCGGCGCTGGCGGCATACCGTCAGTCACTCGTAGTTGGCGGTGACGCGGCAGCCTCGGCTCGCCGTGTCAGCGATGCACTGACGCCGCTGATGACGAGGTCAGAGCGACCACCCATCGGTGAGCGCGAAGACCTCGTCGCCGTGCGGCACCTGGCGACCGGATCCCCAACATCAGCCGACCTCCGTGAGTGGGCATCATTGCGTGCGCTTGGGTGCATCGTCGATTCGCCGATCGACCTCGAGTATTGGAAGTCGATTCCCTACTTCGCTAGCTTCATGGATGGGTACAAGGCGGCAGATCGCGTCAAAGCCGCATTGGAGGGACCCGACGCGGAGAACGTCGGCTCCGTTCTTGCGACGACTCGGTCGCTCGAAACAGACGCGGTCGCCGCATTTGAGCCCGTCGACCTCGGCAACGGACACTTGCGTGCCCTGGCTGACGAGACGCTTGAGCGCGGATGGTGGAAACTGCTGTGGGTCCCGCCGACGATGCCCTATCTGCAACCGGGACCGATTTACACACCGTTGTCGGACGGATCGGTTACAAAGCACGTGGTGTTCTCGGCCTGGACCGGAGTGCCCACCGCGATCGCATCGTTGCTCAGTTACGAGGCCGACCGCCTCGCGGCGGGTGATCGAGCCCTCCTCCGCGAGAACACACCCGATGCCCGAAAGGCGGTGGGCGCACGCCTGCAGTACCGGCTGGCGGAAGGCCGGCCGGCCGCAATGTCGACACTCGCACTGTTCTGGCCCCACCCGGGTCTGGCCGAGCTCGGTGATCCCCTGCGAGCCGCACGAACCGCCGGCGCGACCGTGGTGGCAGATACTTTGCTCGCTACCGTCGACGCGAAGCTCACCACAGGTTCGGAGACGGACCAGGTTGCGGACGCCGTGTTCGCATATCCCGGGATGCTGCCGGCAGAACTCGAATCGGCGACAGCAGAGCGGCTAGTCGAGTCTCGCGCCGAGGAGGGCCGCATCGGCGGCCTCCTGGAGCACGTCCGGCTGGCGCTGGAACCGTCGTCGAACGGTGTCCTCTCACACCCCGACCTCGCACGCATGGCCGTCCACTCGCCCGGGAACATTGCGTGGCGCGCACTGCGCACCGTTGCCGGGCCCAGCGTCACCCCCGACGGACTCTGGGCTGCCGCTTTCGAACTCGTGCGAGGCATCCGTACGCTCTTCAACCGCACCGAATCGATCGCGCTGCTTGTCACGCTGTACGGCGATGAGCAACCGTTTTGGCGAAGCGTGCTCGACTACTGCGCCGACGGCAACCTGCAGGCCGTCATGGACGAATACATGTACCAGTTACTCAGCGAAACCGGCGGCGGCGACCTCGACGATGCCGGGCTCGCGGCTCTCGCTCGCCGCACGGTCGAGTCGATGGAGCTTCGCCCCGCCCGGTACGTCGCTCGCGACAACACGACGGCACGTGACGAGATTCCCATGATGGCGCGCTTCGCACTGCGGTACGGCGGCAAGTACGCCACCGAGTCGGATGACACGTCGGGGGTGCGCCAGGCCGAGGTGCGGGCCGCGTTCAACAGCCCGTTCGCACCCTTCGTGCTTGCGTCGACCAGCGTTGGTCAGGAAGGGATCGACTTTCACTGGTGGAGCCATTCCGTTGTGCACTGGAACCTCCCCTCGAATCCGGTGGACTTCGAGCAGCGCGAAGGCCGCGTCAACCGCTTCGCGGGTCACGCCGTCCGCAAGAATGTCGCTGGGTCGCACTGGCCCGATGTGCTGGCATCCGACGACGTGCGCGCGTGGCAGGTCGCCTTCGATGCGGCGGCGGACGTCGAGAATGAGCTCGGCGAGTTTTCCCCTTGGTGGCTCTACCCGGGTTCGGCACGCATTCACCGCGTGATCGCGCAGTATCCACTCAGCCGCGACATCGCCAAGTACGAGCGACTGCGCAGCGCCTTAACGCTCTACCGGTTGACGCTGGGCCAGCCTCGCCAGGAGGACATGGTCGACATGCTCGCAAAGCGCGGCGTAGACGGTGAGTCGGTGCCGACGATCGACCTCAGACCGCCTCGCCGGCAGTCGTAAATCGGTATCTGGCTTCGCCGCACGACGCGCTAGTCTGGCGGCGACGATGTCCCGTTTTCTGGGGAGGACGACGACGTTGATCGGACGATCGAAGCGGATCCGCGTGCCCGGAGTACCTGCGGATTTTCGCGTGCCGCCAGGCTGGCCGAGCCCGACCGACAAGTGGATTCGGGACAACGCGCTGTGGCAGCCTCCGGAGGGCTGGACTCCCGTACCGAGCGTGGCCGCGGCGCCGTCAGAGTGGCGGTATTGGGTACCGAACAAGCTGTGGGTGCAGACGACCGGGGCGTACTACGCCTCGATCGCGATCTGGGCCCGTCTCTCAAACTGGTGTGCGGCACTGTGGCTCGTGGCATTCGTCGGCGCCGCGTTCTTAGGATTCTCGCCGATGCTCCGGATCGTTGCGTGGTCCGCTGCGGCGGCGTCGCTGGGATTTCTCATCGTTCACGAGTCGCTCAAGGCCCGGATGTCGAAGACGCTGCTCGCAGAGTTCGCGGTCGTGGCGCAACACGGCCGGCAGCAGCGACTCACACGCGAGTACCAGCGCTATCTGACGGCGATGACATGACCCTGGATGAAGCGCGGGCCCACCTCGGTGTCACGACTGCGGCATCCGTCGAGGAGATTCGCGACGCATTCCGGCGTCGAGCGCGGGCGCTGCATCCCGATCTCCATCCGGACGCCGATGACGCAGATCGAGCGCGGCTTGGCCGAGAGTTCCACAACGCGCGCGAGGCCCGCGACATCCTTGTCCGCTACGTCAGTGACCCGCTGCGGAAGGAACCGCCGCGGCCCGGTGAACAGAAGCCGACGCGCTCGTCGGCGGGCCCGCGCATGGCCCCACCGACAGCCTCGGGGTCGCCACAAGCGACTCCGCCCCCACCTCGTGTCACGATGCGATTTGACGAGTTTGTGGCATGGACGGACGCGGCCGGGTTCGGGCCCGGTGTTCGATCGCCCCGCTATGTCGACTGGACCCGGGTCATCGTCTGGTCCACACTCGGCTTCGTCGTCGTCGCTCTTGTTGGTGGAACGATCATCGCGGCCAACTCCATCTGATCGATCTGAGGATTTCGGGCCGAGACAGAGAGAGGATGACCGCTGGGTCCCACTCGACTAGCGCGGTGGCGGTGGCGCGGCGGCCCCGCCGGATTCGTCGAGACGGCGCGCGACCAAGATGAGCCTTGCTCCGACATTCAGCCGATTCAGCGATCGGGCGCGGCGCAGTGCTCGTCGTCGAACGGCTGCTAAGCGACGCGCGCCAGCGCGGAGTCTGCAAGGAGTGAGCGGCGAGAACGGAGCCGCGGTCGATCGCTACACTGCCGGCGTCGGAGGGAGGCGCCCTCCACCTCAACGCCAGTTGACGACGTCCTCCGCCATCTATCCACATCTCTCACCGGCCGCATTGACGGCATCCGATCAGTGTCCGACACTGGCCCGAGAGTGACCCTGAACCCGGCATGCATCGGAGGTCGAGATGGGCAGCATCACCCCATACGAATCGGCGAAGGGCCGCCGCTACCGCGTGCGTTATCGCAAGCCCGATCGCACCGAGGCGGAAAAGCGGGGCTTCACGACGATGCGTGAGGCGAAGCTCTACCTCTCCATGGTCACGGTGGCGAAGTCGAAGGGGGAGTACATCGACCCGTCCTCGTCGCGGGTCCCCGTCCGGATGTTCGCGGACAGCTGGCTGCGATCCAAGCAGCCGCCGATGTCGAAGCCCTCGTACTACATGACGCTCGAACGGGCGTGGAAGAACCATGTCGCGCCGGTCTGGGCCGACAGAGAGATCTCGTCGATCCGTCGCTCCGAAGTCCAGGACTGGGTCTCCGACCTCGCGACGCAGAAGTCACGCACCGTCGTGATTCGCGCCCTGGGAGTGCTCGCCGGCATCCTCGACGTCGCGATCGACGATCGCCGCCTCGCGAGCAATCCGGCTCGGCACGTGCGCAGCCTTCCTCGCCGCGGGCCAGGCAAGCGTCGCGTCTACCTCACGCACGATCAGGTTGCGACGCTGGCGGCGTGCTCGGCGTATCCGACGCTCGTCCTGACGCTGGCGTATACAGGTCTCCGCTGGGGCGAGGCGACAGGGCTGCGGGTGCGTAGCGTGAACAAGCTGCGCCGGCGATTCGTCATCGAAGAGAACGCGGTGATGATCGCGTACGAGATCCACGTCGGCACACCCAAAACGCACGAGAAGCGCTCGGTGCCGTACCCGGAGCGTCTCGCGCCGATGATCGAGCAGGCGTGCGCCGGCAAGGGGCCCGAGGGACTGCTGTTCGGCGATGGCGTCAACCACATGCGCAACTCCGGCAGCAAAGGATGGTTCGCGAACGCGGTCCGCCGCGCGCAGGAGTTCGATCCATCGATCCCTCGACTCACGCCTCACGACCTCCGCCACACCGCCGCGTCACTCGCGATCAGTTCAGGCGCGAATGTGAAGGCCGTGCAGCGGATGCTCGGCCACGCGTCGGCGGCGATGACGCTGGACACCTACGCCGATCTCTTCGACGACGATCTGGATGCCGTCGCGACCCGACTGAACGACCAGATGCCGCTGGTGGCGCTGCCCTCGGGTCCGCAGACCCGCTACGCCCGACCCCAGTGACCCCAGAGAGCAGATTGCTCAGTCTTTCGACGAGGCAGATTTCGCCCGAAACGCTCGATTTTGGCGCTCTCAGACGTGGCTCGCAGGCAATTGAGGACGGCTATTTTCGGTATGCCGAAATTTCAGAATGCGGGCAAAAAGCGGGCAAGAACGCATTCTGAGTGGTCTGACCACAGAAGAAATACCTGGTCAGAGACAAAAAAAGACTGTGCCCCTGGAGGGACTCGAACCCCCAACCGTTTCCTTAGGACGGAACTGCTCTTCCATTGAGCTACAGAGGCTGGCCGTCACAGTCTACGGCGACCCGCGTCGCTGACCCGACATCGTCTGCATGTACCCTCACTTCGTGATCCGCCGCCGACCGACCCGTCTGGCGGGCGCTGTCGTCGCGGTCCTGTTCTGCGCGGGCCTCGTGGCCTGCGCCGCCGAAACCCCGCCACCCATCGACCTCCCGCCTGCCGGCGCCGCCCCGGACTACCAGCTCGGCGCCGCGTACGACGTACCCGCAGGCGTCGGCATCGTGGTGCGGGATCGCACGGCGGCGCCTGCGCCGGACGCGTACTCGATCTGTTACGTCAACGGCTTCCAGACCCAGCCCGGACAGCTGGACGCGTGGCCGCCGAACGCGCTCCTGCACGATGCCCACGGCGATCTGGTCTTCGATCCGGACTGGCCGGACGAGGCGCTGCTCGACACGTCGTCAGCGGCGAAGCGCGAACAGATCGCGGGCATCGTCGCCGGGTGGATCAGAGGCTGCGCCGACTCGGGCTTCGATGCCGTCGAGTTCGACAACCTCGACACGTACGAGCGCAGCGACGGCGCTCTGACGCTCGACGACAATCTCGCGCTGGCGGAGCTCCTCGTCGACGCGGCTCACGATGCCGGACTCGCCGCGGGTCAGAAGAACGCCGCCGAAGATGCCGCAATGCTCAAGAAGTCCGCGGGATTCGACTTCGCGCTGGCCGAGGAGTGTGCCGTATACGACGAATGCGGCCTGTACGCCGATGCCTACGGCGACCATGTGATCGGCGTCGAGTACTCCGACACGGGCGTCGACTTCGCCGCCGCGTGCGCCGATCCTTCGGCTCCTGGGGCCTTGGTACTCCGCGACCGGGAACTCGTCGGCCCCGATGACAACGCCTACGTGTTCGCCGTGTGCGACGGCCCGGAGGTGCCCGAACAGTGAAGGCCCCGGCATCCAATCCAGAAGATCGGATGCCGGGGCCCGAGGTGCGGGCGTCAGCCCTGAGTGGCGAGGGCGAAGCGCACGGCGCCGTCGTCAGAGAGTTCGGCGTCGAGCACGCGGTCCTCCAACGCGATCGCGGCGGTCTCATCGAGGAAGACACGGGCGCCGTCGGTGACGACGATCGTGTCGGCCGGCTGAGGGTCGGGAGCGACGCTCAGCTCGAATCCGCCGGTGCCTCCCGTGTCGCGGATGCGGACTCCTCCGTCCTGGACGGCGGGCACCCGCGAGACGATCTCCTTGACGGCCTCGGCGGCGGTCTGGGTCAGCGTGAGCATGCTTTTCCTTTCCGTTTCGGCTGTGGACGGGCCACGATTCCGAGATCGCCGCCCATCCGCAACCCGTACGCGCCGATCCGGCCCCATTCGGAGGAAGCTCCCACGTTTTCGGTGGACGGCCCGCGCGGCCACGTGCTGATCCTTATCGGATTCGAAAGTTCGACGCTTTCTCACACCGTGTCGGGCGACTTACGTGGCGTACCGGCGCGACGGTCTGCCATCGTGGCACGCATGACCCGCATTGGCATCGTCGCCGAAGCGCCCGGAGAGAACCGGGTGGCAGCGACCCCCACCACCGTTCCCAAGCTCATCGCCCTGGGCTACGACGTCGTCGTCGAAGCCGGGGCGGGGGCGGCGTCGTCGTTCCCGGATGCCGCCTACGCCGCATCCGGAGCGACGGTGGTCGACGCGGCCGAGGCCTGGGCGTCACCGGTGGTGCTGAAGGTGGACGCGCCGACACCGGACGAGATCGATCGGCTGGCCGACGGAGCCACCCTCGTCGCCCTGCTGAGCCCGGCGCTGCGGCCCGACCTCGTCGCATCACTCGCGACGCGCGGCATCACCGCCATCGCCCTGGATGCGGTGCCGCGGATCTCGCGCGCACAGTCGATGGACGTGCTGAGCTCCATGGCGAACATCGCCGGCTACCGCGCGGTCGTCGAGGCGGCCCACGAGTTCGGACGCTTCTTCACCGGACAGGTGACGGCGGCGGGCAAGGTGCCGCCCGCGAAGGTGCTGGTGGCGGGCGCGGGCGTCGCCGGACTCGCGGCCATCGGTGCGGCATCCAGTCTCGGCGCCATTGTGCGTGCGACCGATCCCCGCCCCGAGGTGGCCGACCAGGTCGCTTCCATCGGAGGTCAGTACCTCGAGGTCGTCGTGCCCGACGAGGCGAAGCAGGTGTCGGCCGACGGCTATGCGAAGGCCACGAGCGAGGCATATGACCGGCGTGCCGCCGAGATCTACTCCGAGCAGGCCGCCGACGTCGACATCATCATCACGACGGCGCTCATCCCCGGGCGTCCGGCGCCCCGGCTTCTCACCGCCGCCGACGTCGCCAGCATGAAGCCGGGCAGCGTCATCGTCGACATGGCGGCCTCCCAAGGCGGCAACGTCGAAGGCTCGGTGGCGGGGGAGCGGGTCGTGACGCCCGGCGGAGTCACGATCCTCGGCTACTCCGACCTCGCCGGACGCCTGCCGCAGCAGGCCTCGCAGCTGTTCGCCACCAACCTCGTCAACCTGCTGAAGCTCCTCACGCCGGGCAAAGACGGGGTGCTCCACCTGGACTTCGACGACGTCGTGCAGCGCACCGTCACCGTCGTCCGTGACGGTGCGGTGACGTGGCCGCCGCCGCCCGTCCAGGTGTCGGCTGCCTCGCCGGCGTCCACGCCGGCCTCGACACCGGCGACCGCCGGTCCGGCCCGCTCGGCCATGTCGCCCGGCGCCCGCACCGGCCTCGTCGCGGCGGGGATCGTCGCCCTCTTCGCGGTGTGCGCGTTCGCACCGCCCCCGCTGCCGCAGCACTTCCTGGTGCTGACACTCGCGGTCGTCGTCGGGTTCTACGTGATCGGAAACGTCGCGCACGCCCTGCACACGCCGCTCATGAGCGTCACCAACGCCATCTCGGGCATCATCGTCGTCGGCGCCATGGTGCAGATCACCCTGCCCGACCTGACGGTCCAGATCCTCGCCGCGGTCGCGGTGCTGCTGGCCAGCATCAACATCTTCGGCGGCTTCGCCGTGACGCGCCGCATGCTCGCCATGTTCCAGAAGGGCGACGCCCGATGATCGCCGTCGCAGGTGCCGTCGCCGGCGCGGCCTATGTCGTCGCCGCGCTCCTGTTCGTCCTGAGCCTCGCGGGGCTCAGCAAGCACGAGACCAGTCGCCGGGGTGTGACCTTCGGGATCGTGGGCATGATCGTCGCACTCGTGGCGACGGTGTGGCTGACCGCTGCGGGAGCGTGGGGGACGCCGCAGGGAACGACCGGTCTCGTGCTGCTCGTGATCGCCGTCGTGGTGGGCGGTGCGATCGGACTGTGGCGTGCGCGGGTCGTCCAGATGACCGGGATGCCGGAGCTCATCGCCCTGCTGCACTCGTTCGTCGGCCTCGCCGCGGTGCTCGTCGGCTGGAACGGGGCGCTGTTCGATGTCGGACTCGAAGGGGCCCTCGCCGACATCCATCACGCGGAGGTGTTCATCGGCGTCTTCATCGGCGGCGTGACCTTCACGGGGTCGATCGTGGCGTTCCTCAAGCTGTCGGCGCGCATCTCGTCCAGGCCGCTCATGCTGCCGGGCAAGAACGTGCTCAACGTCGGCGCCCTCGTCCTCTTCGTCGTGCTGACGGTCTGGTACGTCCTCACGCCCGAGCTGTGGCTGCTGGTGCTCGTGACGCTGCTGGCGCTCGCGCTCGGCTGGCACCTCGTCGCGTCGATCGGCGGCGGCGACATGCCGGTCGTGGTCTCGATGCTCAACAGCTATTCGGGGTGGGCCGCGGCCGCGGCGGGATTCCTGCTGAACAACGATCTGCTGATCGTCACGGGCGCCCTCGTGGGCTCGTCGGGCGCGTACCTCAGCTACATCATGTGCAAGGCGATGAACCGGTCGTTCCTGTCGGTCATTGCGGGCGGGTTCGGCATCGAGGCGCCGAAGGGCGGCGACGAGGAGCACGGCGAGCACCGCGAGATCGACGCCGCCGGCGCCGCCGAGATGCTCGCGGGCGCGGGCACCGTCGTCGTCACGCCCGGCTACGGCATGGCGGTGGCGCAGGCGCAGCACGGGGTCGCCGACCTCGTGCAGAAGCTGCGCGAGCGCGGCGTCGACGTGCGGTTCGGCATCCACCCCGTCGCCGGCCGCCTCCCGGGTCACATGAACGTGCTGCTCGCGGAGGCCAAGGTGCCGTACGACATCGTGCTCGAGATGGACGAGATCAACGACGACCTCGCGCGCACAGATGTCGTCCTGGTGATCGGCGCGAACGACACGGTCAACCCCGCCGCCGCCGAGGACCCGTCGAGCCCCATCGCCGGGATGCCGGTCCTGCGCGTGTGGGAGGCGGCGAATGTGATCGTCTTCAAACGGTCGATGGCATCCGGATATGCCGGTGTCGCCAATCCGCTCTTCTACCGCGAGAACACGCAGATGCTCTTCGGAGACGCGAAAGACAAGGTGGACGAGATTCTCATGCAGCTCTCACGTATCGCCGTCTGAGTTCTGATATACGGCGAAAGGCCCCCACTCGCGAAAGGATCGCGAATGGGGGCCTTTTGCCCACAAAGATCAGTGCGCGGCGTCGTATGCCTCGACAATGGATGCCGGAACCCGGCCCCTTTCCGAGACCTTGAAGCCATTCGCCTTCGCCCACTCGCGGACGACGCCGAGATCGCGCTGACCGGCGCGGCGGCGCCCGCCGGCGGAGGCGGGTGCCGAGGTGGTCGACCGGCCGGAGCTCACGCGGCGTCCGGCGGATGTATAGGCCGCCAGGGCTTCGCGCAGGGCGGTGGCATTGTCGGCGGAGAGGTCGATCTCATAGGCGACGCCGTCGAGTGAGAAAAGGACAGTTTCACCGTCTCCGGCTTCGAGAACGGTGCCGTCGACGTCATCGACGAGCTGGTGGATGATTTTTCGGGCCATAGACATTCACAATACGCAATGCAATTCGTCGTCGGCAATCAATTCGCGACGACGCGCCGAGAAAGGTCGCGCAGAAGTGTCAGGGAAGAATTCCGGCGCGGCGGGCCATGACGACCGCGGCATGCCGGGTCGAGGCATCCAGCTTCGCCATTGCCGATTGCAGATAGGACTTGACGGTGCCCTCTTTGAGGTCCAGAGTCGTGGCGATCTCGGCGTTGGTCGACCCCAGCGCCGCGCAGGCGAGCACGTCGAGCTCACGCGGCGACAGTCGCACGTCGAGCTCGACCGGCTGCTCGACGGGGTCCTGCGAGAGCGCCGTGAGGCGCTGTTCGAGGCGGTCCAGCCGGGCGCGCACCACCGGGTCGCCGATGATCGCCGAGATGCTGCGCAGCTCGGCGTAGCTCTCGCGCAGCCCTTCGCGGGTGGCGGCCGGCAGCGCCGGCGATGTCGCCGGGGTGCGCGCCAGCGCCAGCCGGCGCTGTACCTCTTCACGGATCCTCAGTTCGCTGGACAGCTCGTCGGCCACGGCGAAGGCGGGGCGTGCGACCACGTCGCCCACCGGGGCCTCGGCCCACGAGCCGCAGTAGATGACGCCGCGCGCGCGCCCCGAGACGAGGATCGGCACTGCGAACAGCGTCGCGATGCCTTCGCCGAGCACGGCGCCGTCGTAGTCGTGGGTGATGCTGCGCGCCGAGCGGTAGTCGATCGCGAGCCGGGGGCGCTTCTCGATGAGAGCGCGTCCGCCGAGGCCGCGCGCGGCCTCCACGACAAGGCCGTCGAGGCTGTGGGTGCGTGCACCGTGGATGGAGGTGACGTGGATCGCGCCGTCGAGGACGAGGCCGCCGAACGCGACAGGGAAGCGGGTGCGACGCACCAGTTCGGCGACGGCGTGGTCGAGGGCCTGGACGTCGCTCTGGTCGTCATCGGGTGCGCCGAAGGCAGCACGGTCCCCCGATCGTCTACCGGGGACCGGTGCGTTGTGTGGGAGGGACGCGCCCACGACTACCTGCTTCCGGGGGTGACGGCGTCCTCGCCGCCTTTCGTAGCGTCGACCTTATCACTGGCGGCATCGTCCAGACGGGGTCCGGGCGCGCCCGGACCCCGTCTGCTGCGGGCGGCCTACTCGTCCGCGGTCCACGCCTCCCGGGCGCCCGGCGGCGCGGGAGGGATGCTCAGTCCTGTCGCCGTCTCGTCAGGCGCGGACTGTCTCTGTTCCAGGTCGATGAGGAAGCGCTTCACGTCGGGCCGGCCGCCGTATTCGCCGAGCGAGCCGTCGGCTCGGACGACACGGTGCACCGGGACGACGATCGAGAACGGGGTGGTCGCGCACGCGGTGCCCACCGCGCGAGCCGCCCGTGGCGCGCCGGCCGTGATCGCGACCTCGCCGTAGCCCGCGGTCTCGCCGTAGGGGATGTCGCACACCGCCTGCAGTGCGGCGCGGGTGAAGCCGCGGACCAGGCTCCAGTCGAGCGGGAGGTCGAAAGCGGTGCGCGCGCCGTCGAAGTACTCGTCGAGCTGCGTCGTCGCGGCCTCGAACAGAGCGGATGCGGCGGCCGCGGCATCCGCCTCATCCGCCGGGACGGGGGCCACGCGCAGCTGCAGCGACACCCGCTCGATCTCGGCGTCGAGCGGACCGTCGAAGGGGTGGAGGGTCACGATGGCGTCGTCTGCGGCGACGATCAGGATGTCGCCGATCGGCGACGGGTGGACGCGGTAGCGGGGCGGATCCGTCGGGGTCATGCGACCATCCTGGCGCGAGCCGCCCACCCGACGGGCGGCTCGGAGCGCGACCGGGGGACGGCGGCGGATACGGCCCGTGAACACCCCTGCTGGGGAGGAGAGGCCACTCGGCCGCCCGTCCAATACCGCGAAACTCAGGTCCATTGCAAGTACCCCGCGCACGCTCCGCTTAGGGTGGCTCGTGTGTGGCGAGCAGAGCGGAGCGCCGTGTTGGGCGCAGAGGACGCCGAACGCGGGGTGGTCGTGACCCCCGGCGACCTCGGGCTCGCCGACCCCGACGTGACGGTCGTGCACATCGCCGAACCCGAGCGCGATCGCCTGCGGCTGCAGGCCGCCGCGCTGGGCGGCCGCTCCACGCTGCAGCACTTCGTGGACGGCCAGGACGCGGCGATCGAGATCACCAAGGCGCACCCGGGCAGCCTGCCGCAGTTCATCACCGGCCGCTCCACGCTCCTCTCGAACCTCTTCCGCGACGAGGTCGCCCTGCGGGGTGCACGGCTGGCCGCCCAGCGCATCACCGCGAAGGACCTCGAGCTGCGCACGACGCGCGGCCTCGACACCGTCCGGCTCGCCGTAGGACTGGCCAACTGGCGCCTCGGCGGCCTCGTGTGCAGCGCGCCCGTGCTGCTTCGTCCCCTCGCGATCCGCCGCCACCACGGCGACTTCGAGCTCAAGCTGCACGGGACCTTCTCGGTCAACCCCGAGCTGGTGCGCGCGATGCGACAGCACTTCGGCATCGCGATCGACGCCGGCGGCCTCGCCGCCCTCGCGTACGAAGGCGGCCTCTTCAAGCCGCAGCCGGTGATCGACCACCTGCGGGCCCTCACCGCGTCGATCGACAGCTACGCGGTCAAGCCGCGGCTGCTCGTCTCGACCTTCGCCGACGTCGGCGGCAGCATGGCAGCGGATGCCGCCGACCTCGACCATCCTGTGCTCAACGCACTGGCGGGCCACGTCTCGGACCGCGAAGCGCTCACCATCCGCCGCGACGCGCCCGTCCTGACCAGCCCCGATCACCGTCCGCCCGCCGCGGACACGCTGCTGCTGGACGCCGACTCCGAGCAGGAACGAGTCCTGGCGCGCATCGCCGACGGTCAGTCGATCGTCGTGCACACGCTGCCCGGCACGGGCGGCACCCAGACCGTCATCAACACGGTGGGCCAGCTGGTCCGGGCGGGCAAGAACGTGCTCGTCGTGAGCGCTCGACGCTCGACCCTGGACGGCGTCCGCCACCGCCTCGCCGGCATCGGCCTTCCGGGGCTCGCCGTCTCGCCGGATCGTCTGCAGCGCGACCTCATCCGCGCGATCGGCCGCAACGAGAAGGCCGAGACGCCGAAGGTCGCCGACATCGACGACGCGCTCGTGCGCCTGCGGGGCGTGCTCGGGGACTACCGGGCGGCCGTCACCGACCCGCATCCCTCACTCGGCGTGTCGGTGCTCGACATCCTGCGCGCGCTCGCGACCCTCGCCGAATCAGGTGCGGCACCGGCGACCGAGGCGCGCTTCGACGCGGAGGCCCTCGAGCGGCTGGCGACGACGCGTTCCGAGGCCGCGGCGAAGCTCGCGGCGGCGGCGCGGCTGGGGGAGTTCCGCTTCGGCCCCGACGACTCGCCGTGGTACGGCGTCACCTTCTCGACCGTGGAGCAGGCGCGCGCCGCGCACGGCCTCGCGGGCAAGCTGCAGCGGAGCGACCTTCCGACCCTGCTGGAGCGCGGCTACGAGCTCGTCGGCCAGACCCGCATGCGCCCCTTCCAGACCGTCGACGAGCTGGGTGTCTACCTGCGCCTCATGCAGGGCATCCGCGACTCGCTCGACAAGTTCAGCATGACGGTCTTCGAGCGGCCGCTGGGCGAGCTCATCCAGGCGCACGCCGCCCGGCGCGACTCTCCCGACATGAACGGCGCGAACCGTCGCCGACTGCGCCGGCTGTCGCGCGAGTACCTGCGCCCCGGCGTGCACGTGCCCGACATGTACGAGGCGCTCGTGCGCATCCAGCAGCAGCGCACGGAATGGCAGCGCTACGTCGAGGCGGGCGTGACCCCCGAGGTGCCGCTCGGACTCGGCGACGTGCAGGTCGCGTGGCACCGCGTGGAGTCCGAGCTCGGCGAGCTCGACGCCGTCCTCGGCCGCACCGGCGCCGAGCGCCTCGGTTCGCTGCCGGTCAAGCACCTGGTGCGCACCCTCGCCGGTCTCGCGGCGGACTCGGACGTGTTCGACAACCTCAAGGAGCGCGCGACGCTGCGTTCCGAACTGGCGACTCTCGGCCTGGAGCCCCTGCTGCTGGAGCTCTCGGTGCGCCACGTGCCCGAGGACCGGGTCGCGGCCGAGCTCGAGTTCGCCTGGTGGCAGTCCGCCCTGGAGCTGGTGCTGCGGACCGACCGTGCCGTGCTCGGTGCCAACACCGCCGTCGTCGATCGTCTGGAGAGGGACTTCCGTCTCGTCGACGAGGCTCATGCGGCGGCATCCGGTCCGCTCCTGGCGGCGCAGCTGGCCACGCAATGGCGCATCGGCATCGTGGATCACGCCGACGAGGCAGCCGCGCTCAAGCAGGCGCTCAAGCGCGGTGCGGTGACGCCCGCCGAGCTGCTCACCGTGGCGCCGTCCCTCTCGCGGACGCTGGCTCCGGTGTGGCTCGCCTCGCCGTACGAGGTTCCGCGGATCCCGGCGAAGGCGGCGTTCGACGTCGTCGTGCTGGCGGATGCCGGCGCCCTGTGTCTCGCGGAGGCCGCTCCTGCGCTGCGCAGGGCCACCCAGGTCGTCGCGTTCGGCGACCCCGTCACGCAGAAGCCGACCCCGTTCGTGGTGGCCTCCGGCACCCCCGCTCCTTCCACCCCGCCGGCGGGGGAGGAGGCGGAGGCCGACGAGACCCCGTTCGACGGCACCAGCGTGTTCGAGCGGCTCGCCGAGCTGTTCCCCGTCGAGACGCTCACACGCAGCTACCGCGCGGGCGGAGAGGATCTGGCTGCGCTCGTCAACGACGCGTTCTACGGCGGCGAGCTCGTGTCGCTGCCGTGGGCCGGGTCGTACCTCGGGCGCGGCAGCCTCGCCGTGGACTACGTCGAGGGCGGTCACGGTGCGCCCGATCCGGTGACGGGTGCCGTCGAGAGCCCCGACTCCGAGGTCGCCCGCGTGGTGACGCTCGTCGTCGAGCATGCCGTCAACCGCGGCACCGAATCCCTCATGGTCGTCACAGCGAGCGCGCGGCACGCCGAGCGCATCCGTGCCGCGGTCGAGGCCGCGTTCGTCGGCCGCTCCGACGTCGCCGACTTCGTCTCGCGCGACACCGCCGAGCCGTTCGCCGTGCTGACCCTCGAAGAGTCGGTCGCCGAGAGCCGCGACCGCGTGATCTTCTCGCTCGGCTTCGGGCTGACAAAGCACGGCCGGGTGCTGAGCGACTTCGGAGACCTGTCGACCCCCGACGGCGAGCGCCTGCTCACGGTCGGGATGACCCGCGCCCGGCGCTCCATGGTCATCGTGTCGTCGATCCGGCCGTCGGCGTTCGACGACGGGCGCCTGGAGTACGGCGCCGCCACCCTCATGTCGATCCTGGGGAACCTCGCCGCCCGTTCGCGCGAGGCGCGGCTCGAAGACCTCGCCGATCCGCTGACACGCGCGCTCGCCCGTGAGCTCCGTCGCGCCGGGCTGTCCGTCGACGTCCACTACCGCGGCCTCCTGCCGCTGGTGGCCCAGTACGACGGCAAGGCCGTCGTCGTCGAGAGCGACCCCGAGACGGTCGGCGAATCGCTGCGCGAGTCGCTGCGACTGCGGCCGCAGGTGCTCAGGCGCCTCGGGTGGCACTACGTCCGCGTGCACTCGTTCGACCTGTACCGCGACCCGGCCGACGTCGCCCAGCGGATCGCCGCCATGCTCGGTGTGCCGCCGGACGCCCCGCGGGTCGACCACGAGACGCAGCCGATCGATGTCGTCGAGTGACCGTCAGCGCATCGAACGGGTCACGGGGTCACGCCGCGCGAAGCTGACCCCCGCCCCCGGGACCACGGCCGAACCGACGCCGGGCGATGAGACGACGGATGCCGCGACCGACGCGGCCGCGGCATCCACAGGCTCCTCGGGGCCGAACGACGAGCGCATGCGCCGCGACGTCCCCCCGCACTACTAGGCGCGTTCCGTCAGCGACCCGGCTGCTTCTCGAGCAGGTCGCGGATCTGGACGAGCAGCTCCTGCTCGGTCGGGAGCTTCGGCTCCTCGTCGGCCGGGGTGACCCCCGCACGGGCGGCAGCGCGCTCCTTGATGCGGTTCATGGGGTAGACGAACACGAAGTAGACCACGACGGCAACCGCGAGGAAGTTGATGATCGCGCCCACGATCATGCCGAAGCCGAAGAAGACCTTCTCGCCGTTGATGTTGACGACGGTCCAGCCGACCGCGTCCAGGCTGCTCGCGTTGAAGATCAGCGCGATGAGCGGATTGATGAGCCCATTCACGATCGCGTTGACGATCGCCGTGAATGCGGCGCCGATGACGACAGCGACCGCGAGGTCGATGACGTTCCCACGCAGGATGAACTCTTTGAAGCCCTTGATCACGGGTACCCCCCTGGGTGTCGTCCCGCGCCGATGGGGCTCCGGTTCAGGCTCCGGAGGACGCGGGAGAGGCCTTCGCCTCGGACTTCGATGATGTCGAAGTCGACGAGGAGGCGCCACCCGACGCATCCGATCCCGAGCTCTTCGCGCCGGCGCGCGAATCCGTGCGGTAGAAGCCCGCGCCGTTGAACGTCACGCCGATCGAGCCGTACTCCTTGCGCAGCGGCCCGCCGCACTCGGGGCACTCGGTGAGGGTGGGGTCGGCGAAGGACTGGACGGCGTCGAAGCGGTGACCGCACTGCTTGCAGGCGTAGGCGTAGGTGGGCATGGGTTCTCTCGCGGGTTCGGGTTCAGCGCCGCGCGGGCGCGAGGGTGATGGTCTGCGTGGGGGTGACGACCCCGGTGACGCGCTGGTCGTGGACGTCGCTCGGGACCTCGTCGAGCACCTCGGAGTCGTACACGACGGCGTACACGGGCGGGCAGCGCTCCATGGACCCGAGGGTCTTGTCGTAGAAGCCGCGTCCCCAGCCGAGCCGCATGCCGGTGCGATCGACGGCGGCCGCCGGGACGACGAGCAGATCGACATCGTTCAGCGCGATGGGGCCGAGCAGCTCTCCGACGGGCTCGGGCAGTCCGAACAGCCCTTCGGCGATGTCGCCGTCGGGCGTCGCCACCGCCCAGTCGAGGAGTCCGTCGGTGCGGGTGACGGGCAGCAGGACGCGGATGCCGCGGGCCGAGGCATCCTTCACGAACGAACGCGTGCCCGGTTCGGCCATGGTCGACAGGAAGCAGGAGATCGACCGCGCGCCGTGCTGCGCGACGAGGGCGTCGAGCTGGGCGTGGATACCGGCCTCGGCGTTCTCGCGAGCTGCGTCGGAGAGCAGCTGGCGTCGCTCGCGCAGATCGGCGCGCAGGGCGCGCTTGGCGTCGGCGATCGCGTCGGACATGCCGTCGATTCTACGTTGCGGTCAGCACATGGCGTCTGCGCCGGAGTAGGGACACCCGGGGCCTGCGGCATAGACTCGGACAATGTCTCATCCCCCGATCAAGGCCGTGATCCCGGCCGCAGGCCTCGGCACCCGCTTCCTCCCCGCGACGAAGGCCATGCCGAAGGAGATGCTGCCGGTCGTCGACAAGCCCGCGATCCAGTACGTCGTCGAGGAGGCCGCGCAGGCCGGCATCGACGACATCCTCGTCATCATCGGACGCAACAAGAACGCGATCTCGAACCACTTCGACTCGGTGCCCGAGCTCGAAGAGAAGCTGAAGGACAAGGGCGACGTCGATCGCCTGCACCGCGTGCTGGAGTCCAGCGACCTCGCCGACATCCACTTCGTGCGTCAGGGCGAGCCGAAGGGTCTCGGTCACGCAGTGCTGCGTGCCAAGGCGCACGTGGGCGACGCGTCGTTCGCCGTCATGCTCGGCGACGACCTCATCGACGAGCGCGACGAGCTGCTGACCACGATGATCGCCGAGCACCAGCGCACGGGTGCCGCCGTGATCGCCCTCATGGAGGTCGACCCGTCGCACATCCACCTCTACGGCGTCGCGTCGGCGGAGGCGACCGACCAGGACGGCATCGTCAAGGTGAACGGCCTCGTCGAGAAGCCGAGCGCCGAGGACGCCCCCTCCAACCTCGCCATCATCGGCCGCTACGTGCTGAGCCCTGCCGTGTTCGACATCCTCGAGCGCACCGAGCCGGGCAAGGGCGGCGAGATCCAGCTCACCGACGCGCTGCAGGAGCTCGCCGCGGATCCGGACGGCCCCGGCGTGTACGGCGTCGTCTTCCGTGGCCGCCGCTACGACACCGGCGATAGGGTGGACTACATCAAGGCCATCGTGCAGCTCGCGGTCGATCGCGAAGACCTCGGTCCCGACCTGCGTCCCTGGTTCAAGGAGTTCGCGGCGAACCTCTGACGCCGCCCGTTCGAGGGAGTCTCGTGGATCTGACGGCTCCCCGCAGCCATGGGCCGGTGTCGATCCGGCTCGTGAAGCAGCGCGACGCCCGCGTGCTGCAGAACGAGCTGCTGGCCAACCGCGGCTGGCTGCGCCCGTGGGAGGCGACGAGCCCGGACGGCCCCGTGTCGTTCGACATGCGGGTCGGTGTGCGGCGACTGCTGCAGCAGTACCGCGACGGGGTCGGCGTGCCCTTCGTCATGGAGCACGAGGGCGAGATCGCCGGTCAGCTCAACGTGTGGGGTGTCGCCCGCGGGTCGCTCGCATCGGCCACGATCGGCTATTGGGTGAGCGAGCGGTTCGCCGGCCGGGGCATCACCCCCACCGCGGTGGCGCTCGCGACCGACATCTGCTTCTCGGAGCTGCGGCTGCATCGCATGGAGATCTGCATCCGGCCGGAGAACAGGGCGAGTCTGCGCGTCGTCGAGAAGCTCGGCTTCCGCTACGAGGGACTGCGCCGGCGCTTCATCCACATCGACGGCGACTGGCGCGATCACTACGCGTTCGCCCTCGTGCGGGAGGACGTGCCGGAGGGCGTGCTGCAGCGGTGGGTGTCCGGTAGGGCCCCGGTGGACGCCGCAACGGTGCCTCCCGCGGACCGCCTGCACGCATAAGGGCCCGGACACCGGCGTCCGCGCATCCCGCGACACGCGAGCGGATGCGTGTGTCCGCAGCTTCAGGCCGCGTTACCGTGTAGTGCATGGGCGGGCAGGTACTGGGCGGGGGAGTCATCGTTCTCGTCGCCGCGGCGTTGTGGCTGGTGTATCTGCTACCGACATGGCACAGCAGGCGTCAGTACGACGCCGCCGAGCGCAACGCGGTGCGCCTCAACCAGGCGCTGCGGGTGCTCGCCGAGACGAGTGAGACGCCCGAAGAGGTCCGGTTGGAGCTCAACGCGCGGACGGCCGCGGCTCAGCAGAAGCTCGCCAAGCGCGCGCTCGCCGAGCGCGAGCAGGCGGCGCTCGAGGGCGCGAAGGCCGACCTCGAGGTCGCCCGCACGGAGCGTGTCGCCGCCGAGGCGGCCGCGCGCGTCGACCTGGAGCGCGCCCGTGCCGAGCGCGCAGCCGCCGAAGCCGCCGCTCGCGCCGAGGTCGCAGCCGCCCGCGCCCTGCCCGCGGCCCGCCGTGCCCGCGCCCGGCGACGCTTCCGGTTCGCGGCGACAATGGTCGGCGTCCTCGGCCTGGGCCTCGCCGCCTGGGGCGTCTACGAGACCGTCACGACCGGCGTGCAGACCCTGCTGTGGTCCGGTGTCGGGCTGGCGGCGGCATCCCTTCTCGTCCTTCATCGGCTCTCGCGGGTCGCGGAGCGCGCCGTTGCACGCGCGGTGGATGCCGCCCCGCGGCGCGTCGCGGCGGTGCAGGACGTCGAGCTCGAGGCGGAGGAGCGGGCGTGGGAGCCGCGACCGCTGCCGCAGCCGCTCACCGCCTCCGCAGGTTCGCGTGCCGCCGCGGTCCTCGACGCACAGGCCGCTCGCGCGGCGCTGCGGCAGGCGGCCCTGGAAGAGGCCATGCGGGCGCGCGCGGAGGAGCAGCGGCCCGCGTCGATCGAGACCGCGCGCACAGCCCGGACCGCCTCGTCCGGCACGGATTACGCGCGCATGGGGTACGTCGACGACGCCGAGATCGAGGCGCACGTGCGCGAGCTGCTGACGCGCCGCGCAGCGGGCGCGTGAGGCGCGCCCGGGCCCCGCGCTGATTCGGACCACACCTCGACCCGTGATAGTGTTTTCGAGGTTCACGGGCCTGTAGCGCAGTTGGTAGCGCGCCTCGTTCGCATCGAGGAGGTCAGGGGTTCGATTCCCCTCAGGTCCACCAGAACACCGAAGAGCCCGCCGGAATCCGGCGGGCTCTTCTGCGTCTCAGACAGCCTTGAGCGCCGGCGGCGCCGTCGAGGACTCGATGATGGCGACACCTCGTCCGCGCAGCCGGCGGCGCTCCTCTTCGAGCGAGGTCAGCAGGCGGTCGCGCGTGCCCCTGCTGTGCGCGACGACGAGTCGTCGTGCCCGCTCGGCATCGCGATCGGCCACGGCGGCGGCGATCTCGAGGTGCTCGGCGCGCGCCTGCGCCCGGGACTCGGGGGTGCGCACCTCGAGCCATCGGGTGCGGCTCAACCGGGTGAGCGCATTGCCGATCGCCTCGGCCAGGAACGGGTTGCGCGACAGGCGCGCGAGGGCGAGGTGGAACTCGCTCCCGTCTCGCAGCCCGGCCTCTTCGTCGTCGTGGCTGTGGTGGGCATCGGCGATGGCGCGGAGGGCGGCGAGCTCGGCGTCGTCGGCGCGCTCGACGACGTGCTCGACGAGCGCGGCCTCGACGGCCTCGCGGTACTCCATCACGGCGCGGATCTCGGTCAGATCGATCGGCGCGACCTGCCAGCCGCGGCCCTCGCGCTGGGTGAGCCCTTCGTTCTCGAGTCGCATCAGCGCGGCGCGGATGGGGGTGCGCGACGCCCCGAGCAGGGACTCCAGGCCGCGCTCGCTCAGCCCTTCGCCGGGCATGAGCTCGAGGGAGAGGATCGCCGTGCGAAGCCTGTCGTACAGGCCGCTCTCGTTCGCCGTGTTCATCGCGTCCGTTCTGGTGCACCGTAGTGGTATACCGTAATGGTACTCGACCGCAGTGAAGAAGGAAGCCCCATGTCGAACCCGGTGGCGACGCACCCGACACGGACACCGACGAGGGCGTGGGTCATGCTCGCGCTCGGCGTCGCCGCACAGGCCGCCGGCACGCTCCTCGTCTCGACCCCCGCCTACCTCATCCCGATGCTGCATGCCGAGGGGATGCCGCTCGCCCAGGCCGGCCTGCTCGCGGCCGCGCCCACGTTCGGCATGGTGCTCACGCTCGTCGCCTGGGGTGCGCTGGCGGACCGGTTCGGGGAGCGCTGGATCATCGCGGGCGGTCTCGCGCTGACCGCCGTCTTCGCGTTCGCCGCGGTGCCCGTCGACGGCTACGCCGGGCTCGCCGTCGTGCTGATGCTCGGGGGCGCCGCCTCCGCCAGCACCAACGCCGCCAGCGGCCGGGTCGTCGTCGGCTGGTTCCCCCGCGAGCGCAGAGGGCTCGCGATGGGCATCCGGCAGATGTCGCAGCCCCTGGGCGTCGCCGTCGCCGCGCTGACCGTGCCGGCGCTGGCCTCCGATGTCGGGGCCACCGCGCCGTTCGTGCTCTCGGGGGCCGCAGCCCTCGTGCTCGCGGGGCTGTGCGCGTGGGGGATCCGCAACCCGCCCCGCCCGAGCGCTCCGGCGGGCGCAGCCGCGGCCGCGACGGCGAACCCGTACGCGCGCGACGGCTTCCTGCTGCGCATCCACCTCGTCTCGGCACTGCTGGTCTTTCCGCAGTTCACCCTGTCGACGTTCGGTCTGGTGTGGTTCACCGCGGGAATGAGATGGGATGCGACGGCCGCCGGCATCCTCGTCGCCGCCTCGCAGTTCGTCGGCGCCGTCGGAAGGATCGTGATCGGGCACGTCAGCGATCGTCGCGGCACGCGCGTCGGCGTGCTGCGCCAGGTCGCGCTCGCAGGAGTGGTCGCGATGGTCGCGCTCGGAGCCGCCGGCTGGGCGCACTGGGACGCCGTCGCGGCGGCGGTCTTCGTGATCGCGGCCACCATCAGCGTCGCCGACAACGGGCTGGCGTACACCTCGGTGGCCGAGGCAGCCGGCTCCCGCTGGGCGGGCCGTGCGCTCGGCATCCAGAACACCGGCCAGTTCCTCAGCGCGTCGGCCGTCGGACCGCTCGTGGGAGCGCTGATCACCGTGGCCGGCTACCCGCTCGCCTTCGGGCTGGTGGCGCTCACGCCGCTGATCTCGCTCGGGCTCCTGCCCGCTCGGGATCGCCACGCGGACGACCCGGACGCGCGCTGACGGCGGCGGGATGCTGCACCGCCGGCTCGATCAGCCGTCGGTGCCGGTCCAGCCCTTGCGGCGGAAGAACAGCCACATGCCGCCCGCCGCGGCCGCCATCACCGCGCACCCCGCCGCGAACGCCCAGGGGCCGTCGAACACGTGTGTGACCGCCCAGCCGAAGTTCATGCCGAAGAAGCCGGTGAGAAAGCTCAGCGGCAGGAAGATCGACGCGATGATCGCGAGCTGCTTCGACGTCTCACCCTGTCGGTTCGCGATCGTCGAGAGGTACAGGTCGGTGCAGCCGTTGACCAGCTCATGGTACGAGTCGAGCTCGTCGGTGATGCGGATCAGATGATCGTAGACGTCGCGGAAGTAGTCGTGACTGTCGGCTTCGAGCCCCGCGAGATCGACGATCACCTCGACCTCGCGCGCGAAGACATCGCGCATCGGCACGACGGCCTTGCGAAGCCGGAGCAGCAGGCGCTTCAGGCGGAACGTCTCGTCGAGCTCGGGGCGTCCACCGCCCGCGGCGATCGCATCTTCGAGATCGCTGATCTGCTCGTCGAGGTCGGCGAGCATCGGGAAGTAGCTGTCGACCACCGCGTCGATGATCTTGTAGACGTGGTACTGCTCGCTCTTGGCCGTCTTCGCATGGGAGAACAGCGGCGCGACGCGGTGCAGATCGGGGTAGGGGCGCCGGTGCAGAGTGACGATGAAGTCGCCGCTCAGATGGCAGTGGATCTCTTCGAGCGGGTGGGGGTTGCGATCCTCGGGCTGCGACCGCACCGCACCCTGCAGCACCAGCAGCGCGGTGTCGCCGTACGTGTCGAGCTTCGGGCGCTGGCCGAATCGGATGCTGTCCTCGACAGCAAGCGGATGCAGACCGAGCAGCGTGCCGAGGCGCGTGATCTGGTCGGCGGGAAGGTCGGTGGCATCCAGCCAGAAGAACTCGTTGTCGCGACGCAGCTGCCCGATGAGCTCGTCGTCGATGGAATCGAGGATGCGCATGGCTTCACCCTAATGAGCGGATGAAGCCATGCGGGGCCGGTCCGGCTTCAGCCCTCCGTGGCCGCACGGCGCAGCAGCGGTCTCGTCACGACCAGGCCCAGTGCCACCACCCCGATCCCCGCGGCCAGCACGGCGGCGATGACGATCAGCGCGAGAGGCTGGAAGAGGAGCGTGGCGCCGGTCAGCGGAAGCATCACGACGGCGGCGACGACCGCGGAGCCGATCGCGGTGAGACGCAGCGGCGACATGACGGCACGCCGGCGGGCGGCATCCATCGTCCGCTCCGGCATGCCGAGCATGTCGAGCGAGCGGTACAGCTCGCGGCGATCGAGGATGCCGGCGGCCTGGTTCACCCCGACGGAGCACGCGACCATGAGGAACGAGCCGATCACCGTGATGAGGATGCCGGTGCGGATGTCGGCGAACAGCTGCGCGGCGTCGGCGTCCATCCCGGTGTCCGCTGCCGTGAGGTCGACGAGGGCGACGCCGACGCCGGCGAACACGGCCATGAAGCTCGTCAAGGCCACGCCCGACACCTGACGCCAGGCGGCCTTGGGGGATTCGAGCACGGTGCGTGCGGCGAGGAGCCTGGCCGGACGCGTCGCCCGGCGGGACTGCCGCTGGGCGACGAGGCGGATGACCCATGGGCCGACCAGGTTGAGGACGGCGAGGGTTCCGCCGAACGCGGCCGCGAGGAAGGCGATGATCAGCATCGCGCTGCCCGCCACCTGCAGCACGCTCATGAGCCCGAACGAGAGGACGACCACGGCCGCGGCGATGCCGGCGCGCACCCACGACAGCTTCGGCGCATCCTGACGGGTGCGCACCCCGAGCGGCGAGATGACCACCTGACGCAGCCCGAGCACCGCGCTGACGGCGGCCAGTGCCGCGATTCCGAGCACCGTCCCAGCGATCACGGGCGCACTCAGCACGACGCCGGCGATGCCGAGGGGCTCCCCGCGGAAGGGCACGAGGGCAAGCAGGGGGACGAAGGCGAGGGAGAGGACGACACCTGCGAGGGCACCCACCAGCGCGAGCACGGTCGATTCGAGCACGGCGAGGGCAGAGACCGTCGCCGGCGTGGCGCCGAGCAGCCGCAGGGTGGCCAGGCGGTCGTCGCGGCGCCGTGCCGACAGTCGCGCCGCCGCCCCGCCGAGCGAGGCCAGCGGCACGATGAGCAGCACCAGCGCGACGACGGCGAGGAGCTGATAGCTGAGGGCGATGTCGTCCGTCCAGGTCCAGAACGACTGGGCTCCGCCCAGCACCGTGAGCAGCAGCGCCGTGACGATCGCGAAGGCCGTCGTGGGCAGGACGAGGGTCGCCGCCCCGGATGCCCCGGGCCGGGCGAGCAGCCAGGCGACGCGCGCGATCATGCCGCCGCTCCGACGCGCTCGCCGACGATGCGCCCGTCGCGCACTTCGACGATGCGGGAGCAGCGGGCGGCGATGTCGGCATCGTGGGTCACCATGACGAGGGTGCGTCCCTGGCCGGTGGTCGAGTGCAGGAGGGCGCCGATCACCTCGGCGGAGGTCGCGGAGTCCAGCGCACCGGTGGGCTCATCGGCGAAGACGACCGTCGCTCCGGTCACCTGCGCGCGGGCGATCGCCACGCGCTGCGCCTGGCCGCCCGAGAGCTGGCCGATGCGGCGGTCCTCCATGCCGGCCAGGCCCAATGCGGCGAGCCAGCCCGACGCGTGCGAGGTCGCCTCCCGCCGCGACATGCCGTTCAGCATGAGCGCGAGGGCCACGTTCTCGATGGCGGTGAGCTCGGGGATCAGCAGCCCCTGCTGGAACACGAACCCGAACTCCTCACGGCGCAGCTGGGAGCGGGCGCGCTCGTTCAAGGTGTTCACGCCGACGCGGCCCGCGCGGCCCTGGAACGCGACAGCGCCGGCGTCGGGCAGTGTGATGCCGGCGAGGCAGTGCAGCAGCGTCGTCTTGCCGGAGCCGGAGGCGCCCATGATGGCGAGCGACTCGCCCGCCCGCACCGCGAGCGACACCCCCGCCAGTGCCCGGGTCGTGCCGAAGGACTTCTCGAGGCCGGTGGCCTCGATCACGAAAGAACTCATGCTTCCACGGTGCCGTGCGCGGGTGCCGTGCCGCGTCGGGCGGGAGAGTGATCTCCCGCCCGACACGTCATGCGCGCGGATGATCCGCCGGTGGGACCGTGGTGCCCGGGCCGCGAGCGGCCCGGTTCAGGCCGGGGTGGCCTCTGCCGCCGCGCGGGCGGCAGTGGGGAGAGCGGCGACGATGCGCGCCACCGCGGCGTCGTCGTGGGATGCCGACACGAACCACGCCTCGAACACCGACGGCGGCAGCGACACGCCCTGCGCGAGCATGGCGCGGAAGAACGGCGGGTAGCGGAACGCCTCCTGCGCCTTCACGGTGTCGTAGTCGGTCGGCGCCTCGGGGGCGAACTGGATCGAGAAGAGGTTGCCCGAGCGCTGCAGCACGTGGGTCACGCCCGCATCGCGGAGAGCGGATGCCGCAGCCTCGGCGATCGTCGCCGCGGCGGCGTCGATGCGGGCATAGGCCGCCGCGTCGAGGTGGTCGAGCGTCGCGCGCCCGGCGGCGACGGCGAGCGGGTTGCCGCTCAGCGTGCCCGCCTGGTACACCGGGCCGAGCGGCGCCAGCAGCTCCATGAGCGCAGCGGGCCCGCCGATCGCGGCGAGCGGGAGGCCGCCGCCCACGACCTTGCCGAACGTGATCAGGTCGGGCGTGAAGGGCACCGGGTCGATGCCGTACCAGCCGGCCGGTCCGACGCGGAAGCCGGTGAGCACCTCGTCGAGGATCAGCAGCGCGCCGTGCGCGTGCGCGATGTCGGCGAGAGCGGCGTTGAAGCCGTGCGCGGGCGGCACGATGCCCATGTTGGCTGGTGCCGCCTCGACGATCACCGCGGCGATCTCGTCGCCGCGGGCCGCGAACACCTCGCGCACCGCCTCGAGGTCGTTGTAGGGGATGACGAGCGTCTGCGCCGCGATGGCCGCGGGCACACCCGCGGAGCCCGGCATCGCCAGGGTCGCGACGCCGGACCCGGCCTCGGCCAGCAGGCCGTCGGAGTGGCCGTGGTAGTGCCCGGCGAACTTCACGATGAGGTCACGGCCGGTCGCGCCCCGCGCCAGTCGGATGGCGGTCATCGTCGCCTCGGTGCCCGTCGACACGAGCCGCACCCTCTCGACGGGGTGCGCGCCGTCGCGCGTGACCCGCGCGGCGATGAGCTCGGCGAGCTCGGTCTCGCCCGGCGTCGACGCGCCGAAGCCGAGACCGCGGGCGGCGGCATCCTGCACCGCCTTCACGACGGCGGGGTGCGCGTGCCCGAGGATCGCCGGGCCCCATGAGCCGACCAGGTCGACGTATTCGCGCCCCTCGACGTCGGTGACGTACGGGCCGGACGCCGACACGAAGAAGCGGGGCGTCTCGGCGACCGACCCGAACGCGCGCACGGGCGAGTTCACGCCGCCGGGCATCGCGCCGCGGGCGCGGTCGAACTCCTGTGCGTTCGTCGTCATCGGATCCACTCCGCAAGCTCGAGGGCACAATAGGTCAGGACGGCGTCGGCTCCGTCGCGGCGGATGCCGACCACCGACTCCTCGATCGCACGCCGGCGGTCGATCCAGCCGTGGGCGGCAGCCGCCTCGATCATCGCGTACTCGCCCGACACCTGGTACGCCCACACCGGCACGGGGCTGGATGCCGCAGCATCCGCCAGCACGTCGAGGTAGCTCATCGCGGGCTTCACCATGACGATGTCGGCGCCCTCGGCGATGTCGAGGTCGAGCTCGAGCGCGCCCTCGCGGCGGTTCGCCGGATCCTGCTGGTACGTGCGGCGGTCGCCCACGAGCGAGGACTGCACCGCCTCGCGGAACGGGCCGTAGAACGCCGACGCGTACTTTGCGGCATAGGCGAGGATCGGCGTGTTCAGGTACCCGGCGTCGTCGAGCGCGTCGCGCACGGCGGCGACCTGGCCGTCCATCATGCCCGACAGGCCCAGCAGCTGCGAGCCCGCCGCGGCCTGCGCGACGCCCATCTCGCGGTAGCGCTCCAGGGTCGCGTCGTTGTCGACGTAGCCGTGCGCGTCGAGGACGCCGCAGTGGCCGTGATCGGTGAACTCGTCGAGGCACAGGTCGGTCTGCACGACGAGGGCGTCGCCCGCCTCGGCGACCGCGACGCGCGTCGCGACGTTGAGGATGCCGTCGGGATCGGTCGCGCCCGAGCCCACGGCGTCCTTGTGCTCGGGCACGCCGAACAGCATGATGCCGCCGATGCCGGCGGCCGCGGCATCCGCGACGACGCCCTTGAGCGAGTCGGTGGTGTGCTGGACGACGCCGGGCATGGACGAGATGGGCACCGGCGCGCCGGCACCCTCGCGCACGAAGACGGGGAGGATCAGCTCGGCGGGGTGCAGACGCGTCTCGGCGACGAGGCGCCGCAGAGCGGGCGTCGCACGCAGGCGACGCGGACGGGGGTGGATCACGGGCGTTCTCCGGTCAGGTCGGCGGCGCCGGCCGCGAGCAGCTCGCGGGCGACGGCGGCGGCGATGTCGCGGGGCGCGTCGGCATCGGGCCAGACCGCCGCATGCGACGACGTGAGGATGGTGGCGCCGTCGAGGCTGTAGACGCTCACCGACAGCAGCAGCAGGCCCGCGTCGACGACCGCGCGGGCGCCGACGGGCGCCGAGCAGCCGGCTTCGAGCAGGGCGAGCACTTCGCGTTCGGCCTCCACGGCGGCGCGGGTCTCGGCGTGGTCGAGCGCGCGGACGAGGTCTTCGTCGCCGCGGCGCACCTCGACGGCGAGGGCGCCCTGACCCGGGGCGGTGGGCCACGCGTCGGCGTCGAGGAACTCCGTCACGACATCGGCGCGTCCGATCCGGCGCAGTCCTGCGGCGGCGAGGATGACGGCATCCAGCTCTCCGCCGGTCACCTTGCCGAGCCGGGTGTCGACGTTCCCGCGGATGTCGACGACCTCGAGGTCGGGGCGCCGTGCGCGCAGCTGCGCCATGCGGCGCGGCGATCCGGTGCCCACGCGGGCGCCGGCGGGAAGCTCGTCCAGCGTCAGGCCGTCGCGGGCCACGAGCGCGTCGCGGGGGTCTTCGCGGGCCGGGATGGCCGCGATCACGAGCCGATCGTGCGGCGCGGTCGGAAGATCCTTGAGCGAGTGCACGATGAGGTCGCACTCGTCGGCCTCGAGCGCGTCGCGCAGTGCGCCGGTGAACAGGCCGGTGCCGCCGGCGCGCGACAGCGGCTCGTTCGAGCGGTCGCCGTCGGTCGTGATGGTGACGATCTCGGTCGTCACGCCGGTCGCGTCGGCCAGCTCGTCGGCGAACATGCCGGTCTGGGCGAGCGCGAGCGTGCTGCCCCGCGTGCCGATGCGCAGGGTGCTCACGAGAGCACCTCGGCGATCTCGTCGAGGCCGATGCGCCGACCGGTGTAGAACGGCACCTCTTCGCGCACGTGGCGGCGGGCCTCGGTCTGACGCAGGTCGCGCATGAGGTCGACGAGCTCCACGAGCTCGGGCGCCTCGAGGGCGAGGATCCACTCGTAGTCGCCGAGCGCGAACGACGCGACCGTGTTGCTCAGCACCGAGCGGTGCGCGGCGCCCTTGCGGCCGTGGTCGGCGAGCATCTGACGGCGCTCGTCGTCGGGCAGGATGTACCAGTCGTACGAGCGGACGAACGGGTAGACGGTGAGCCAGGCCTCAGCGTCCTTGTCGCGCATGAACGCGGGCAGGTGGCTGGCGGTGAACTCGGCGTCGCGGTGCACGCCCATCGCGTTCCACACCGGCAGCAGCGACGCGAGCGGCTCGGCGCGGCGGAGCGTCCGCAGCGCCGACTGCAGCACCTCGGGCGCGATGCCCACCCCGGTGAGCCAGATCATGAGGTCGGCGTCGGCGCGCAGGCCCGAGACGTCGTAGAACCCGCGCACCACGACACCCGAGGCCTCGACCTCGGCGACCGCCGCCGCCAGCTCGCCCGCCGGCGCCGGCCGCTGGGGGTCCCGCCGGAACACGGCCCACAGGGTGTAGCCGAGGGTGTCAGGGGAGGTCTGGGCCGGGGCATCCGTCATGCCTCTATCCTCCCACTCCTGCCGGGGCGTCCTCCCCGCGCAGCCTTCCGCGCAGGCCGGGGAGGCGGACCGTCAGCGGGCGAGCAGCTCGGCGGCCGTGCGCTCGGCGTGGGCCACGATGCCCGCGAGTCCCGAGCCGGCGACGGTCTCGCCGACGAGCGTCACGCCCGGGGGAGAGGCGGATGCCGCACCCGGCCGCATCCATGAGACGTGTGCGGCGTCGACCAGCCTCGGCAGCGCGACCCCGAGCAGCTTCTCGGCATCGGCGCGGGCTGCGGCCACCGGGTCCGCGGGGGTCTGGTCGTACGACAGGCGGAGGACGTGGCGGCCGGCGGCGGCTTCGCGCAGCCAGGCCCACTTCGCCGTCGCGTGGGTGAGCGCGCGGGCGCCCACCGGTGCTCCGGCGGCCACGAGCAGCCCGGTGCCGCGGGGGGCGGCATCCAGTTCGTCCTGCTCGACCACGAGCGTGACGAGGTCGATGCGACGACCCGGTGCACCGGCGGTCGCGATGCCCGGCGCCGCGACGATGACCGTGCCCCCCAGACGCGACAGGTCGTCGACGCGGCTGTTCAGGCGCACGTCGCCCCCTCGGCGGCCGAGGTCGTCGGTCAGGGCGGGCACGATGCGGTGCGTGCCGCCGCGGATGCCGGCGACGGCCGCACCGGGGGGAGCGGCCGCGCGCAGCCGGGCGACGGCGCCGCCGAGCGACCCGGCGGCGCTGACGGCATCGGCCAGGCCCGGGTGGGCCCGGGCGACAGGCACCTCGTCGGGATGCTGCGAGTGCACGCCGTGCACGACGGGCGCGACCAGGCGGTCCAGCACGCCCGCGCCGTGCCGCTCGCGCACGAGGGCGCCGAGGGTGTCGGGCACGGCGCCCACCGGACGGGCGTCGAGCTCGACCGCGCGGACGGCGGCCTCGCGCCCGACGACGCGCACGACGTCGTCCGCCAGGGGATCCGCCGGGATGCCGAGGAGCGCCGTCGCCGGCAGCGGCACGGCGTCGCCCACGACGGGCTGCAGCCAGGCGGGCCCCGGTGCGGGTGCCACGATGTCGTCCTGCAGGCCGAGCTCGGCGAGCAGGGCCGCCACGACGCCGCCGCGGACGGCGAAGCTCTCGGCGGCGGCATCCAACCCGATCCCCGCCACCTCGTGCCGTGCGACCGTGCCGCCGAGATGATCGGATGCCTCGAACACCGTGACCCGGGCGCCCGCGGCCGCAAGCCGCCGGGCCACGACGAGCCCGCCGACGCCGCCGCCGACGACCGAGTAGCGGTCGGAGGGGTCAGGCATGCGCGTGCACGAACTCCACGATGCGGGTGAGGACGGTGGGGTCGGTGTCGGGCGGCACGCCGTGCCCGAGGTTGAGCACGTGGGCCCGGGCGGCCTTGCCGCGCTCGAGCACGTCGACGATGTGCGCCTCCAGGACCGGCCACGGCGCGCGCAGCAGCGCAGGGTCGATGTTGCCCTGGACGGTGACCCCCTGGCCGACGCGGCGCACAGCCTCGTCCAGCGGCAGGCGCCAGTCCACACCGACCGCGTCGACGCCGACGTCGCGCATGCGGGCGAGGAGCTCACCGGTCCCGACGCCGAAGTGCACGAGGGGCACGTCGAGGTCGCGGACGGCGTCGAGCGCCAGCGCCGAGAACGGGGCGACGTGGTCGGAGTAGTCCGCGAGGCTCAGCGAGCCCGCCCACGAGTCGAACAGCTGGCCCGCCGACGCGCCGGCCTCGAGCTGTGCCCGCAGGAATGCGCCCGTGATCGTCGCGCACCACGTCAGAAGGGCCGCCCATGTCTCGGGGTCGGAGTGCATGAGCGCGCGGGTCTTGAGCTGCTCCTTCGACGGGCCGCCCTCGACCAGGTACGACGCGAGCGTGTACGGCGCGCCCGCGAAGCCGATGAGGGGCGTGGCGCCGAGCTCGGCGACCGTCAGCGCGACCGCTTCGCGGATCGGGGCGAGCGAGGCCGGGTCCAGCGGGGGGAGCGCCGCGACGTCGGCGGCGGTGCGCACCGGGCTTTCGAGCACGGGGCCGCGGCCGGCGACGATGCGCACGTCGACGCCCGCGAGGCGCACCGGGATGACGATGTCGCTGAAGAAGATGCCCGCATCGACGCCGTGGCGACGCACCGGCTGCAGCGTGATCTCGCTCGCCAGCTCCGGGTTCAGGCAGGCGTCGAGCATGTCGGTTCCGACGCGCAGCTCCCGGTACTCCGGCAGGGAACGCCCCGCCTGCCGCATGAACCAGACCGGCGTGATCGCCGGCCGTTCGCCGCGGTACGCGCGTATCAGCGCAGGGGGATCGTTTCTCTGAAGGACGGAAGGGTGAGAGTCATGCAACGTCACACGTTAAGATTAGAGTCGTGCTCCTCTGTCTGACCGCGAACCATCGGAACGCGAGCCTCGACACCCTGGAGCGTCTCTCCGTGGGGGCGCCCACGGCGACGAAGGCTCTCGTCGAGCGCGAGATCTTCGTCGCGGGTGCGGTGGTGCTCGCCACCTGCAGCCGCTTCGAGGCCTATCTCGACATCGACGAGCCGCTCACCGGCGGCGAGGCGGTCGCCGTGGAGTCGGTCGTCGAGGCGATGGCCGAGGCCTCCGACGTGTCGCCCGAGGTGCTGCGCGCGTCCGTCGCGGTGCACCAGGGGGCGGATGCCGCTGCCCACCTCTTCGCCGTCACCAGCGGCCTGGAGTCCGTGGTCGTGGGGGAGGACGAGATCTCGGGCCAGGTGCGCCGCGCGCTCGACACCGCGCGCGCCGACGGCCTCACCAGCGGCGAGCTGGAGCGCCTGTTCCAGAAGGCCACCCACACCAGTCGCGGCGTGCGCAACCGCACGCAGTTGCGGGGTGCGCACCGCTCGCTCGTGCGTCTTGCGCTCGAACTGGCCTCCAGCCGCGTGTCGGACTGGGCCGCCGCGCGGATCGTGCTGGTCGGCACCGGACGCTACGCCGCACGCACCGTCGACGCGCTGCGTGCCCGCGGCGCCGGCGACATCCACGTCTTCTCTCCCTCCGGCCGCGCCGAGGGCTTCGCCGTGCAGCGCGGGCTCCTGCCGGTGACCGACTTCGCCGCCGAAGCGGCACAGGCCGATGTCGTGATCACGTGCACCGCCGACGCGGTCGTGCACGCCGACGCTTTCGTGCCGGGGCGCCGCGTGCTCGTGATCGACCTCGGGCTGCCCCGCAACGTCGACCCCGCCGTCGGCACGGTCGAGGGCGTCGAGCTGCTCGACCTCGAGACGATCCGCCTGCACGCGCCGCTGGAGGAGTTCAGCGCCCACGCCGACGCGCGCGCCATCGTCGGCGACGCCGCGACGGAGTTCGCTGCCGACCGCGAGGTGGGCCCCGCGATCACCGCCCTGCGCGGCGAAGTGCTCAAGGTCGTGGACGACGAGATCGCCCGGGCCCGCGCCCGCGGCGCCGGTGACGAGGTCGAGGCGGCACTGCGCCACCTCGCGGGCGTCCTGCTCCACAAGCCGTCGGTGCGCATGCGTGAGCTCGCCGTCGAGGGGCGGATCGACGAGGTCCGCGACGCACTCGGACTGCTCCACGGGCTCACGGTCGACCCGCCGGCCGCGGCGGCCGACGACGACGACCTCTGGGCCACCGCGTAGCGCTTCACGTCGAAGGATGCCGGTGGCCCTGCGCGCCCACCCGGAACCGCGAAAGGGTGGATTCCCGCCGCGGAAATGTACCCTTCCGCGAGTCCGGGATGGCACTACGCAAAGCGCCGCAAGACGTGCAAGAAGTCCGCAAATGTCTGCAAGACTCAGACAAGTGCTTGAGAACTCCTGCGTCGCACCTCTAGATTGAGCGCGAGCGGGCATCGCGGCCCGTCCCACCCCGGATGAAGCGAGTCGACGATGACACGAACCCGAACCCTCGTCGCGGCTGCGGCCGCGGCATCCCTCGCCGTCGGTATGGCGGTCACGGCGCAGGCCGCCGCCGCCGCGCCGCCCGGCTGGAACACGCCGCCGCCCGTCGTGACGCGCGCGGCGCTGGATCCGGCGCTCGTGGCCGGTCGCGGCGCCGACGTCGCCTTCCTCGAGCAGGAGGCCGAGAACGCGGTCACGGACGGCACCGTGATCGGCCCCGGCCGCGAGGCGTACACGATCGAGGCCGAGGCATCCGGACGCTCGGCGGTCCGCCTGACGCCCGGGCAGTACGTCGAGTTCACGCTCCCGGCGGCCACGGACGCCCTCACAGTCCGGTACAGCATCCCGGATGCGCCGAACGGCGGCGGGCTCACGGCACCGCTCACGGTGCAGACGGGCCCGCACACGAACACGATGCAGCTGACGTCGCAGTACGCCTACCTGTACAACCAGTACCCCTTCACGAACGATCCGAACGCCGGGCTGCTGCACCCGGACTGGTGGGTGGCCGAGTGCGCGTGCGTGCCCGCCGCCACGACGCCGGCGTTCGAGCCGACCGCACCGTTCCGCCCCATGAAGTTCTACGACGAGCAGCGGCTGCTGCTGCACAAGACGTACAAGGCGGGCGACAAGGTGCGCTTGATCGCATCCGCCGACGTGCCGTGGACGGTCATCGACCTGATCGACACGGAGCTGGTCGGCAAGCCGGTCGTCGTCAAGAAGGCGGCGAACGTCGTCGACTTCGGCGCCGACCCGACCGGGCGCCGCGATTCGGCCGACGCGTTCGATGCGGCCATCGCGGCCGCGAAGCAGCGGGGGCAGATCGTGTACGTCCCGAAGGGCGACTTCCGCGTCGAGCGGCACATCCTCGTCGACGATGTGACGATCCAGGGCGCGGGCAACTGGCACACCACGGTCTTCGGGTCCGAGGTCGCGCTCGCCGAGCCGGCGCCGGACGGCTCGACGCACACCGGAGTCGGCTTCTACGGGAAGGATGCCGCAGACGGAGGCAGCACCGACGTCCACCTGTCAGGATTCTCGATCGTCGGCGACGTGCGTGAGCGCATCGACACGGATCAGGTCAACGCGATCGGCGGGGCGTTCCACGACTCGTCGTTCTCGGATCTGTACATCCAGCACACCAAGGTCGGCATGTGGTTCGACGGCCCGATGTCGAACGTCACCGTTGAGCGCAACATCATCGTCGACCAGATCGCCGACGCGCTGAACTTCCACATCGGCGTGACCGACTCGGTGGCGCGGCACAACTTCGTGCGCAACTCGGGCGACGACGGCCTGGCGATGTGGGCCGAGGCCAAGGGCGGCACGACGCCCACGAACGCGCGGAACACGTTCGAGCGCAACACGGTGCAGACGCCGAACCTCGCCAACGGCATCGCGATCTACGGCGGCACCGACAACACCGTCGCGGGCAACCTGGTGGCCGACACGATCCGCGAGGGCAGCGCCCTGCACGCCGGCTCGCGGTTCGGGGCGCACCCGTTCGCGGGCGCGCTGACGTTCCGCGACAACACGACGGTGCGGGCGGGCACGCGTGAGCTCAACTGGAACATCGGGCTCGGCTCGCTCTGGGTGTACGCGCTCGAGGGATCGATCTCGGGCATCCACGTGACCGGCGATCACTACCTCGACAGCACGTACAACGCGATCATGCTGGTGTCGGAGTGGGGCGTGAAGGACCTCTACTCGATGACCGACGTGTCGTTCGCGGACGTGCGGGTCGACGGCACGGGGACGTCGGTGCTGAGCGCCCGGGTGAAGGGCGGCGCGTCGTTCCAGAACGTGGATGCCCGGAACGTCGGCGCCGTGGGCATCAACAACTGCGGCTCGTTCGGGTTCCCGCCCACCGGCTCGGAGTTCTCGGTGGCCGACCTCGGCGGCAACGACGGCGGCGGCACCACGGGGCCGTGGATGGCGTCGTGGGAGCTGCCGAACACCATCACGTGCGACGACCGCCCGCCGGTGGTGGCGCCGCCCGCTCCGGCGCCGTGGCCGTGACGCTCACATCGTGAGAGGAGTGGATGGCGCCCCCCGGGGGCGGCGGCGGCAACCACTACCGCCTCAGGCGGCGTCGACGGCGGTGCGCTCGCGCGGCGTCGGCGTGGGGATCACGAGCCCGGTCGCCGGACCCGTCAGCGCCCGGAGCGCGTAGAGGATCGTCGCCAGGTCGACGCCCTCCTGGATGAGGGCGCCGGCCACCGCCGGGATCACGCCGGTCGTCGCGATGAGCATGAGGCCGATGCTCAGCGCGATGCCGATCCAGATCGCCGTGTAGGCGACCCGCAGCGTGTGACGCCCGATCGAGACGGCGTCGGCGATGCCGGCGAGCGAATCCTTCAGCACGACGGCGTCGGCCGCCTCGCCGGCGGCGGTCGATCCCTTGGCGCCCATTGCGATGCCGATGTCGGCGGCCGCGAGCACCGGGGCGTCGTTCACGCCGTCGCCGACCATCATCACCGGGCGCGGCCGCAGCTGTGCAGCGAGGTGCACCTTCTCGGGCGGCAGCAGCTCGGCGTGCACATCGGTGATCCCGACGCCGCGGGCGACGGCATCCGCGGTCGCCTGCGCATCGCCGGTCAGCATGACGATCCGCTCGACGCCGGTGTCGCGCAGCCACGACACCACCGCCTGCGACTCGGGGCGCGGGTCGTCGGCCAGCACGAGGGTTCCCGCGAACCGGCCGTCCACCGCGACGTACGCGGCCGCCTCGCCCTCGCGGATGCCGCGTCGCTCGGTGTCGGGGGCGATCGACGCGACGTACGCGGGCTTGCCGACGACGACGGTGCGGCCGTCGATCTGCGCCGTGACTCCGTTGGTCGCCACCTCGTTCGCCTCGACGGCCGAGAGCAGCTGGATGCCGCGGCCCGCGGCCGCGCGGCGGATGCCGTCGGCGAGCACGTGGCTGGAGTACTGCTCGGCGGAGGCGGCCAGGGTGAGCAGCTCCTCCTCGTCGAAGCCGGGCGCGGGGACGACGGCGACCAGGTCGGGGCGGCCCTCGGTGAGCGTGCCGGTCTTGTCGAACGCCGCCGAGCGCACGCGGGCGAGCTGCTCGATGACCGCACCGCCCTTGACGATGATGCCGGCCTTGGCGGCCCTCGAGAGACCGCCGAGGAACGCCACCGGGGCGGCGATCAGAAGGGGACACGGCGTGGCCAGCACCAGCACTTCGGCGAACCGCGCGGGGTCGCCCGAGACGGCCCATGCGGCTCCCGCGATGACGAGCGACACCGCCGTGAACGGGATCGCGAAGCGGTCGGCGAGGCGGACGGTGGGGGCGCGGTCCTCCTGCGCCTGCTTCACGAGCTCGACGATCTGCTGGTACTGGCTGTCGGCGCTGCGGCGCAGTGCGCGGATCCGCACGGCGCGCGAGCCATTCACCGAGCCCGACAGCACCTCGTCGCCCGCCGCACGGCTCACCGGGAGGCTCTCGCCGGTCAGCGAAGACTCGTCGAACGAGCCGTCGTCGCTCAGCAGCGTGCCGTCGACGGGCACGATCTCGGCGGGCCGCACGAGCAGCACATCGCCCACGCGCACGTCGGCGGCATCCGCGTCCTGCACCTCGTCGCTGTCGGACTGCGGATGCACGAGCACGTGCGCGACCTGCGGCGACCGGTCCAGCAGCGACGTCAGCTCGCGCTTGGCGCGGCGGCTGGCGTAGTCCTCCAGCGCCTCGCCGCCCGACAGCATCAGCACGATGACCAGCGACGCCACGTACTCGCCGACCGCGATCGTCGCGATCATGGCGACGACCGCCAGCACGTCGAGGCCGACGTGGCCGCGCATGACGTCGCGGACCATGCCGATGATGGTCCAGACGATCACCCCGCTGACGTAGACGATCGCGATCCACTTCGCGGTGCGATCGAAGCCGGCGGCGCCGAGCGTCAGCACCGCGATGAGCACGACGATCGTGAGCCAGACGACGGGGAACCGCACGAACCATCGCAGGAACCTCATGCCACACACCCTGGCACAGCTGGCGTGCGCGGGTCAGCCGGCGAGCTCGTGAAGCAGGAACGCGCCGAGGAATCCGATCGTCGCCCACAGGCCCGTGAGCGCGTGCTGCTCGTCGAACGCCTCGGGGATCATCGTGTTGCAGACCATCGCGAGCAGGCCGCCCGCCGCGATCGTGGTGATCAGCGCGATGAGGTTCGGCGGCGCGGTCTGGAACGCCGCGAACCCGAGCATCGAGGCGACGACCGTGATCACGGCGATGCCGATCCACAGCATCGCCACGAACCGCCCGGAGCTGCCGCCGCGCTTGAGCGCGGCGGTCGACCCCAGGCCCTCGGGGAAGTTGCTGATCGCGATGGCCGCGACGATCGGGATGCTGATGCCGCCCTGGAGCACCGAGAGGCCCATCACGATCGACTCCGGGATGCCGTCGATGAGCGCGCCGATCGCGATCACGAGGCCGGCCCCGCTCGCGGCGCCTGCACCGGCCGCGCGCCGCGCGACGATGCTCGCGCTGCCGTCGCCGTCGACCCCGGATGCCGGCTGCTGCTTCTTCGGCCTCGACACGAGCTGGTCGGCGACGATGTACAGGATCGCGCCGCCCAGGAACCCGACCGTCGTCGGCACGAGCCCTCCGTCGTCGGCGGCCTCTTCGACGAGCTCGAACGCGAGCGTCGAGATCAGTACGCCCGCACCGAGCGCCATGATGCCCGCGACGACGCGCTGCGGGATGTCGACGAACCACGCGACGGCCGCTCCCACCAGCAGCGTGCCGCCGCCGATCAGGCCGCTCAGCGCGGCGAGCCAGAGCCCTTCCATGGCGCCAACCTAGCGGGCTCCGCTCGCCGCGCCGGGATCACACCGCCGCGTTCTCGCGCGCGCGCAGATCCTTGCGCAGGATCTTGCCGGCCGTGGACTTCGGGATCGCGTCGATGAACTCGACGCGGCGCACCTTCTTGTGCGGTGCGACCTGCTCGGCGACGAACGCCATCACCTCGTCCTCCGTCAGGCCCGAATCGGGCGCGGCGACGATGAAGGCCTTGGGGATCTCCTGCCGGTCGTCGTCCAGGACGCCGATGACGGCGGCATCCATCACCTTCGGATGACTCAGCAGCAACGCCTCGAGTTCGGCGGGAGCGATCTGGTAGCCCTTGTACTTGATGAGCTCCTTCACGCGGTCGACGATCGAGAAGTAGCCGCCCTCGTGGTACACCGCGACGTCGCCGGTGTGGAGGAACCCGTCCGCATCGAGGGTCTCGGCCGTCGCCTCGGGCTTGTTGAGGTACCCGAGCATGACGTTCGGGCCCTTCACCCACAGCTCGCCCGGCCGGGTCACGCCGTCGGGACCGAGCTCGGTGATCTCTTCACCGGTCTCGGTGTCGACGAGCTTGTTGACGGTGTTGGGCAGCATGCCGCCGACCGAGCTGACGGGCTCGTCGTCGCGGCCGTAGTACATCGCGTGCGAGACGGGGCTCAGCTCGCTCATGCCGTAACCCTGCAGCATGCGGGCGTGGATGCGGCGGCCGGCGATCTCGGCGGTCTCGCCGTCGAGCGGTGCGGCGCCCGAGAACACCGTGTGCACGCTGGAGATGTCGAACTGGTCGACGATCGGGTGCTTGGCCAGCGCCACCGCGATCGGCGGGGCGATGTAGAGGTAGGTGCACTGGTACTTCTGGATGTTCGTGAGGAACTCGACCAGGTCGAACTTCGGCATCGTGACGAGGCTCGCCCGCTTGCGCAGTGCGAGGTTCAGCAGCACGGTCATGCCGTAGATGTGGAAGAACGGCAGCACCGCGAGCACGCGGTCCGAGCTCGTGAGATTCATGTTGGGCACGCACTGCGCGACGTTGGCGACGAGGTTGCGGTGCGAGAGCATCACGCCCTTGGGGATGCCGGTCGTGCCCGACGAGTACGGCAGCACCGCCACGTGCGTGGCAGGGTCGAACGACACCTCCGGGGCGGGCGCTCCCTCGGTCAGGAGCTCCCGCAGGTTCGGGTGGCCGGCCGCGCCGTCCAGCACGATCACCCGCTCGTGCGGGATGCCGACCGCCTCCGCCGCGGTGGCGGCCTGGGGAAGGAGCGGGCTGACCGTCACGAGCCAGGTGGCACCGGCATCCTTCAGCTGCTTCTCGATCTCGCCCGCCGTGTACAGCGAGTTGATCGTGGTCACCGTGGCGCCGGCCCGCAGGATCCCGTGGAACACCGTCGCGAAGGCCGGCACGTTGGGGCACAGCAGTCCGACGACCGTGTCGAGGCCCACCCCGCGGGCGACGAGGGCGCCGGCGAACAGGTCGATCTGGGTGCGCAGCGCGCCGTAGGTCGTCTCGGCTCCCGTGGCCGGGTCGATGAGGGCGACGCGTCCGAGGTCGTCGTCCGTCAGGCTCGCGAAGAGGTAGTCGTAGACGCTGAGCTCGGGGATCTCGACATCGGGGTGGGTACTGGTGAACACCGGATCTCCTTTGATCGCACGGCACGGTTGCGAACATCATGCCACTTCGGGTCATGAAGCTGGAACCGGATGCCGCCGACGGCGGGACGCGGTGTCACGAGTTGCGGGCCGCCGCGCCGGCGGCGGCCCGCCCGACTCAGTGCGCCAGTGCCGGCTGCCGTCCGCCCGCCGCGAGTCGCTCGGCCGCGAGCCCCTCCGCGGCCTCGAGCGGCGTCACACCGCGCGTCTCGGCCTCGTCGAAGATGCGGCGCACGGTGTCGCCGATGCGCGCGACGCGTCCCATGATCTCGGCGCGCGTGCCCAGCTGCTTCGCCTCGAGGTCGAGGTAGATGACCCCGCCCGCGTTGACCACGAAGTCGGGGGCGTAGAGGATGCCGCGACCGGCGAGCCGCGCCGCCCCGCTGTGGTCGGCCAGCGGGTTGTTCGCCGGACCGCAGACCGCCTTGGCGTCGAGCGCGTCGATGACCTCGTCGGTGAGGAGTCCGCCGATCCCCGCGGGCACGAACACGTCGGCCGGCACGAGGTGCTCGGCGCCCGGCTCGGCCCACGCGGCGCCGAGCTCGACGGCCAGGTCGCGCTTGGCCGGGTTGACATCGGTCACGGTGAGCTGCGCACCCTCGGCCGACAGGCGCACGGCGAGGCGGCTGCCCACCTGGCCGAGGCCCGAGATCGTGATGCGGCGACCGGCGACGTCCGCCTCGCCCGTGACCCGCTCCAGCGTGGCGCGCAGCGACTCGTAGACGCCGAGGCTCGTCGGTCCCGCGGGTTCGCCGGACCCGCCCACGGCGTCGGGCAGTCCGACGACGTGCTCCGTCCGCTCGCTCACGACGAGCATGTCCTCGGTGGTCGAGCCCACGTCCTCGGCGGTCCGGTACAGGCCGTGCAGCGACTCGACGGCGTCGCCGAGGTCGAGGAACGCCGCGCGGCGCCGGTCCTCGTCGAGCACGGCGCCCGGCGGCAGGGCGATGACGGACTTGCCGCCGCCGGCGTCGAGGCCGGCCGCGGCGTTCTTGAGGGTCATGGCCGCCGACAGGCGCAGCGCGTCGCCCAGCGCGTCGCTCCAGAGCGGATACGTCCACAGCCGCGCGCCGCCGAGCGCGGAGCCGAGCACCGAGGAATGCAGCGCCACCGCGATGAACAGGCCGCTGCGTCGCCCCGTGATCACCTCCACCCGTTCGTGCGCGAAATCGGGCAGGGGCAGGGTGGTGACCGTGTGCGTCATTGCGTTGCTTCCTTCGGCGGGCTTCGTGGGCCGCTGGTGGGTGCTGCGGGTGCGAGTGGCGCGCCGCAACGGATGTCGCGGCGTTGCGGCATCCACTTCCATTCCACACCGGGTCGGCGGATTGTTCAACCGTGACGGCGGCGAGTGCGCACATTGCACCGCTCTGGGGCTCCGACGCACTCAGCTCGCTCGGAATCGTGCACGACTGCAGGCAGGGCGTGGTTGCTGGGCGCTCGGACGCTGGTTTCGCCCGGCCCCGCGACGGACCTGCCTGCATACCTGCACGTTTCGGCGCGGCTCCCGGCCTTGGCGCTGCGCCGGCCCGCGGCTTCGCCTCCTCCACAGCCGCACGCGGTCGGTGATCCGCCACCAGATCCGGCGGAACGGATGCCACGTGGTGAGCCGGTGCCGCATCGTGACCGGATGCCGCGAATGCCGATCCCCGTCGACCTCGTCGAGGCTCGGCTCGCCCGGGCCGCGATGCCGGAGGGGATCGTTCAGCCGTTGTGGCGAACGGTCGATCTGCGTGCGGAGGGCCTCGGCAGACGTGCGATCGCCCGCGCCGTCACGGCGGGTCTGCTCCTTCCTGTGCGCAAGGGCACCTATCTGCGTGCGGGGGTCTCGGACGAGGTCGTCTCGGCTTCTGAAGCGGGCGGACTGGTCACCTGCCTGTCGGCGCTGACAGCGCTGGGTGTGTTCGTGCTCAGCGATCGCCGCATGCACATCCACTTCGCGAGGTCGGCGCGCAAGCACGCGCACGCCCGGCGCAATGCTGTGTGGCATTGGACGCCGCTGCTGCGCGCGCCGCACCCGCGGGCGACGACGGTGCACATCGTCGACGCGCTCGCGCAGGCGACCAACTGCCAGGCGCCGCGCGCCGCCGTCGCCTCGCTGGACTCGGCGCTGCATCTCGGTCTCATCGACGAGGACGACCTGGAGGAGATCTTCTCCCGGGTGCAGCCGCGCAAGCGGCTTCTGCGCGGATTCGTCGACGGCCGGTCGGAGTCCGGTCCCGAGACGATCCTGCGCATGATCGCCCTCATGCTGGGGTTCTCCGTCGACGTGCAGGTCGTCATCCGCGGCGTCGGTCGCGTCGATCTGGTGCTGGACGGGTGGCTCGTGGTGGAGTGCGACAGCGAGGCGTTCCACTCCGGCTGGGAGTCGCAGAAGCGCGACCGCCGACGCGATGGCCCCCTGGCTGCGCGCGGATTGGTGTCGTACCGTCCGATCGCCGCAGACATCATGTACAACTCCGACGCGATCGTCGCCGCACTGCGTGGACTGCGCGACGCTCACGAGCGCGGGTTCCCGCGCGAAACGTGCGCGAATGCAGGCTGAACAGGAGGCCCGCCGCCTGTCGTCGCGCCGCGGGAGCCTGCTGGACCGGATGTGCCTGCATTCGTGCACGCATCCGGGCGAGCCGGCATGCGGCAGACACTGCGCCGCTGGTTATGCTGTCGCCGTGACCGCCCTCCCCACTCGCAGCCTGCTCGTCCACGACGCCCTCCGTGCCGCCGGCATCGCCGGCGAGATCGTCGTGCTTCCGGATGCCGCCTCCACCGCGGTCCTCGCCGCCGAGGCGCTGGGCGTCGAGGTCGGGGCGATCGCCAACAGCCTCGTCTTCATGAGCGACGGCGAGCCGCTGCTCGTGATGACGAGCGGGTCGCACCGGGTCGACACCGCAGCGCTCGCCGAGCGGCTCGGACGCGGGAGGATCCAGCGTGCCGACCCCGACCAGGTGCGGGAGGCCACAGGCCAGGCGATCGGCGGCGTCGCACCGACCGGTCACCCCGCGCCCCTCACGACCGTGGTCGACGAGGACCTCGCGCGGTACCCCGAGATCTGGGCCGCGGGGGGCACCCCGCACACCGTCTTTCCGCTGACCTTCGACGAGCTCGTACGGCTCACCGGCGGCCAGGTGGTCAAAGTCGACAGCGCCGCCGAGGCCGGCTGACGTGGCGGCACTCGGCCCTGCGCAGCAGGCGGGGCTCGAAGCGGTGGCGGCGCTCAAGCGCGGCGACACCGCGGCGGCGCTCGCGCTCATCGCCGAGGGCGCCGATGTCAACGCGCGTGACGACCTGCGGGACTCCGTGCTGCTCTACGCCGGCGCCAACGGGTACGACGACGTCGTGCGTGCCGCGCTCGCCGCGGGCGGAGACCTCACGGTCACCAACCGGTACGGCGGCATCGCCGTGATCCCGGCCAGCGAGCGCGGGCATGTCTCGACCGTCGCGCTCCTGATCGAGGCGGGGTCGGACCTCGACCATGTCAACCGCCTCGGCTGGACGGCCCTCATCGAGGCCATCGTGCTGGGCGACGGCGGCCCGGTCCATCAGCGGATCGTCGAACTGCTGCTCGACGGCGGCGCCGATCCCGCGCTGGCCGACGGCGACGGCGCCACCCCGCGCGAGCTCGCCGCAGCGCGCGGCTATAACGAGATCGTGGCGCTGCTCGACGCGCACCTGTGAAAGGGCTCGCCCTCCTGGGACGGGTTGAAGGGGCTCGCTCGCACGATCGGACCTAGACCGGCCGGGCGCGGCCGATGCGGCGCTCCAGCTCGGCGGCGGCCGCCCCGGCGCGTGCGGCGAGCGCGACCGCGGGGGCGTCGGGCGCGGCGCCCGGGGCCCCGGGGCCGGACACGGCGGCCCCGGCCTCGGCCTCGGCGTCCGCCGGCCAGGTCAACGCGATGGCGGCGGCGGGCCATCCGGCGTGGTCGCGCACCACGACGCCGACCGAGCGCAGGCCCAGCGTGACCTCACCGTCCTCTTCGGCGTAGCCGCGCGCGCGGACCGTGCGCAGCAGGTCCCGCAGCTCGCCCGGTCGCCGCGGTCCCCGGCCGGTGCGGTCGGCGAACGCTGCGGCATCCGGGAACAGCGCCCGCACCTGCTCGCGGGGGAGCGCGGCGAGCATCGCCCGGCCGGTCGCGGTCAGGTGCGCGGGCAGGCGCACGCCGACGTCGGTGACGAGGGCCGGGCGCCGCGGTGCGCGCTCCTCGACGATGTAGAGCACGTCGCGGCCGTGCATGACGGCGAGGTGGGCGCTCTCGCCCGCGCGGTCGGCGAGGTCGGCGAGCACGGGGCGGCCGAGGCGTGCGAGGGGCTCCTGCCGCGAGTACCCGCCGGCGAGCTCGAACGCCGCGATCCCCAGACCCCACCGACGGTCCTCGGGCAGGTGGACGACGAACTGATGCTCCTGGAGCGTCGCGAGCAGGTGGTACACCGTCGAGCGGGGGATGCCGAGCGCCGTGGCGATCGTCAGCGCCGGGGCCGGACCCCGCTGCCGGGCGAGGAAGGAGAGGATCCGCAGCGTGTGGTCGGCCGCCGGGACCTGGGGACGACTGTCTGGGATCACAGACACAGGATGCCACGACGCGCTGTCGCCCGGCACCCCGGCGGTGTGGAATCGAGGCATGACCACTGAGCTGTTCGAGAAGGTGGGGGCGTCCGTCGCCGTCGGCGCCGCACCGCTGCGCCCCGAGGACGTCGTCGCCGTGGCCCGCCACGATGCCCGCGTCGAGATCGCCCCCGAGGCGCTCGCCCGCGTCGCCGCCGCCCGCGCACTGGTCGAAGGCCTCGCCGACGACCCCGAGCCGCACTACGGCATCTCGACCGGCTTCGGCGCACTGGCCACCACCTTCATCGCGCCCGAACGGCGCCTGCAGCTGCAGGCGAGCCTCATCCGCTCCCACGCCGCGGGCACCGGCCCCGAGGTCGAGCGCGAGGTCGTGCGCGCCCTCATGCTGCTGCGGCTGCAGACCCTTGCGACCGGCCACACCGGCGTGCGCCCGGTCGTGGTCGAGACCTACGCGGCCATGCTGAACGCCGGCATCACTCCGATCGTGCGCGAGTACGGTTCGCTCGGCTGCTCGGGCGACCTCGCGCCGCTGTCGCACGTCGCGCTCGCCGCGATGGGCGAGGGCCGCGTGCGCGACGCCGACGGGGTGGAGAAGGATGCCGCAGACGCGCTGGGTGCGGCATCCATCGCTCCGCTCGTGCTGCGCGAGAAGGAGGGGCTCGCCCTCATCAACGGCACCGACGGCATGCTGGGCATGCTGCTGCTCGCGCTGCACGACCTGTCGACGCTGCTCGACACCGCCGACGTCGCGGCGGGCATGTCGGTCGAATCGCAGCTCGGCACCGACGCCGTCTTCGCCGCCGACCTGCAGGCGCTGCGCCCTCAGGTGGGGCAGGCCGTCTCGGCCGCGAACCTGCGCGCCGTGCTCGCCGGGTCGCCGATCATCGCGTCGCACCGCGACCCCGCCGTGTGCACCCGCGTGCAGGACGCCTACTCGAGGCGGTGCTCGCCGCAGGTGCACGGCGCCGCCCGCGACACGGTCGACCACGCCGCGCTCATCGCGTCGCGGGAGCTCGCCGCAGCGGTCGACAACCCGGTCATCACCGACGACGGGCGCGTAGAGTCGAACGGCAACTTCCACGGCGCGCCGGTCGCGTATGTACTGGACTTCCTCGCGATCGCCGTCGCCGACGTCGCCTCGATCTCGGAGCGCCGCACCGACCGCGCGCTGGACCGTGCGCGCAGCAACGGCCTGCCGCCCTTCCTCGCCGACGAGGTGGGCGTCGACTCCGGCCTCATGATCGCCCAGTACGCCGCCGCGGGAATCGTGTCGGAGCTCAAGCGCCTCGCCGTGCCGGCATCCGTCGACTCCATCCCGTCGTCGGCGATGCAGGAGGACCACGTGTCGATGGGCTGGGCGGCGGCCCGCAAGCTGCGCCGTGCACTCGACGGCCTCGCCCGCGTGCTCGCGATCGAGGTGCTCACCGGTGCGCGCGCCCTCGACCTGCGGGCGCCGCTGCAGCCCGGCGCCGCGACCGGGGCCGTGCGCGACCTCGTCCGTACCGTCGCCGGCGGCCCCGGTCCCGACCGCTTCCTGTCGCCCGAGATGGAGGCCGTGACCGCGCTCGTCGCGTCCGGCGCCGTCGCACGGGCGGCCCTCCAGACCACCACGAAGGAGTGACGATGACCACCACCGACATCCCCGGCGCCGACACCGCGACCGGGAGCGCGCGCGGTCTCGGCGACCGCGCCGTCCGTGCGCCCCGGGGCCCCGCGCGCACCGCCAAGAGCTGGGGCGCCGAGGCCGCCAAGCGGATGCTCATGAACAACCTCGACCCCGAGGTCGCCGAGCATCCGGAAGACCTCGTCGTCTACGGCGGTACCGGCCGGGCCGCCCGCAGCTGGGAGGCGTTCGACGCGATCGTCCGCACGCTCGACGAGCTCGAGCCCGACGAGACGCTGCTCGTGCAGTCCGGAAAGCCGGTCGGCGTCTTCCGCACGCACGAGTGGGCGCCGCGCGTGCTCATCGCCAACTCGAACCTCGTGGGGGACTGGGCGACGTGGAGCGAGTTCCGCCGGCTGGAAGAGCTGGGTCTCACCATGTACGGCCAGATGACCGCGGGCTCGTGGATCTACATCGGCACGCAGGGCATCCTGCAGGGCACATACGAGACGTTCGCCGCCGTCGCCCGCTCGCTCGGGCGCGACGACCTGTCGGGCACGCTGACGCTCACCGGAGGCGCCGGCGGCATGGGCGGCGCGCAGCCGCTGGCCGTGACGCTCAACGGGGGAGCGGTGCTCATCGTCGACGTCGACGAGTCGCGCCTGGCGCGCCGGGTCGAGCACGGGTACCTCGACGAGTACACGACCGACCTGGATGCCGCCATCGCCCGCGTCGTCGCCGCCAAGGCCGCCGGTGAGGCGCGGAGCGTCGGCGTCGTCGGCAACGCGGCCGAGGTGTTCGGAGACGTGCTGCTGCGCCAGCGCGCCGGCGAGCTCACCGTCGACATCGTCACCGACCAGACGAGCGCGCACGACCCGCTCGCGTATCTGCCGGTCGGCATCGCGTTCGACGACTGGAAGGCCGAGGCATCTCGCGATCCCGAAGGCTTCACGGCCCGCGCCCGCGGCAGCATGGCCAAGCACGTCGCGGCCATGGTCGGGTTCCAGGATGCCGGCGCCGAGGTGTTCGACTACGGCAACTCGATCCGCGCCGAGGCGCAGCTGGGCGGCTTCGACCGGGCGTTCGCGTTCCCCGGCTTCGTGCCGGCGTACATCCGCCCGCAGTTCGCCGAGGGGCGCGGCCCTTTCCGCTGGGTGGCGCTCTCGGGCGACCCGGAAGATATCCGCAAGACCGACGGGGCCGTCAAGGCGCTGTTCCCCGACGACGCGGGCCTCGTGCGCTGGCTCGACAAGGCCGGCGACGCCGTGCACTTCGAGGGGCTGCCCGCCCGCATCTGCTGGCTCGGCTACAAGGAGCGCCACCTCGCCGGACTGAAGTTCAACGAGATGGTGGCCTCGGGCGAGCTCTCGGGCCCGATCGTCATCGGCCGGGATCACCTCGACGCGGGCTCGGTCGCCTCGCCCTACCGTGAGACCGAGGCGATGGCCGACGGCTCCGACGCCATCGCCGACTGGCCGCTGCTGAACGCGCTGCTGAACACTGCGTCGGGCGCGGCATGGGTGTCGATCCACCACGGCGGCGGCGTCGGCATCGGCCGCAGCATCCACGCCGGGCAGGTCACGGTCGCCGACGGCACGGCGCTCGCCGCCGAGAAGCTCGAGCGCGTGCTCACGAACGACCCCGGCACCGGCGTCATGCGTCACGTCGACGCCGGGTACGACCGGGCGAAGGAGGTCGCCCGCGAGCGCGGCCTCCAGGTGCCGATGCTCGACGACTGACGACGGCATCCATGTCCCGGCGTTCATCGGCCTCAGGCGCTGCGGGCGGCGAGCTCCGGGACACGAAGAGAGGGTGACATGACCGCGACACTCATCACGAACATCGGCGAGCTCACGACCAACGTCGCAAGGCCCGGTGACGCCCTCGGGACCCTCCGCGACGCGGCGGTGCTGTTCGAGGGCGACCGCATCGCCTGGGTCGGCGCGGCGTCCGAGGCGCCGCACGCCGCGGGGCTGAGAACGGTGGATGCCAGCGGCCGGGCCCTCATCCCCGGCTTCGTCGACAGTCACACGCACATCGTGTTCGGCGGCGACCGGGCCGACGAGTTCGAGGCGCGCATGACCGGCACGCCGTATGCGGCCGGCGGCATACGGCGGACGGTGGCCGCGACGCGTGCCGCGACCGACGATGAGCTGCGGTCGCGGTTGCGCGGTTTCGCGCGGGAGCTGCACGCGCAGGGCACGACGACGTTCGAGGTCAAGACGGGCTACGGCCTGACCATCGCCGACGAGGCGCGTCTGGCGCGCCTCGCGTCCGAGGCGACCCCCGAGGTCACCTACCTCGGCGCCCACGTCGTGCCGGCCGAGTTCGCCGAGCGCCGCGACGACTACGTCGACCTGGTGTGCGACGAGATGCTGCGGGCGTGCGCGCCGCACGCGCGGTGGGTCGACGTGTTCTGCGAGCGCGGCGCGTTCACGCCCGAGGAGTCGCGGCGCATCCTCGCGGCCGGTGTCGCGCACGGCCTGCTGCCGCGCGTGCACGGCAATCAGCTCGGCCACGGCGAGGGCGTGCAGCTGGCCGTGGAGCTGGGGGCGGCATCCGTCGACCACTGCACCTACCTGTCGGACCACGACGTGGCCGCCCTCGCGGGCTCCGCGACCGTCGCGACCCTGCTGCCGGGCGTCGAGTTCTCGACGCGCCAGCCCTACCCCGACGCGCGGCGCCTCATCGACGCCGGCGTCACCGTGGCGCTCGCGAGCGACTGCAACCCGGGCTCGAGCTTCACGAGCTCGATGCCGCTCATGATCGCTCTCGCCGTACGCGAGATGGGGATGACGCCGGCCGAGGCGGTGTGGGCGGCGACCGCGGGCGGGGCACGGGCGCTGCAGCGCGCCGACGTGGGCGTCGTCGAGCCGGGGGCGCGCGCCGACCTCGTGATGCTCGACGCACCCACGCGGGTGCACCTGGCCTACCGGCCTGGCGTGCCGCTCGTGCACACGGTGTGGCTGGGCGGCGCGCAGCTCTGACACTGCGATCCGGATGGGGCGCGGCCGAACCTGCGATCTCGAGGTCGGCGCGTGCCTCAGCGGGGCGTGTCGAACGTCCAGTCGTCGGGATCGAGCGCGCTCGCCACGTCCCAGTCGTCCTGCCGCCACGTGAACGTCGCGACGGCGCACGTCGGCATGTGGCCGATGCCGTCGCCCGACAGCCGCCCGGCGAGCACCGACATGCCCGGGTCGTGCGCGACGACGACGACCGAGCCGGCTCCCGTCGCGGCGGCCGCGGCGAGCAGCGCCGCCGCCGGCGCCCCATAGAGCTCCGGGTCGAGCGACACCGCGACCCCGAGCTCCGCGGCGAAGGCCTCGGCCGTCGTCCGGGCGCGCAGCGCCGTGCTCGACAGGATCACTTCGGGACGGAATCCGGATGCGGCCAGCCGGGCGGCCATGACCGGGGCATCCCTCATGCCGCGGTCGTTGAGGGGCCGGTCGTGGTCGTCCAGACCCGGGTCGCCCCAGTCCGACTTGGCGTGGCGCACGAGCGCGAGGCGGATCATGACGTGCTCCTTCGTCCGGCGAGTCCTGCGAGCAGCTCCAGCACGCACAGCGCCGCGAGGCGCACGGTGCGTCCGTCCGGGGCGTCGGCGGTCGCATCGACCTCGGCGAGGTCGGCGCTGTGCAGCCTCGGATCGACCGCCGCTGCGCGCACGAGGGCACGCAGCTCCCAGGCCGCCAGCCCGCCCGGCACCGAGGCCGGGCACCCGGGCGCCACCGAGCGGTCGCACACGTCGACGTCGATGTCGAGGTGGATCGATCCGCCGCCTGCGCCGGCGACCTCGAGGGCCTCGGCCATGACGTCGGCCGCGCCGCGGCGGCGCACCTCGTCCATCGTGATCACCGTGATGCCGAGGTCGGCGGCGCGCTGCGCGTAGGCGGCCGAGTTCGCGAAGTCCGCGATGCCGAGCTGCACGATCCGCCGGCCGTCCAGGCCGTCCTCGACGAGGCGGCGCACCGGCGAGCCGTTCGAGACCCCGTCGCGCAGGTCGAAATGCGCGTCGATCGTGATGAGGCCGTCGGCCGCGGCGCCCTGCGTCACGGCGTAGGTGAGCGAGTTGTCGCCGCCGAGAGCGACGACGAGCTCGGCGCGCTCACGCAGCGCGCCCACGGCGGCGCGGACGGATGCCTCGCCCGCCGGTCCGTCCGGCTCGTCGATGTCGCCCGCGTCGGCGATGCGCAGCACCTCGTGGAGGTCGACGGGCGGCGGCCCGAGAAGGGTGGGGCTGTACCGGCGCAGCGCCTCGCGGATCGCCCCGGGAGTGGCGTGCGCGCCTGTCCGCGAGATCGAGGTGCGGTGCGCGGGAACACCCAGCAGGACGGCATCCCATCCCGTGACGTCGTCGATGCGCGGCCAGGCACCCGCGCGCGGCCACAGCGGGTCATGCGGAAGAGTCACGTCTCGACGCTACTCGTCGCGGGCACACCATGGCCGGCACCCCGCGGCGCGCTCTTCGCGAGATCCCCGGTCCACCGCACGGAGCGTCCGGGCGTCAGCCGAGCAGTGCGTGCGCGACGGTGAAGATCGCGACGCCGGCGAGCGCGCCGACGATCGTGCCGTTGAGGCGGATGTACTGCAGGTCGCGTCCGACCATCAGCTCGATCTTCTCGGTCGTCTCTGCGGGGTCCCACCGCTCGACGGTGTCGGTGATGATCGACGCGATGTCGTGACGGTACCGGTCGACGAGGAAGACGGCGCCGTCGGTCACCCACTCGTCGACGCGGCGCTGCAGCGCGGCATCCGTCGTCATGCGCTCGCCGATCTCGACGAGAGCGGTCACGCCCCGTCGGCGCAGCCCGCTCCCGGGGTCGGCGAGAGCGCGCAGCAGGCCGGCCTTGGCGGTGCTCCAGGCCTCGGCGGCGAGCTCGCGCACCCGCGGGCTGTCGAACACGGCGAGCTTGGCGTCTTCGAACCTGCCGATCGTCGCCGGATCGTGCTGCAGGTTCGACGCGAGCCGCTCGAGGTACCCGTCGATCGCGAGACGGGCCGGATGCTGCGGATCGCGCTGCACCGCGCCCACGAACTTGACCGCCTCGTTGTAGACCGTGTCGTCGACGAACCGGTGCGCCACCGAAGGCACCCACGAGGGCAGACGGCGCGAGACGAGCCCCGTGAACGCGCGGTGGTTGGCGGCCAGCCACGCGGCGACGCTGTCGGCGGCGAGGTCGACCGCACCGCGGTGCGCGCCGGCGTCGACGATGCGCTGCAGCCATTCGCCCAGCGGCGGTCCCCACTCCGGCGCGATGAGGTGCTCGCGGGCGAGCTCCTCGATGACGTCGCGCACGTCGTCGTCGCTCAGCGCCTGCAGCACGCTCGAGGCCATCACCGACGCCTCGGCGGCGACGCGCTCGGCGTGCACGGGCGCGCTCAGCCATTCGCCGAGACGTGCTGCGATGGGCGTCTCGACGAGCTTCGTGCGCACGACGTCGCCCCGCAGGAACTCCGTCTCGACGAACTCGCCCAGCGTGCGACCGATCTCGTCCTTGCGGCTCGGGATGATCGCGGTGTGCGGGATGGGGATGCCGAGCGGATGCCGGAACAGCGCGGTCACCGCGAACCAGTCCGCGAGCGCACCGACCATGCCGCCTTCGCCCGCGGCGCGCAGGTACGCGAGCGCCGGAACCTCCTGCTGGAACGCGAACGAGACCGCGAACAGCGCCGCCATGAACAGCAGTGCGCCGAGGGCCACCCCCTTCATGCGCCGGAGCGCCCGGCGGCGCTCCTGGTCGGCGGGGCTCAGGCCGACGGGCGAGGTCACCGTCATCGCGCCGGACACGTCAGTCCTCGACCGGACCGAGCCAGGCCGTCGCGACCGTGGCATGGGCCGACTCCGGATCGGACGGGTGGAACAGCCCTGCCAGCACGTCGCGGTACAGGCGGCCGAGCTCGTTGCCCGAGAAGTACGACGATCCGCCCGCGACGAGGATCGCCTCGTCCACGATCGACTTCGCCGCCGTCACCGCCCGGTGCTTCACGCCCGCCAGCTGGGCGAACCACTGCGAGCCGTGGTCGGCGAGCTCGTCGACGTCGCGCGAGAGCGCCTGCAGCTGCGGCGGCAGCGCGTCGTAGGCGAGGGCCATGTCGGCGATGCGCCAGCGGATGTCGGGGTCCTGACTGTACGCCCGGCCGGTGCGCTTCGAGGTGCGCTTGGCGGCCGTCGCGACCGCGAGCTCGAGCGCGCGCCGCGCGATGCCGGTGTACACCGACGCCAGCAGCAGCTCGAACACGCTGAAGATGCCGAAGACGAGCGGATCGGGGTTCGGGCCGGGCGCGAGGCGCCGCACGACCCGGTCGGCGGGTGCCACCGCATCGCGCAGCACAGTGGTGCGCGACTGCGTGCCGCGCATGCCGAGGGTGTCCCAGTCGTCGCGCACGACCACGCGGCCGGTCTGCACCTCCGACCGCGGCACGAACGCGTAGACCATGCGCGGGGCGTCCTCAGAGGACGTGTCGAGGCCGTGCAGCCCCAGCTGCGTCCACACCGGCGAGAGCGACGTGAAGATCTTCGTGCCGGTGAACGCGTACCCGCCGTCGGGAAGGGGTGCGGCATCCGTCCCGCTCCCGAACAGCACCAGGTCGTTGCCGGCCTCGCTGATCCCGAACGCGAACACCTCGCCGGCGGCCGCGCCCTCCTGCACGAAGCGGAGCGTGTCGATGCCGCGATCGGCGAGCACCTTCGCGACCCCCGTCCATACGAGGTGCATGTTGATCGCGAGGGCCGTCGCGGGGGCGGCCGTCGCCAGCCGCTGCTGCAGGACGGACACCTCGGCCAGGCCCAGTCCCGCCCCGCCGAGGCTCGTCGGCACGAGCGCCGCGAGATACCCGGCGGCGCGGAGGTCGGCGAGGTCGGCGTC
>NZ_JBQCIP010000317.1:0-6461 GCF_051953575.1 Microbacterium sp.
GGCGGCCTCGATAAATTCCTTCTGCCGAAGTGGCGGTCCGGACCACAAAGAGACTGAGTCTTCGCGAATCATGAGAACGTGCGACCATCCGGAACTCAAGGACGGCGCGGTGACCGCGAACTCCTTCTTGCTCTTCTTCGAGACCGCGACCTCCAGAAGGATCGCTGAGGGATTGGCGGCCCTGATCAGCGACATCCGCAGCGCACGCATGACGAGCAACGCAGCAGCGATGAGGAAGCACACCCCAAACGCGAGCGGGATGACCCACGTCCGTGAGAGAACCACGTACCGCCGGTCCTCGAGGAGCTCGTCCATGTTGTCGATGGTCAGCTCGGGAACCAACGACAACAACGCCAAGCCAACCCACATCAGCAACGCCCCGACCGGAACCAACACCGCCGCGCGCATCCTGAGCGACGTCGCAATTCCCACCCACACATCGTGCCACGCGTCCGCAGGTTGTCGTGGAGATTCGCGCTCGGCCGGCGCGAGCGAGCAACGAACATCGCATTTCGAAAAGCCGGTCCTCCAGCGGACGCCGGTCACCATTAAAGTGCGAGGCATGGTTGACGCGATGCAGCGCCCGCGCGACGCGGCATCCCCCGGTCGTACGGACGTGACGCCATTCACATTCCGCGACGTCACCCTCCACACGTTGACGGTCTGGGCGACGTTCATGGTTCCCTCCCTGGCATACGGCTGCATCAGGTTCCCGGACACGTTCCGTGACACCGGGGCATTACCTCTCCTCGGTGCCACGGTCGTCGCATACGCCGTCATCGCATTAGCTCTCACCTGGCTTGGCGCGCCTTTCGCGTGGCTGCTCGGGTGGGCGCTGCGCAGTGTTCGCCGTCGCTGGGTTCACGTGGTCGCGTTCGGCCTGCTCGGGTTCGTTGCGGGCGCCGTGGTCGCGTTGGTTGCAGCGGCTGGAGTGCCGATCGCCGAGCCGATCCGGCTCCTCGCACTGTTCTTCGCCGCAGTCTGCGGCGGGTGCACCGCTATCGCGCGCTGGGTGGCCCTCCGTCTCCGTGGCCGGCGCGAGGCCGTGTCAGAACGGACGAGCGTGAGCGTGGGCGGAGTCGCAGGCTCGTAATGATCTCCTTTCGCGACGCTGGTTCGATCCGACAGTTGGGACGCCGGTGGGGAGTTGTGGTGGGGAATCGGATTCGTTCGGATCGGTGCCGGCCTGGTCGTCCGAGCCGTCTGGCCCGCCGGAGCGGTCGCCAATCACAACGGCCAGACGAGCGATATCCGATCGGCGTACGGGCGCGCCTCCTCCCCAAGAGTTGAAGCGATGGGAGGTGCGCATCGCGTCGGTATGGTGGCGGCGTGGATGACGACCGACGAAATGTGCTTGGGCGCCGCGAAATCATCGCGGGGTACCTCGAGGTGCTGGACCGACTCGAAGAACTCGTCGAAATCTGCGCGTCCACCGAGGGCGACACCGATGAGCTACGGAATGCGGTGCAGGAAGCGTTCGCGATCAGTCCGATCGCAGCGGATGCGGTCCTTGCCCTGCAAGTCAGACGCTTCACTCCGGAGGAGCAGCGCAAGCTTCGGAACGAGCTCACTGACATTGACCGATGGCTAGAGGAATCTCGCGGCGCGTAGGCCGATCCAAACAGCGTGTGCCCGTGTCGTCTCCGAGCGATGCTGAGCGAATGAACGGAATACGGATTGGATATGCGCGGGTCTCGACCACCGATCAGGACCTCACTTCCCAGCGCGATGCATTGTTGCGTTTGGGAGTTCGCGACGCGAACATCTACGTCGACCTCGGATTGACCGGCACTAATCGCGCCAGACCAGGGCTTCGGGAGGCGCTGGCCGCGGTCCGTGAAGGCGACACTCTGGTGGTGACGAAGCTCGACCGGCTTGCCCGATCGTTGCGCGACGCTCGTGAGATCGCCGACGAGCTGACCGAGAAGGGCGTCGTACTCAGCCTCGGCGGAAGCACCTACGACCCGACCGATCCCGTTGGCCGGCTGTTGTTCAATGTGCTCGCGATGGTCGCGGAGTTCGAGCGCGATCTGATCAGCATGCGCACGGAAGAGGGCATGGCGGTCGCTCGGGCGAAGGGGAGGCTGGCGCCGGGCTCCGCCTCAGTCGCGCGAGCTGGCGTTCACGCTCCCCGAGCGCTCCTGACCGGTCAGACCGGCAATCGCGGCCATCATCCGCTCGGTGATCTCGCGGCGGGCCTTGCCGTCGGGCACACCCTCGAGGTCCGACAGGTCGAGCGGCTCACCGAAGTGCACCTCGACGCGGGGCCTTCCGGGCAGCAGGTGGCTGAACGGCTTCACCGTGCCCGTTCCGATCAGGCCGACGGGAACGACTGCGGCGCCCGTCTCGCGGGCCATCCACGCGGCGCCGCCGTGGCCCTGGTGCAGCTTGCCGTCGCGGGAGCGGGTTCCCTCGGGGAACACCGCGAACACGCTGCCGGCGCGCAGGATGCTGCTGCCGGCATCCAGCGCGGCACGCGCATCGCGACCAGTGGCACGGTAAACGGGCACACCGCCGATCGACGTGAAGAACCAGCGCTTGAAGCGGCCGAGCACGCCCGAGCCCGTGAAGTACGACGACTTGATGAGAAACTGCACCGGGCGGCGCGCCGACGTCGGGATGATGACCGTGTCGAGCGACGCGAGGTGGTTGCTCGCCAGCAGCACGGGGCCGCGCTCGGGCACGTTGCTCCGACCGGTGATGCGGGGGCGATACATCAGCCAGAACAGCGGACGCAGAACCACCCGCCCGACGAAGTAGACGGCACCCGGCCGCGGGGCAGGGGCAGGAGTCGACGGAGCGGGCGCTGTCACCTCGCCACCCTACCCGTCAGCGCCCGCGTGAGCTGCGGGACCGGATGCCGCACCACCGGCGTCCGAACGGCATTCCTCGGGATCCGCACGCGCGATGCGGCCGGATGCGGCCTACAGTCGGGTGCAGGCCAGATGCGCCGCGTCGACCGACGGGAAGTGTGAGATGACTGAGCCGCAGAACGACACCGGCCGCGCCGGCTGGGTCGGCATGCTCGTGTTCGCCATCGGCTTCGCGGGCCTGGGTGTGTGGGGACTGCTCACCGGCCAGATCGCGTGGGGGATCGGCTCGGTTCTCTTCGGGCTGGTGTGGGGCTTCGCGGCCCTGCGAGCGCGGCAGAAGTCCAAGTCCGAAGGCTGAGTCCGCGTGCCGGCGCGGACAGCGGGCGACGGCATCCATCACCCGTGCTCTAGGTGCCGCTCCTCTTGCCACCGTGCAGCAGCTGGGTCACGCTGTCGTGGCCATGGCTGGTGAATGCGTAGAACACGGGGAGCAGCAGGAAGACCGCCGATGCCACCAGGGGGTGGATGAGCACGCCGGCGGCTCCCGCGGCGAGGTACAGGATCACCCCGATGAGTGCGCGCGGACGCTCGTGCTGGAAGAAGGAGTCGTCGACCTCTTCCTTCGTGAGGTCGGGATGCCGCGCCAGGTACGCGAAGAAGAACAGCCACGACAGGCACAACAGGGCGCCGATGAGCGCGTAGAGCGCGACGGCCACCTTCTCGTCCTCGAGGTTGCCCGTCCTCGCCGTCTCGGCGATGACGGCAGTGGGCCAGGGGATCAGCGCCAGCGTCGCCAAGATCGCGAGGTTCGCCCACTGCAGGCCGACGTCCATCTCGCGGATCCGGTTGAACGCCGACTTGTGGTTCATCCAGATCACAGCCAGGTAGAGGTACGAGGCCGCATATGCGAGGTAGGTCGGCCACTCGTCGAGCAGGCCGGAGAGCAGCTCCCCGGGTTCCGTGTCCGGCGGGCGCAGATCTAGTACGAGAAGGGTGATGACGATCGCGATGATCGCGTCGCTGAAGGCCACCGCCCGCGCCGGATCGGCCCTCCTGGATCCTCCGCTTGAACGCGCACCCTGTCGACCTTCGTCATGCTCCTTCACTGCCGTCACCCTCTCCTCGCACGCAGGTGTGATTTCTCCCTGGCGCCGCGCGTCGATGTGGGCGACCGTCGCCCACACTGCGCGCCCTCCTGTGCTGCCGCGGAGGGGGTTCTCAGGCACCGGTGAGAAGAGGACAATGCCCGATCTCTTGGGGTATCTCGTCGGCGCCGTCAATCGGGCGCGGTGTTGAGAGAGCGATGTCGACGGTCAGATGCCGTACGTCTCGCGGGCGACGGCGGCCCAGAACCCATCGGAACGACTGCCCCACGCCCGCTCGACGCGGTCGACGAGCTGCACGTGAGGCGCGGCGCGAGCCGACATCGGCCAGTCGCTGCCGAACATGAGCCGGTCGGTGCCGAAGAGAGTGGATGCCGTCGCCGCGAGCGCGGCCAGACGGCTGTCGTCGTCGCCCCCGGTCACCAGGCCCGAGAACTTCGCGAACACGTTGGGCGCGGCGGCCACCCGCCTCAGTGAGTCCTCCCACTTGGGCGTCGGCTCTCCGGCGCCCAGCCCGAGGTGACAGAGCACGAACCTCGTGTCTGGATGCCGCACCGCCACGCTCGCCACCGCATCCAGCTGCGCCGGGCGCACGAGCCACTCGATCACGCGCCCCGACGCCGCGGCGCCCTCGCACAGCGCGTCGAGAGCGGGGAGGTCGGAGAGGTCGGCCGCACCGCCGGGGGTGGCGACCCGGATGCCGCGCACGCGGTCGTTCAGCACGGTCGTGGCCAACCCGGCCCAGCCTGCAGGGGCCGGCACGTACTGCAGCACCACGGCGCGCGCGACGGGGTCGGTCGCCGCGACCTCCAGCAGCCACCGCATCTCGGGCAGCGTGTCGCCCGCTTGGACGGCGATTGCGGTGATGACGGGGCGGGTTGCGAGGTCGGCTTGCGGCGTTTCGTCTGGCTGCGCTCGCTCAACGGGCGAGGTGGCGGCTTCCCGGAAAGACTCGGGCGATGCGACCCGCGGCAGCCCCAGATCATCCCGGAACCACGACAGCGAGAAGCGCGACAGGTCCCACAGGTGAACATGGGCGTCGACGATCGTCACAGGTGCTCGATCTCGGCCCACAGCTCGTCGGGGATCTCGGCGTGCTCCGCGGCGGCGAAATCGAACACCTCGGCCGCCGTCCGTGCACCCACGACGACGGCCTCCACGGCGGGCAGCCGCAGCGGATACCGCGCCGCCACGTGGCGCAGCGGCAGGCCGTGCGACTCGGTCAGCGCCGCAAGCGCCAGCGCACGGGAACGCTGCTCGGCGGACGCCTCGCGGTAGTCGAAGTAGGGCGTGTTCTCGGGGTCGGCGAGGATGCCCGAGTTGAACACCCCGGCCGCCACCACGCCCACACCGCGGGCGGCAACCTGCGGCAAGAGCGACGACTCGCCCCGATGATCCAGCAGCGTCGTGCGCCCCGCGATCATCACCACGTCCACATCGGCCTCCTGCACGAATCGCGTCAGCGGGTCGGGCCACACCATCCCGACGCCGATCGCCCGCACGACTCCCTCTTCACGCAACCGCACCAGCTCAGGGATCGCCGAGCGCAGCGCCTCATCCACGTCCATGGGGTCGTGCAGGTACAGCAGGTCGATCCGGTCCGTGCCCAGTCGCGCGAGGCTTCCCTCGAGGCTTCGCAGCACGCCGTCGCGCGACAGGTCGGCGACCGTGTCGGCTCCGACCGCGCCCGACGGAACCGCCGCGCCGTCGGCATCCACGATCCTGCGCCCGACCTTCGTCGCCAGCACGACCGAGTCCCGCGGCACCCCGGCAAGGGCGCGACCCAGCCGCGCCTCGCTCGCCCCGGCACCGTAGTGCGGGGCGGTGTCGAAGAAGCGGATGCCGGCGTCCAGCGCCGCCCCGACGGTCGCGTCCGCGTCGGCATCGGCGACCGCGGTGAACAGGTTGCCGATCGGCGCGCAGCCCAGTCCGAAGGTGTCGGAGGCGCCCGGGGTCGGCGTCAGCGGGCGAAGGCCTGCGCGGAACGCCACAGCTCGTACTCCTCACGCGAGTCGGGCGTCAGCGGGTAGTAGTCGCTCAGGCGCGCGCCCTCGTCGAGGCGGCGGCGGCTGAAGGCCTCCCAGTCCTCGTGGTCGGCGGCGGACTCGAGCACCGCGCCGGCCATCGCCTGCGGCACGATGACGGGTCCGTCGCCGTCGGCGATCACCACGTCGCCGGGCATGCACAGGGCACCGCCCACCGCGACCGGGACGTCGTACGCCCACGGGAACAGCTCGGTCTGCGACGCGTAGTGCGGCGTCGTCCCGGTCGACCAGACCGGCAGCCCGAGCTCTTTGATGCGGTCGGAGTCGCGGATGCGCCCGTCGACCACGATGCCCACGCCGCCCTTCTTGACGAAGTAGCGCGCCAGGATGTCGCCGATGCAGCCCGAGTACTTGCTGCCGAACGCCTGGATCACCAGCACATCGCCGGGCTTCACCTCTTCGAGCACGTGCCACAGCGCCGTATGCCGTTCGACGTACTCCTGGCCGTGACCCGACGCGAGATCTTCGCGCTGCGGCATGAACTGCAGCGTGATCGCCGA
>NZ_JBQCIP010000318.1:0-5617 GCF_051953575.1 Microbacterium sp.
ACCCAGCTCGTCTTGCCGGTCGCGACGTACAGCATGGCGACGAACATGCCGAAGATGAGGAGTCCCGTGCCGAGGTCGCGCTGCAGGACGATGATGCCGAGCGACACCGCCCAGACGACGAGGAGCGGGCCGAGCTCGCGGGCGCGGGGCCACGTGATTCCGAGGAATCGCGTGCCGGTGGACGTCAGGCTCTCGCGCGTGCGGACGAGGTAGCCGGCGAAGAAGATGCCGAGCGCGATCTTGGCGAGCTCGCCCGGCTGGAACGAGAAGAAGCCGAGCGAGACCCACACGTCGGCGTTCGCGTCGGTCCCCAGGCCCGGGATGACCGGCAGGATCAGCAGCACGATGCCCACGAGGCCGAAGATGTACGTGTAGCGGAAGAGCACGCGGTAATTGCGCAGGAACATCACGACGAGGATCGCCGCCACCAGCGCGATCGCCGCCCATGCCAGCTGTCGCGTCGAGAACGCGTCCCATCCGTGGCGGTCGCGCGCGATGTCGATGCGGTAGATCATCGCCAGCCCGATGCCGGTGAGCAGGGTGGCGATCGGGACGACGAAGGGGTCGGCGGCCCGAGCGCGCAGGCGCAGCAGGATGTGCAGCGCGATCACGAGGGCCGTGAGGCCGCCGCAGTAGACCAGGAACGTCCAGTCGATCGCGCCGAGAGCGCCCAGCTGCACGAGCGCCACGGCCGAGCCGTTGATGACGAACGCGAAGATGAGGAGCGCCAGTTCGCGGTTGCGCTGGGTCTGCGGCACGCGGATGCGCCGCAGGGCGCGGATCACGGCGGTGTCGGCAGAGACGCCGTCGGCGGGCGTCGTCACAGGCGCGCTCATCCGCTCCCTCCGGCCAGATCACTGATGTCGGCGACGATACGGCGCGCGTCTGCGAGGGAGCTGGCCGAGATCGTCCCCTCCACGGTCGCACGCGCGAAGTCCGACAGCGAATCGAGCGGGATCTCGGTGTCTTCGTACTTCGTCGACAGCGAGATCGGCCCGATGTTCTGCTGCACTCCCTGATAGATCACGACGGTGTCCTCGTCGGCGCCGACGAAGTAGCGGGTCTGCGTCCACTGGTAGCCGAGCCAGATCGCGCCCGAGATGAGGATGAGCACGAGGGCGAGGCCCGTGATCCAGCCGATGCGGCGGCGCCGGGAGCGCCGGCGGTCCTCTTCGATGAGCTCCTCGAGGAACTCGGGGGCCGGCTCGAAGTGCGTCGGCTCGTTGGCCGCCTGCCGGTTGGGATGCAGCCAGCTGGCGCGCCGCGGCGCGGCGGCGGGGACCTCCACGCCCTTCGGGTTCGACGCGGACCCGACGATCGTCGCGGTGCCCGAGAAGACCGGATGCTGCCCGCCGACGTCGACGATGACCATCGTGACGTTGTCGGGTGCGCCGCCGTCGAGCGCCTGCTTGAGCAGGATGTCGGCGGTGCGACCCGGCGCGAGGCCCATGCCCAGCGCCTTGGCGGTGTGGGCGTCGTCGACGACGCCCGACAGGCCGTCCGAGCACAGCAGCCAGCGGTCGCCGGGCTGTGTCGGCATGATGAACGTGTCGAGCTCGGGATCGGGGTCCATGTCGCCCAGCACGCGCATGAGCACGGAGCGCCGCGGGTGGTAGCGCGCCTCTTCGGGCGTGATGCGGCCGGAGTCCACGAGACGCTGCACGAACGTGTGGTCGGTGGTGATCTGGGTGAGCGTGTCGTCGCGATACAGGTAGATGCGCGAGTCGCCGATGTGCGCGATGACCGCGTAGTCGTCGACCATGATGAGCGCGCTCACCGTCGTGCCCATGCCGGCCAGCTCGGGACGCACGTGCACCGTGTCGATCAGGTCGACGGCGGCCTCCGAGATCGCGTCCCGCAGCGCCCGTTCGGCGGAAGCGGTCGTGTCGTACGGCCTGTCGAGCCCCTCCAGGCGCGCGATCGCGACGCTGGAGGCGACGTCGCCGCCGGCGTGGCCGCCCATGCCGTCCGCGACGACGAACAGGTTCGAACCGGCGTAGCCGGAGTCCTGGTTGTTGGAGCGGACCTTGCCGGTGTGCGAGATCGCGGTGCTTGAGCCCTGGAAGACCATGTGTGAGGGGTCCGCCCGCTACTTCCGCAGCTCGAAGGTCGTCGCGCCCACCTTGATCGGGGCGCCCACCTTGATCGGGACGGGAGAGGCGACGCGGGCGCCGTCATGCCACGTGCCGTTGGTCGAGTCGAGATCCTGGATCATCCACTGCTCGCCCCACAGCACGAGGCGTGCGTGATGGCTGGACGTGTAGTCGTCGCGCACGACGAGCCCGGACTCGCTGGAGCGCCCGATCGTCAGCGGCTCATTGCCGAGCGGCAGCTCGAGGCCCGCCTTGGGTCCGCTCGTGATCACGATGCGCGACACCGTGGACGTGGTGGCGGGACCGCCGTCCACGTGCGGCGCGGGGGCCGGCGCGGAGACGGGAGCGGTCGCCGCCGATGGGCCGGCGCCGGCGACCGGTGCCGCGGCGCCCGGAGCCGCTGCGGCGGCGGCATCCGGCATCCGGCGCACCTTCACGCCGAAGAGGTCGGCCCGCAGCGAGTAGACCACCGCGAACACGAAGGCCCACATCAGCACGAGGAAGCCGATGCGCAGCAGCAGGAGGGTGAGCTCGCTCATGCCAGCGGACCGCCTTCGCTGAGGTCGAAGCGACGCGTGGCGTCGTCGACGGATGCCGGCTGCCGCGGTGCGGAGGCCCGGGCGACCACGCGGAAGACGATGTCGGTGCGGCCGATGCGCACCGTCGAGTCCGGCGGCAGCGCGGCCTCGGTCACCTTGCGGCCGTCGAGCATCGTGCCGTTGGTGGAGTTCATGTCGCGGACCATGGCGCGCTCGCCGTCCCACAGGATCTCGACGTGCTTGCGGCTCGTGCCCGAGTCGGCCACGGTGATGTCGGCGTCGCTGCCGCGGCCGATGACCGTGCGCGCCTTCGTGAGCGGGATGCGGCGGCCCTCGACATCGACCACGCCGCGCCAGGCGACGCGTCCGCCCTGGGCCGTGGTCGACTCCACGCGGAGCGTGCCGGTGCCCAGCTGTTCGTCGCGGCGGAGGGCGATGGTGACCGGGCCGGCGAACGAGTACCCCTGCGCCTTGGCATGCTTGTGGACGAGCGTGTCGAGCTCGTGCGTGAGGGCGTCGCCGAGGGCCGACATCCGCTCGTCGTCGGCGGCCGAGAGGCGCACCGTGAAGGTGTTCGGAGCCAGGATGCGGTCGCGGCTGACCACGGCGGCCTTCTTGTCGAGTTCGCTGCGCAGGGCGGACGCGATCTCGACAGGCTGGATGCCGCTGCGGAAGGTCTTGGCGAACGCGCTGTTCACAGCGCGTTCGAGACCTTTCTCGAAGCTGTCAAGTAGTCCCACGGAGCTCCTCTTGAGGGGGATGCCGGTTGCTACATGCTAATTGCACAGTCTGTCCGTGCGATGGATCGGCTGTCGGATCAGCCGAGTTCGGCGTCACGCGGATCGCGTGATATCCTCGGCAAGTTGAGTTTCGCGGCATCCTCGGATCCGCGGCTCGCGCGAGTGGCGGAATAGGCAGACGCGCTGGCTTCAGGTGCCAGTGCCCGAAAGGGCGTGGGGGTTCAACTCCCCCCTCGCGCACAGAACGAAGGCCCCCGGGTATCCCGGGGGCCTTCGGCGTCTCCGGACCGCGCCGCCGAGCACCGCGCCTGACGGTAGCGTGGGGCCGTGCGGGAGTTGACGGCGGCCGGTGTCGAATTCGTCCGGGAGCGGCATCTCGGCACGCTCTCGACGATGTCGAAGCGGGGCGCGATCCATGCCGTGCCCGTCGGCTTCACTTTTCACGACGGGATCGTCCGGATCATCACGTCGCGGACGTCGCAGAAGGTGCACAACGTCCTCCGGGAGGGGACGGCCACGGTCAGTGCGGTGGACGGGGCCAGATGGATCGCCTTCCAGGGGGTCGCGAGCATCCACGACGATCCCGTCGAGATCGCCCGTGCCGTCGCGCTCTACGCCGAGCGCTACCGGCAGCCCCGGGAGAACCCGCTGCGCGTGGCGATCCACCTCGTGCCGACGCGACTCATGGGAAGCACCGGGCTGCTGGCCTGACGGTCAGGCGCCGTCGAGTGCCGGCGGCAGCGTGAAGACGATCTCTTCGACCTCGCGCCCGAGGCCCGGCGCGAAATCGACGTTGCGCGAGAGCTCGGTGAAGCCGACCTTGCGGAGCACGGCGATCGAACCGGCGTTGTGCGCGGCGGCGCGGGCGTAGAGCGGGCGCACTGGCTCGTGCGAGATCAGCAGGCGCAGCGCGGCGGTCGCGACACCCCGGCCCTGTGCGTGACGGGCGATCCAGAAGCTCACCTCTCGGTCGCCATCGACCGTGAAGGCGGCGGCGGTGCCGGCGAAGCCGCCGTCCTCGGTGACGACGAGACTCAGCACGTCGTCGCTGGCGCGCTGGCGGGCGATCCACGCGTCGAACGCCGCGCGGTCGTCGGGATCCGACGCCGTGAAAGCGGCCATCGCGATCGCCTCACGGTCGCGCATCATCTCGAAGACCGCGTCGAGGTCGTCATCGTCGATCGGGCGCAGGTCGATGTGGTGCACGCGCAACAACGTAGCGGCGGCACCCGACATCCAGAAGAGATGCGGAGATCAGGGGAGGCCGTGGATGCTGCGCAGCAGCGCCTCGGCGCGGTCGCCGTCGCGCGCGACGAACGCTTCACGGAACTCCTCGTACGCCGCGGTGCGCCCGAAGGGGCACTCGAGGAACGGCTGCCAGCCGACCATGTCGCGGCGGATCGCGAACTCGTACTCCCGCACGAACTGCAGGAGCGCGAAATTGTCGGCCGCCGACGTGATCACGGCGAAGAAGGCGTGACTCGCGTCGGCGAGCACGACGGGGTCATCGGCGCGGGACGCGGCGATCACGTCGTCGAGCCGGTCCAGCGCCAGGCTCATCGACTCCTCGTCGGCGCGGACGGTCGCCATCCGCACGGCGAGCCCCATGTTGAAGGCCACGAGCTCCGCGGTGTCGGACTGCCGGTTCGGCTGCGACACCCGCGTGTACCGGTGCGGCGACACCTCGACCAGTCCGACGCGCTCCAGCCGCTGCAGCGCCTCGCGCACGGGCGTCCGCGAGACTCCCAGCCGCTCGGCGAGCTCGTGGTCGCGCAGTCGCTCGCCGGGAGCGAGGCGGCCGTCGAGGATGGCCTCGCCAAGGCGCGCGTACACCTCGTCTCCGAGGACGGCACCGCGCGGCTCGAGCGGGGCGAAGGGAGCAGCAGTCATGGGTGGCACCAGTGTACGCCGGAGGATTCATCTGCATAGACCCTGTTTTCGCGCGTCATTCCGCGGGATTCTCCCCTCGCTCTGGCGTTGATATATCGGTACGATGTGGATGTCCACGCTTCGGCGTGGCCTATCCGGGGGGATCCGTCGACGCCCGGGCTTCTCGCTGTTCGACACCGCCGTGAGCGGCCGCAACTCGGTCGCGATGGGGCCGCACCGCGACCTGGTCGGCGAGCTGTTCGCCGCCGACCGCCGGTACACCCCCGACGTGCACCCCGGGCTCTACTACTCGCTGCCCGAGTGGTACAACCCGGCGCTGCCCTGGCAGGGCCACGGCCCGCAGAACCCCTACACG
>NZ_JBQCIP010000319.1:0-7233 GCF_051953575.1 Microbacterium sp.
TCTACGTGCGCCCGGGGCGGCATGACCGGGTGCGTCTGACGCCCGGCTCGCCGGCCGTGCGGGCGGTCGGGCTGCTCGCGGCGGGGCTGCTCGCACTCGGCGTGGTCGCCCTCGTGACGTCGCTCGTGCTGCTGTTCGTCCGGGGCTGAACCGCGCCTCAGCTGTACGGTCTCACGCCAGCGCGAGCATGGCGCCGGCGACGAGCGCCAGGCCGAGCCCCGCCCACTGGACCGCCGCGACGCGTTCGCGCAGCAGGATGGCGGCGAGCAGGATCGTCCCGGCGGGGTACAGGGCGGTGAGCGCCGACACGATCGACAGGTCGCCCTCGCGCAGGGCGAGCAGCATCAGGGCGTTCGCGCCGGCGTCCGCGATGCCGCAGATCGCCGCGAGCCACCACGCCCGGGCGGTCGCGGGTGCGGCGGCGATCGATCCGGTCGTGGCGTGCTCGAGGTCGGCGTGTCCGCTGGGCATGGCCCCGAGCGGCGGGCCCGCGACGGCGAGCACGGAGCTCGCCGGGAGGCCGCGGCGCACCGCGGTGAGGGCGAGGAACCCGACCACTGCGGTGGTGATGACTGCGCTCGTGGCGCGGCTCGCGACGAGCGGCGCGAGTCCGCTCCCGTCGGAGGTGTGGTCGAGGATGATGAGGAACGTCCCGATCGCCAGCCCCGCGCCCAGCGCCATGAAGAGCCCGCGCGCGGACGGCCGAACGATGCGCTCGCCGGGCACGAAGCCGACGAGCACGACGGCGACGAGGGCGAGCCCGAGGCCGGCATAGCCGACCGGTGCGAGAGCCTCGCGGTTGACGAGCAGTCCCCACAGCATCGGGGCGACAGCCGAGACGACGGCCGTGAGCGGCGACAGGATGCTCATGGGTCCGATCGCGAGGCATGCGTACAGCAGTGCGATCGCGACGACGCTCACGACGCCGCCGAGCACGCCCCACGCGAGGTCGGCGCCCGTCCAGGCGCCGCCGAGCAGCGGCTGGGCGAGGAAGAGCGCGACGAGGCCGGAGAGGGCGGCGATCGCCGTCACGACGATGGAGCGCAGGCGTTTCGCGGCAAGACCGCCGAGGAAGTCGGCCGATCCGTAGACGAGCGCACCGATCACGGCGAGGGCGGCGGAGAGCATCGTGGGCGAGCCTAGCCAGGGCGGGGCGTGCCGAGGGCCGATCGCCGGGGATCGGATTGCGCGAATCCGCAAGTTGCTAGATAAGCTAGCTATATGATGCAGCCTCATCACGCGAGACGAGTACCGACGCGCTGGTTGCGGATCGGCATCCCGGTCCTGCTCGTCCTCGTGTGGCTCGCCGCGGGTTCCATCGGGGGGCCGTCGTTCGGCAAGGTCGCCGAGGTGTCGTCGAACGACCGCTCGACGTTCCTGCCGCAGAGCGCGGACGCGACCCAGGTCAACGAGCGTCTCGCCGACTTCCTGGGCGAGGAGAGCATCCCGGCTGTCGTCGTCGTCACGGGCGACGGCGACCTGACCGCGGAGCAGATCGCCGACGTGCAGGCGTTCGCCGACGACGTCGCCGGCCTCGAAGACGTCGCCGGAGACGTCTCTCCGCCCATCCCGTCCGACGACGGCGAGGCTGTGCAGCTCTTCGTGCCGATCGATGCGTCCGGCGAGGTGGGCGACACCGTGGCCGAGATCCGGGCGATGGCAGCCGACGACCTCCCGAGCGACCTGACCGCGTGGGTCACGGGTCCTGCCGGGTTCACGGCGGACCTCGTCGAGGGATTCCTGGGCATCGACGGCCTGCTGCTCGGCGTCGCGCTCGGCGCGGTGTTCCTGATCCTCGTGATCGTGTACCGCTCGCCGCTGCTGCCGGTCCTCGTGCTCGCGACGTCGATGTTCGCACTGTGCGCGGCGCTGCTGACGGTCTGGTGGCTCGCCTACGCCGGCATCGTCGTGCTGAACGGCCAGGTGCAGGGCATCCTCTTCATCCTCGTGATCGGTGCGGCGACGGACTACGCCCTCCTGTACGTGGCACGGTTCCGCGAGGCGATCTCGACCGGCGCGCGGAGGTGGGATGCCACCCTCTCGGCGTGGCGCGGCGCGTTCGAGCCGATCCTGGCGTCGGGGGGAACGGTCATCGCGGGACTGCTGTGCCTGCTGCTGTCGGACCTCGCCACCAACCGTGCACTGGGCCCCATCGCCTCGATCGGCATCGTGTTCGCCGTGCTGTCGGCCCTCACGTTCCTGCCCGCGCTGCTGGCGCTCTTCGGGAGGACCGCGTTCTGGCCGTTCATCCCGAAGCACGCGTCCGCCGCCCTGCCCGACGACCTGACCCAGCCCGTGAAGGGCCTGTGGCCTCGCCAGGCCCGCTTCATCGCCCGCCACGCCCGCATCGTGTGGATCGTGTGCACGGTGGTGCTGCTGGCAGGGGCCATCGGCATCACGCAGCTGAAGGCCGACGGCGTGCCGACGAGCGATCTGGTGCTCGGCGCCTCCGAGGCGCGTGACGGGCAGCAGGTGCTGTCTGAGCACTTCCCGGCCGGATCGGGATCGCCCGTGTACGTCGTCGTGCCCGAGGACGACCTCGCCGGGACCGTCGAGGTGCTGGAGGCCTCGGACGGCATCGACTCGGTGTCGGTCGCTTCGAGCGATTCGCCGACCGGTCAGGCAGCCGTGAAGGTCGAGGGCGGCGAGCCCGTGTTCACCGCCGTCGGTCCGCCGGGAACTCCGGCCCCCGCGCCGACGGTGTCGGACGGCGACGTGCTCGTGATCGGGACGCTGACGGATGCCGCCGACTCGGTGGCCGCCGAGCAGACCGTTCGCGCCCTGCGCGTCGACCTCGACGAGTCGCTCGGGGCGGACACGGCGCTGGTCGGCGGCGAGACGGCCACCGACGTCGATACGAACGACACCTCCACGCGCGACCGCACGCTCATCATCCCGGTGATCCTCGCGGTGATCCTGGTGATCCTCATGCTTCTGCTGCGGTCGATCTTGGCCCCGGTGCTGCTCATCGCGACGGTCATCCTGTCGTTCGCGACGGCGCTCGGAGTCAGCGCGCTCGTCTTCAACGGCGTGTTCCAGTTCGCGGGCGCCGACCCCGCGGTGCCGCTGTACGGCTTCGTCTTCCTGGTGGCGCTCGGCGTCGACTACAACATCTTCCTGATGTCGCGCGTACGCGAGGAGTCGCTCGTGCACGGCACGAGACCGGGGATCCTGCGGGGTCTCGTCGCCACCGGCGGCGTCATCACCTCGGCCGGTCTCGTGCTCGCGGCGACCTTCGCGGCACTCGGCGTCATCCCGATCCTGTTCCTCGCGCAACTGGCGTTCATCGTCGCGTTCGGCGTGCTGCTCGACACGTTCGTGGTGCGCTCGCTGCTCGTGCCCGCTCTCTCGTACGACATCGGGCGCGCCATCTGGTGGCCGTCGAAGCTGTGGAGATCGGATGCCGGGGCCCCGGCGGAGCCCGCCGCCACAGCCGGCCGCTCCCGGCGTACGCTCGAACCATGAGCAAGGCACTGTTCATCGTCGACGTACAGAACGACTTCACCGAGGGCGGCGCGCTGGGCGTCGAGGGCGGCGACGCGGTCGCCCGGGGCATCTCGCAGTTCCTCGTCACGCATGCCGAGGACTACGCCGTGGTGATCGCGTCGCGTGACTGGCACGACGGCGACAACGACAACGGCGGTCATTTCGCGGCCGGAGAGCCGGACTTCGTCGACACGTGGCCGGTCCACTGCGTCGCCGGCACCGAGGGGGCGGACTACGACCCCGGTCTCGACACCTCCGCGGTCACCCACCACGTCAAGAAGGGTCAGGGCAAGCCCGCCTATTCGCTGTACGAGGGAACGACCGACGACGGCGAGACGGTGTCGCAGCTGCTCGACGCGCACGGCGTGGTCGACGTCGACGTGGTGGGCATCGCGACCGACTACTGCGTGCGTGCCTCGGCCCTGGACGCGATCGAGCACGGCCGTCATGTCCGCGTGCTGACCGACCTCGTGGCCGGTGTCGCGCCCGAGTCCAGCGAGGCGGCGCTGGCAGAGCTGGCCCATGCCGGCGCCGAGCTCGCGGAAGCGGCATCGCGAGACTGAGTCCGGCTCCCGCCCCACTCCGTGAGCGGGCAACCGCTAGCCTCTGGATCGTGACCACGATCCGCCCCCTGCTCCCCACCGACCGCGACGCCTGGCTGGCCCTCTGGCGCGGCTACCTGGACTTCTACGAGACCGAGCTCTCGGACGACCAGACAGCCCTCACGTGGAACCGGCTCCTCGATCCTCAGTTCCCGATCCACGGCGCCCTCGCCATCGACGACGACGGCGGCGCCGTCGGACTCGTGCACTGGCTCACCCATGCGGCGACGTGGGCGGCAGAGCCGTACTGCTACCTGGAGGACCTGTTCGTCGACCCCTCGGTGCGCGGGGCGGGAACCGGGCGGGCGCTCATCGCGCATGTCGCAGAGTGGGCCCAGTCGCACGGCTCGCCGAAGGTGTACTGGCTCACGCACGAGACGAACGCCACGGCGCGGACGCTGTACGACCGCGTCGCCACGCACACCGGCTACGTGCATTACCAGATCGGCCACGAGGGGTGAGCGGGAGCTCGTTCCCCGCCGTCTCTGCGCGGGGCTAGACCATCCGCCGGATGCCCGTCAAGACCGGTTCGCGTCAGCGCCCCCGGTGCCATCGTGTGTGATGCACGAGGAGGGGAGCCGGTGGAGTGAAGCGCATGCGGCGGTCGGTGGTCGGGCTCGTCATCGTCGGCGCGCTGGTGTCGGGGTGTGCCGCCTCGGCGTCCGACATCCAGCCGATGGCCGCCGACGCGCTCTCGGCGGCGCAGTCCGCGGACCTCGGCATCCGCATCGACGACGCCGGACGGACCTTCCCCACGACGGCTCGGGTCGTGCTCGACGACATGGCCACGCAGCTGAGCGACGTCATCACCCAGCTGCAGCAGACGCAGACCGCGGACGAGGCCGCCGAGCGCGCCCGGAAGGACGCCCTCGACGCCTCGCGTGAGGCGATCGACGCCATCCACGCCGCTCAGCAGGGAGACGTGAGCGCCGCCCAGCGCGCACTGGACTCGGCGATCGGGGTGCTCGAGGAGCTGGCGGGGGAGCGATGAAGAAGATCTTCGCCGTCGCGCTCGGCATCCTGACCGCCATCGGCGGCTTCGTCGACATCGGCGACCTCGTCACCAACGCGGTCGTCGGGTCGCGCTTCGGCATGGGGCTGACGTGGGTCGTCCTCGTCGGCATCGTGGGCATCTGCGTGTACGCCGACATGTCGGGCCGCGTGGCCGCGGTGAGCGGCCGGGCGACATTCGAGGTCATCCGCGAACGGCTCGGGCCCCGCGCGGGACTCGCGAACCTGACCGCGTCGTTCCTCATCAACCTCCTGACCCTCACCGCAGAGATCGGCGGCATCGCGCTGGCGCTGCAGCTGGCGGCGGGGGTGGGCCCCGGCATGTGGATCCCCGTCGCGCTGTTCGCGGTGTGGATCGTCGTCTGGCGCACGAAGTTCTCCATCATGGAGAACGTCACCGGGCTGCTCGGGCTGTGCCTGATCGTGTTCGTCGTGGCCCTCTTCCTGCTCAAGCCAGACTGGGGGACCCTGGCCACGCAGGCCGTGCAGCCCTGGAGCGAGACATCGGGCAACCCGCTGTCGTACTGGTACTTCGCCGTCGCCCTGTTCGGCGCCGCCATGACGCCATACGAGGTGTTCTTCTTCTCGTCGGGCGCGGTCGAGGAAGGCTGGACCAGCAAGGACCTCTCGACCGAGCGCGCCAACGTGTTCATCGGCTTCCCGCTCGGCGGCATCCTCTCGATCGCGATCGCGGCGTGCGCTTCCGTGGTGCTGCTGCCGAAGGCGATCGAGGTCACGTCGCTGTCGCAGATCGTCCTGCCGGTCGCCCAGGCGGGCGGGCAGCTCGCCCTGGCGTTCTCGATCGTCGGCATCCTCGCCGCGACCTTCGGCGCCGCTCTGGAGACCACGCTGTCCAGCGGCTACACGCTGGCACAGTTCTTCGGCTGGAGCTGGGGAAAGTTCCGCCGGCCGGCGCAGGCTGCGCGGTTCCACCTGTCGATGATCATCTGCCTTCTCGTCGGCGGCGGGATCCTCGCCACCGGCGTCGATCCCGTCGCGGTGACCGAGATCTCGGTGGTGTTCTCGGCGGTCGCCCTGCCGCTCACGTACTTCCCGATCCTCGTCGTCGCCAACGATCCGGACTACATGGGCGACAAGGTGAACGGGCGTGTGCGCAACGGCCTCGCCGTCGTGTTCCTCGCGGTCATCCTGGTCGCGGCGATCGCCGCGATCCCGCTTCTCATCATCACGGGGATGGGCTCATGAGGCGCGCGCTCAGGCCGCAGCATCCGCTCGGCTGGTACCAGGATCCGGACGGCCGCGCCGTCGACGCGCGTCTGCACCTGCTCGACCGGCAGATGCTCGACCGCGACGACGTGCCCATCAGCACCGTCGACGACATCGAGATCGCCGGGGTGGAACTGGGCCAGCCGGTCGACCACGACAGCGCGCCGACGGTGGCGGCGGTCCTCGTCGGGGCAGCCGTCCTCCCGCGGGTCTTCGGAGGGAGCATGCCCCGCTCGCGATGGGACCGCATCGAGTGGCGGCTCGTGCGTCGGCTGGACACCGTCCTGCGGGTGGATGCCGCCGCCGACGAGCTCGACGCCACCTGGCTGGAACGATGGATCCGCGACCGTCTGATCGCCCGCATCCCCGGAGGCCGTCATGCTCCTGAGTGAACTCCTCGACCTGCCGGTGGTCGATGCGGATGGCGCACGGCTCGGCGTCGTCGTCGACGTGCGGTTCCGCCGCGCCGCCCGTCGCCGTGATCATGAGGGCGACCTCGAGCTGATCGCGTTGATCGTCAGCCCGCACAGCAGGATGTCGATGTACGGCTACGAGCGCGGACGCGTGAATGGTCCGGCGGTCATCGCCCGCGCGATCGAGTGGCTCCATCGCCGGTCGCGCCTGATTCCGTGGGAGTGCGTGCGGCGCGTCGACCCGGATGCCGTCATCCTCGGCGTCGCGGCACCCCGCATCCCGCTCGACGCCCGGCGCGGGGTCGGCGAGGATTCCGGCGCGGGAGGGTGAGGATCCGCGATCTCGGAAGGAACTGTGGTGCCCCCACAGGGACTCGAACCCTGGACCCACGGATTAACCTGCTGCACTGAGTCTCCCCAGCCACCGTCTCCGGCTTGCAGTCTGGACTATATCTTCACCTTCGGCCGGGCCGGTCAGGTGCGCCGCGTGTAGT
>NZ_JBQCIP010000320.1:0-2837 GCF_051953575.1 Microbacterium sp.
GCGGGCGGGCTCCTCGGCCGGCGGTGCTGGTTACTGCCCGCCCTCGGTGAGGACGACGTCGATCGGAGTGTAGGCCCCGTCGACGGTGACACCCTCGGCCTTCAGTTCGTCGAGGGCCTTCTGGATGTAGGTGTTGCTGTAGGCGGAGGCGTCCGGCTCGGCGGTGATGAGCGGCAGGCCGTCTTGGTTGACCGCGGAGAGCGCGCCCTTCACGGTCTTGTCCCAGGCCGCCTTGTCGACCAGGCCGAACGGGCTGCCGTCCCAGATCAGCTTGTTGACCTCGTTCATCTGCCACTCCTGGTGCACGGGACCGACCGGGAACGCCGCCTCGGCGTTCGAGGCGATGTCGTACACCTTCGCCGCCGCATCCGCGGGGTTGTCGCGAGCGTAGATCCAGCCCTTGGTGATGGCCTTCAGGAACCGCACCGCGGCATCCGCATACGCCGGGTCGTCGAGACGAGCGGTGTCGGCCCAGATCGCGTCCTGCAGCATGGCGCCGTCGGTGTCTTCGTAGGAGACCACGTTGAAGTCCTCGGGCTGGTAGAGCTCGCCCGTGTCGGGGTTCTTGGTCTCGAGCAGCTGCGCCCACTCGTTGTAGGTCATCGCCTGGGCGGCGTCGACGTCGTGGTCGAGCAGTGCGTTCATCGAGAAGTCCTGCGTCGTGATCGAGACGGTCGTGGAGTCCAGCTTCTCCGCCGCCATCGCGGCGAAGATCTCCCACTCGTTGCCGAAGCCCCACGAGCCGATGCGCTTGCCCTCGAAGTCGGCGACCGAGGTGATGCCGTCGCCCTTCCACGACACCTGCAGCGTGCCCGACTTCTGGAACACCTGCGCGATGTCGGTGAGCTCGACACCGGTGGCCTCCAGGGTGCCCAGCACCTTCGGGACCCACGCGATGGCGAAGTCGACGTCGCCGTCGACGAGGGCGTCCTGCGGGACGATGTCGCCGCCCGAGGGGATGATCTCGACGTCGTCGAAGCCCTCCTCCTTGAAGAAGCCCTTCTCCTGTGCGACGTAGTAGCCGGCGAACTGGGCCTGCGGCAGCCACTGCAGCTGCAGCTTGATCGAGGTGAGCGGCTCGAAGTCGTCGCCGCCCCCGGTGCCGGAGGTGTCGGGCGACCCGGAACAGGCGGCGAGTGCGAGGGCCGCGACGGTGAAGACGGTCCCCACGCCCACTCCACGCCGCGCTAGCGCGCGTCGCGGAGCCTCAGGGCGCGTGGGCCCAGCCGCGGCCAGACCTCGACGAAGGCCCGGGCGGAGCGGATGCTGCTGTGTCATTGCGTTCCTTTCGTTGGTGCTGCTTCTCGGGTGCGAGCCTGATGAGAGCGCGGGTCAGCTCTGGGATCGTCGGGTGGCCAGGCGCTCCAGCAGCGAGGTCACGAGGTAGAACACGAGGCCGATGAGGATGCCGCCGAGGACGTACGCCCAGGCGAGCGCCGCCCGGCCGGACTTGGCGTAGGTGGCGATCGCCGTGCCGATGCCGTCGGCGGGACCGCCGAAGTACTCCGCGACGAGCGCTGCGATGACCGCGAGCGAGCTCGCGATGCGCAGGCCCGTCAGCAGGTACGGGAGCGCCGTCGGCAGCGTGAGGAAGCGGAAGGTCTGCCATCCCGACGCCGCGGACGCCCGCAGCAGGTCCCGGTGGACAGGCCGGGTCTGCCGCAGGCCCCGCAGCACGTTCACGAACACCGGGATGAACGCCGCGATGGTGGCGACCGCCTGGCGGCCGAACTGGCTCGACGCGCCGAACATCGTGTTGAGGATCGGCGTGATCGCGACGATCGGGATGACGGCGAGGGCGGCCACCAGCGGCGCGAGCATGCCGTCGATCGGCCGCACGGCCGCGGCGAGCCCGGCGAACAGCATGGCCAGGAGGGACCCGACGACGAGACCGATGAGCGCGTTGGTGGCGGTGATCGACATGTCCTGCGCGATGATCGGCCAGCGCTTGACGAACTCTGCGAGGATCGCGAACGGGCTCGGCAGCATGCGCGGCGCCGTGCCCAGCACGTCCACCCAGAACCACCAGAGCACGACGATGATCGCGCCGACCACGACCGGAGCGACCCACCGCAGCCATCCGGGCAGCCGGCGCTCGCCGGGAGCGGCCGCACCGCGGTCAGCGGCCCGCCGTGGGCCCGGGAGCGTTGCGGTCGCGCTGTCGGTCATGACTCGCTCGCCCTCGTGACCGGAGCGCCGTGCAGCGCCTCGCGCACGGCGGTGACGCGGTCGAAGAACTCGGGGGACTCGCGCAGCGCCTCAGAGCGGTCGTCGCCGAGACCGACGTCGATGACATCGGTGATGCGGCCCGGTCGAGGACTCATGACCACGACGCGGTCCGACAGGAAGACCGCCTCGGGGATCGAGTGGGTGACGAACACGACGGCCGCCGCCGTCTCGGCGGCGATGCGGGTGAGCTCCGTCTGCAGCCGCTCCCGGGTCATCTCGTCGAGCGCGCCGAACGGCTCGTCCATGAGCAGCAGCTTCGGCCGCGCGGCGAGGGCGCGGGCGATCGCGACGCGCTGCTGCATGCCGCCCGACAGCTGGTCGGGGTAGCGGTCGACGAAGTCGGTGAGCCCGACGAGCTCGGCGAGCTCGGCCACGCGCGCCGCCCGCTCGGCCTTGCCGGTGCCGTGCAGCTCCAGCGGCAAGGCGATGTTGGCGCCCACCGTACGCCAGGGGAGGAGGCCGGCCTGCTGGAACGCGATGCCGTAGTCCTGGTCGGCGCGAGCGCGTCTGGCCGGCTTGCCGAAGATCTCCAGCGCGCCCGTCGTCGCCTGGTCGAGGTCGGCGATGAGCCGCAGCAGCGTCGACTTGCCGCAGCCCGACGGCCCGAT
>NZ_JBQCIP010000321.1:0-3341 GCF_051953575.1 Microbacterium sp.
TTCTGACGGCCACGCCCCATGCGAGACCCCCTCATTTAGAGTTGCGGGCATTTTGCGGGCTGTCAGCCTCGCAAACCCGGGCATTCACGAATCCGGCTTCGAACCGGTAAGAGTAGCATTCAGGATAACACGGAGCCCCCGCACCCCGGCGGTTCTGGGCCCACCGCCGCGGGAGGAGCACGGACGTATGACCGATGAGGCATCCGAGACCGGAGGCGACGACGTCAGCATCGAGGGGCTGCACGGAGCGGTGATCGTGGGCGTCATGCCCGACCAGTCCCCGCGGGTCCTGAAAGAGGGGGCGCGGTACGCGAAGCTGTTCCAGGCGCCTCTGATCGTCGTGCACGTCGACGTCACCCGGTTCGTGACCTACGAGGATCCCGACGGCTACGTCCACTCCGCCCCCATCGACTTGAACATCGCCGCGGGTGAGGGAGACCTCGCGAAGGTGACGGATGCCGCCGCCGCCGTGCTCGACGGCACCGGTGTCGAGTGGGTCGCCCGCCAGCTGGTGGGGGATCCCGCGATGGCCCTGAAGCATCTGGCCGAGCAGGTGGATGCGCGGCTGCTCGTCGTCGGCACCCGCAAGCGCGGGTTCGGCGAGTCCGTGCGCGAGTTCTTCACCGGCTCGGTGGGCGCGCGCCTGGCTCACCGCCAGCACCGCCCGATCCTGATCGTCCCGCTGGGCGAGCCCGTCCCCGACGACGAGGAGATCTGGCCGGCGTAGCGCCGGCCGACGGCATCCCTCTCCCCAGGAACCGCGAAAGGGTATGTTCCCGCCGGCGTGTCGGCGGGAACATACCCTTTCGCGGATCGGGAACCGAGGTCAGCCGCGCAGCGCCCTCGTGACGTCACGGGCGATCCGGTCGAGTTCGCCGGCCAGCTCGTCGACCACGGTCGCGGCCAGGTCGCCGCCGCGGGCGACGTGCGTGCGCAGGTCGCTGCGCACCCGGGCACGGAACTCGTTCACCGCCGCGTCGGCGCGCTGCAGCTGCTCGCGGGCGAGAACGCGCGGGTCGTCCTCCTGAGGCCCCTGCGGCGTCGCGGCGCGCTCCTCGCGCGAGGCCGCGGCGAGGTCGGCGCGCAGGCTCTTCATCGCCTCGCGGACGCTGCCGCGCACCTCGTCGGCGATCAGGCGCACCGAGTCGGCGAGACCTGCCTCGATGCCCTCGAGCTCGCCGGCGCGGGCCTGCACCTCGGCGTGGCCCGCCTCGGTGATCGCGTAGACGGTCTTGCGGCCGTCGACGGTCTTGGTGACGAGACCCTCCTCCTCGAGCTTCGCGAGGCGGGGGTAGATGGTGCCGGCGCTGGGCGTGTACGTGCCGCCGGTGCGGTCCGACAGGGCCTGCATGATGTCGTAGCCGTGACGCGGGCCCTCATCGAGCAGGTTCAGCAGGTACAGGCGCAGGTCGCCGTGCGAGAAGACGGGGGCCATGCTCACCACTCCTCTTCGTCGACGCCCGCGGACTCGGACGGCGCGTCGGCGGCATCGGGCGAGGGCGCGGCATCCCCGAAGTACGCGGTGCGGCGCAGCACCGTCACATCACCCGAGACGCTGTGGGCGCGCACGTCGGCGAAGCTGCCGCTGAGCTCGCCCACCGAGCCCTGGTAGTTGGTCGTGGGGCCCGAGCCGTTGCCCGACCGTACGACGCCGTCGATCTGGACCCGGCCGCTCACGCTGCGCACGACGTAGTTGGCGGGGTAGCCCTCGTCCAGTCGTACGGTGGCGCTGCCGCTCACGGTGTTGACGCTGACCGTGAGGGTCTCGCCGGCGGAGTCGATGAGCGCCGAGCCCGACACGGTGTCGATCGTGGCCTTGCGCAGCACGCCGGTGGCCGCGACATCGCCCGAGACGCTGTTGGCACTGAGCGATCCCACGAGCTCGCGCGCCTGCACGTCGCCCGACACGGCGTTGACCGACAGGTCGCCGGTGATGCCGTCGACGATGATGTCGCCCGAGACGGTGTTGAGTGAGGCGCTCTCGCGCAGACCCGACACGAGGGCGCTGGCGCTCACGACGCCGAGGGTGAGTGCGACCTCGCGGGGGACCGCGACGCTGATCTCGGCCTTCGGGCCCCCGGCGCCGAAGTTGCGGAACACTTCGAGGAAGTTGTCCCACCGCAGCTGCGGGTGGTCGATCTCGACGCGGTCGCCGTCGACTTCGATGCGGAGGTCCTTGACGGTGACGCCGTGCACCTCGATGCGAGCGCCCGGCTCGTCATGGGCGATGACGTCGATCTGGCCTCCGACGAGGCCGATCTTGAGGGCGCGCACGGTCTCGATGTCGATCACGCGCGTCTCGCCCGGGTGGATGATCCACTTCTCCAGGGTCATGACTGCTTCTCCTGCGTTTTCTTTTCGGGGTGGTCTATTTCGCGATATATCGCGTATGCAAGGACGATAACACGATATATCGCGACTATGTCAAGCGTTCGATGAAAACACAGCTTGACCTTGACGCTGCGTAAACCTTTACCGTGGACGACATGAACGACGACGAGGAATGGTCGATCCAGCAGATCGCCAAGCTCGCCGGGACCACGAGCCGCACCCTGCGCCACTACGACGACATCGGGCTGCTCGAGCCGTCGAGCATCGGGCACAACGGCTACCGGTACTACGACCAGGCGGCGCTCGTGCGGCTGCAGCGCATCCTGCTGCTGCGCGAGCTGGGTCTGGGACTCCCGCAGATCGCCGAGGTGCTCGGACGGGAGACATCCGAGGCGCACGCTCTCGAGAGCCACCTCGCGTGGCTCCGGCAGGAGCAGGGCAGGCTGGCGCGTCAGATCGCGTCGGTCGAGAACACGATCACGGCATTGAGAGGAGGTGAACGACTGATGGCAGAGAACATGTTCGACGGCTTCGACCACACGCAGTACAAGGACGAGGTCGAGCAGCGCTGGGGCAAGAAGGCGTACGCCGACAGCGACCGGTGGTGGCGCTCCATGAGCGCCGACGACAAGGCCGCGTGGCAGCAGCGGGTGGCAGACCTCGGGCGCGACTGGATCGCGGCCGCGGAGTCCGGCGTCGCCCCCGACGCCGAAGAGGCGCAGGCGCTCGCGGAGCGTCACGTCGCGTGGCTGACCGGCATCCCGGGGACCCCCGCGGCGGCGCCCGGCGGCGACGTCAAGGGATACGTCCTGGGTCTCGGCGACATGTACGTCGCCGACCCGCGCTTCGCGGCCAACTACGGCGGTGAGAAGGGCGCCGCGTTCGTCCGCGACGCGCTGCGCGTGTACGCGGACGCGCACCTGTGAACGGAAGAAGTGGGTTGCGGCCGCCCCGGGGGGGGGGGGGCGACCCCTCTTGGGGGCCCGGGGGGGAGGGGGGGGTTGGGGCGC
>NZ_JBQCIP010000322.1:0-3094 GCF_051953575.1 Microbacterium sp.
CATCCGGTGCAGTCATCAACAACCCGGGGGGGCCATGTCACCGCACGAGATTCCAGATGTACCGGTCTGGGCGGCCGTTCTGGACGAACTCGGGCGGGATGAGCGCATCACCCCGCAGCTGCACGGATTCCTGAACCTCGCGGTGCCGCAGGGCGTCATGGGGGGCACCCTCTATCTGGACGTGCCGAACGATCTCACCGCTGCGCAGTTCACCAAGCGCATGCGCGCGCCCATCCTCGAGGCGCTGTCCCGGGCCGACCAGCCCGATGAGGGGGCGGCATCCAATTTCCGGGTCGTCGTGAACCCGGACCTCGCCGACGCGCACCTCACCGCGCCGATCCCGGTCCAGTCGGTGAACGCGCCCGCGCCGACGGCTCCGAGCGCGCCGGTCGCGTCTCCCGTCGGGCGCGCGCCTCTCGAGGAACCGGTCGACACGGCGTCGGCGTCACGCAGCGACACCCGGCTGAACCCGAAGTACACGTTCGACAACTTCGTCATCGGCCAGTCCAACCGGTTCGCGCATGCCGCGGCGGTCGCGGTGGCCGAGGCGCCGGCCAAGGCGTACAACCCGCTGTTCATCTACGGGGACTCGGGGCTCGGCAAGACGCACCTTCTTCATGCCATCGGCGATTACGCGCTCAGCCTGTATGCCGGCATCCGCGTGCGCTACGTCTCGAGCGAAGAGTTCACGAACGACTTCATCAACTCGATCGCCAACAACCGCGACTCGGCATTCCAGGCCCGCTACCGCGACGTCGACATCCTTCTGATCGACGACATCCAGTTCCTCCAGGGCCGTGCCGAGACGCAGGAGGCCTTCTTCCACACGTTCAATCAGCTGCACGATCACGACAAGCAGGTCGTGATCACGAGCGATGTCCCGCCGAAGCACCTGACCGGCTTCGAGGACCGCATGCGCAGCCGGTTCGAGTGGGGCCTCATCACCGACGTCCAGGCGCCCGACCTCGAGACGCGCATCGCGATCCTCCGCAAGAAGGCGCAGTCCGAACGGCTCCACATCCCCGACGAGGTGCTGGAGTACATCGCCACCGTCGTCTCGAGCAACATCCGCGAACTCGAGGGCGCGCTCATCCGCGTCTCGGCGTTCGCGAGCCTGAACCGCTCGACGCTCGACATGTCGCTGGCGCAGACCGTGCTGCGCGACATCATCGACCAGGACGACGCCAACGTCGTCTCGCCGACCGACATCATCACGGCGACCGCGCAGTACTTCAAGCTGACCGTCGACGACCTGTACGGCTCGAGTCGCTCGCAGCAGGTGGCGCAGGCGCGACAGATCGCCATGTATCTGTGTCGCGAGCGCACGAGCCTGTCGCTGCCCAAGATCGGGCAGCTGTTCGGCAACCGCGATCACACCACCGTCATGTATGCGTACAAGAAGATCAGCGAGCTCATGAAGGAGCGCCGCTCGATCTACAACCAGGTGACGGAGATCACCGCGCAGCTCGGCCGCAACGGCCGCTGACGCCTCCCCTCGCGCACTCCCGCACCCTCGAACCCGTTCCGGCGCCATATGCCGGAACGGGTTCTTGACACGCGCGGGAGACAGGGCCAAAATTCCCGTTCTGCACAGTGTGGAAAACCTGTGGATAACTCCTCAACTCTGCGGAAACGCCTGTGAGTGAGCGGGGACAGCCTGTGGATGAATCCGGGATGCCGGCGGTCGCAGCATCCCGGAACGCGCAGTCCGTCCGCAGCCGATCCACAAGTCACAACCGTGTGGTTTCCCTCTCCCGACTGCCCTCGAGCGAGTTGTCCACAGTTTCCACAGCCGTTAACACCATGACAAGAAATCTCTCTGATGAAACCCGTCCGATCACCTTTGCGGTGGACAAGCCCCCCGAGGCGATGACGGGCTGGCATTCTCCAGACCTGCCACTAGCATGAGAACCCCGAGCCCGGAGTCGAAGGGCCCGCTGCTGCAGAGGGAGCATTCGTGAAGTTCCACGTCAACCGCGATGTGTTCAGCGAAGCCGTTTCGTTCGTCGTCAAGCTCCTGCCCCAGCGCAACCCTCAGCCGATCCTGGCCGGCGTGCTCATCGAGGCATCCGATCAGGGCCTCTCGCTCGCGGCTTTCGACTACGAGGCCTCGGCGCGCACGACGATCGAGGCGACCGTCGACGATCCGGGCACGATCCTCGTCCACGGCCGGCTCCTCTCCGACATCGCCAGCCGCTTGCCGAACGCCCCGATCCAGATCGAGGTCGATGACGACGGCGGCATCCTGCTCACCTGCGGCTCCGCGCGCTTCACCCTCGCGTCCATGCCCGTCCAGGAGTACCCCGCGATCCCCGAAGTGACCGGAGACTCCGGTCTGGTCCCCGCGGAGGACTTCGCCACGGCCATCGCGCAGGTCGCGTTCGCGGCATCCCGCGACGACGTGACTCCCGTGCTGACGGGCGTGCAGCTCGAGGTCTCGGGCACGAGCCTGAGCCTCGTCGCCACCGACCGCTACCGCGTCGCGCTGCGCGAGATCCCGTGGGACGGCGGCGGCACCGCCACCGACGAGGCCACCACTGCGCTCGTCCCCGCCCGCACACTCACCGAGGTCGGCAAGACGTTCGCCCACGGCGGCGACATCTCGATCGCGTTCTCGGGATCGGGCGATCGCGAGATCATCGCGTTCACCGCCGGCAACAAGACCGTGACCTCGCTGCTGATCAAGGGCAACTTCCCGCCCGTTCGCCGCCTGTTCCCCGCGCAGACCGAGCACCATGCGGTCGTGAACACGGCCGAGCTGGCCGAGGCCGTCCGTCGCGTGTCGCTCGTGCTCGACCGCTCGGCTCCGCTGCGGTTCACCTTCACGAGCGACAGCGTGTCGATGGATGCCTCCGGCACCGAGCAGGCGCGCGCCACCGAGTCGGTCGACGCCACGCTGCTCGGCGGCGACGACGTCACGCTGGGTCTCAACCCGCAGTACCTGCTCGAGTCGCTGGGCGCGGTCAAGAGCGAGTTCGTCCGCATCACGTTCACCTCGAGCGAGAACGCGAACAAGCTGAGCCCCGTGCTCATCACGCCGCAGACGTCGGTCGACAAGGCGGGCTCGGACTCGTTCCGGTACCTGCTGCAGCCG
>NZ_JBQCIP010000323.1:0-3127 GCF_051953575.1 Microbacterium sp.
CCGCCCGCGTGGTCGTCGAACCACCGCACGAGGCGCCCGTGCGGCCCGTCGTCGACGACACCCTGCGTGCGCACCCACGTGCCGTCGGCGAGGCGCAGGATGAGCGCGACGACGGCGAGAACCGCACCGAGCCCGAATCCGATCCACGTGAAGATCTCAGCGATGGCGTCGATCGTGTCGGACACCGGGCCTGCCTCTCCGGGATACGGAAAACGGCCGCAGATCTGCGGCCGTCTTCACATCTGAGCCACCTGTCAGGATTGAACTGACGGCCTTCCCATTACGAGTGGGATGCTCTACCACTGAGCTAAGGTGGCGCGCTTCGCTTGCGCGTTGCACAAGCATCGATCTTACAGGGTTTGCGGAGTGCTCGCGAACCACGGCGGGTGCCGGCATCCATCCACCCCTCCGCCGCGCGTCACACCGCCCACGGTGTCGACGTGTTACGCGCCGGTTCGGGGATCCGGGCGGACCCTCGTAGCGTCGGATGCGGCCCGCGACGAAGCGTGCGCGGTCCGGTGGATCGTGCGCGCGGTCACAAGCCCCGACGGGCCTCGATCCACAGGAGCACGCACACACATGTCCACGCCCAAGAAGCTCATCACCGCCGCAGCACTCGCCCTGCCTGTCGCCCTCCTCCTGGCCGGCTGCGCCGGGACCGGCACCGACTCCGCGTCGGGCAGCACCGACGAGCAGAAGACCGTCCGCATCGGCGTCGTCAACTCCGGCGACCCGTATTGGGAGACGTTCACCGACGCCGCCGCCGACGAGGGCATCGACGTCGAACTGGTGAACTTCACCGAGTACACCCAGCCGAACCCCGCCCTGTCGGCGGGCGAACTGGACCTCAACCAGTTCCAGCACGTGATCTACCTCGCGACCTACAACGTCAACAGCGACGACGACCTGCAGCCCATCGGCTCCACCGCGATCTACCCGCTCGGCCTCTACTCGTCGCAGTACGACTCGGTCGACGACATCCCGGCCGGCGCGACCGTCGCGGTGCCGAACGACGAGTCCAACCAGGCGCGCGGTCTCCTCGTGCTGCAGTCGGCGGGCCTCATCGAGCTCGAAGACGGCGGCTCGCCGTTCTCCACCGTCGCCGACGTGCTCCCGGACTCCAAGGTGAAGGTCGAGGCCCTGGATGCCTCGTTCACCGCGACGTCGCTCCCCGATGTGGCGGCGGCCATCGTGAACAACGACTTCCTCGAGGACGCCGGGCTGAAGGCCGAGGACGCGATCGCGCAGGACGACCCGTCGGACCCGGCCGCGATCCCGTACATCAACATCTTCGCCGCCAAGGCCGAGGACGCCGACAACCCGACGTACCTGAAGCTCGTCGAGATCTACCAGAACACCCAGGCCGTGCTGGACGGCGTGGTCGAGGCGTCGGGCGGCACCGCCGTGCTCGTCAAGACGCCCGTGGACGACCTCGTCGCGTCGCTCACCGACGTCGAGGACGACATCCGCGCCAACTCGTAACATCCGGCATCGCCGTCGCGTGCGGCCCGCTCGCCCAAGAGGCGATCGGGCCGCACACGCGTTCCCCGAGGAGCACGAATGACCCTCATCCGCCTCACCGGCGTGACCAAGACCTTCCCCCCGTCGTCGAAGGACGGCGCTCCCGTCGTCGCGGTGGACGACGTCTCGCTGACCGTCGCCGCGGGCGACGTCTGCGGCATCATCGGGTACTCCGGCGCGGGCAAGAGCACCGTGCTGCGGCTCGTGAACGCCCTCGAGACGCCGACCGCCGGCACCGTCGAGATCGACGGCCGCGACATCACGCACCTGCGCGAGCGCGAGCTGCGCGCGCTGCGCGGCGACATCGGCATGATCTTCCAGCAGTTCAACCTGTTCGACTCGCGGACGGTCGCGAAGAACGTCGCCTACCCGCTCGAGGTGGCCCGACGCCCTCGTGCCGAGATCGCCGCGCGCGTCGACGAGCTGCTGCGGTTCGTCGGCCTCGCCGACAAGGCCGGCAGCTACCCCGAGCAGCTGTCGGGCGGCCAGAAGCAGCGCGTCGGCATCGCACGCGCGCTCGCCACGAGCCCCCGCATCCTGCTCGCCGACGAGGCGACCAGCGCCCTCGACCCCGACACGACGCAGGAGGTGCTCTCCCTGCTCAAGCGCGTCAACGCCGAGCTCGGCGTCACGATCCTCGTCATCACGCACGAGATGGACGTGATCCGCACGCTCGCCGACCGCGTCGTGGTGATGGAGGACGGCCGCATCATCGAGAGCGGCGACGTGTTCGACGTGCTCTCGTCCCCGCAGCATCCGGCCACGCAGCGGTTCGTCGGCAGCATCATCGAGGACGTCCCGTCCGGAGCGCAGCTGCGCACCCTGCGCGACCGTCATCCCGGCCGCATCGTCACCCTGCAGATCGGCGACCGCGGCCAGGTCGGCGACGGCGGACAGGTCGCATCCGACGGTGCCGGCGGGGCGACGCAGGCAGACGTGTTCGCGGCGCTCGCGGCGCACGGAGTGCGCTTCGAGCTCGTGCACGGCGGCATCAACGACATCCGTGGCCGGGTGTTCGGCCACCTCACGCTGGCACTGACCGGAGAGGCGGATGCCGTCCAGCAGGCGATCGACGCGGTCTCGGCGTTCGCCCCGCTCATCGAGGAGGACGCCCGTGGATAGGCTCATCGACCTGCTCCCCGACCTGTGGGAGGCGACCGCCGAGACGCTGTACGTCGTGTCGCTGAGCCTCGTGTTCGGCGGCATCGCGGGACTCTTCGTCGGCCTCGCACTGTACGCGACGCGTCCCGGCAGCCTGTTCCCGAACCGGTTCCTGTTCGGCACCCTCAACGTCGTCGTGAACTTCTTCCGGCCGATCCCGTTCGTGATCCTGCTCGCCGCGGTCCAGCCGCTCGCTCGTGCGCTCGGCATCCCCGGCATCGGACCGGTGTTCGGCATCTTCGCCATCACGATCGCGTCGCTTTTCGCGATCAGCCGCATCGTCGAGCAGAACCTGCTCACCGTACGCCCCGGCGTGATCGAGGCGGCGCGGGCCACGGGCGCGAGCCGGTCGCGCATCCTGCTGCGGCTGCTGCCCCGCGAGGCGCTCGGCCCGCTCATCCTCGGCTACACGTTCATCGTGGTGGCGCTCGTCGACATGACGGCG
>NZ_JBQCIP010000324.1:0-7477 GCF_051953575.1 Microbacterium sp.
CTGTGGGAGAGTAGGACACCGCCGGACACCCATTCACGGAATGGCCACCCACACCCTGGGTGGCCATTCCGCGTTAACACGGGTGATTGCCGAGGCCGCCCGCATCCAGGAGGATCGAATAATGGCAGACCACGAGCCGCGCGACGACAACCGCGCGCCGCGTCAGCGATCTGGAGGCAAGGCGACCTCTGGTGGCGGCAAGCCCTACGCGAAGCGCGACGGCGACAGGAAGCCGTATGGCGACAAGAAGCCGTACGAGCGTCGCGATGGTGACCGCCCGTACGCGAAGCGTGACAGTGAGAAGAAGCCGTATGGCGACAGGAAGCCGTACGGTGACAAGAAGCCGTACGAGCGTCGCGATGGCGACCGCCCGTACGCGAAGCGCGACGGCGACAAGAAGCCGTATGGCGACAAGAAGCCGTACGAGCGTCGCGATGGCGATCGCCCGTATGGGAACCGCGACGGTGAGAAGAAGCCGTACGGCGACAAGAAGCCGTACGAGCGTCGCGATGGCGACCGCCCGTACGCGAAGCGTGACGGCGACAAGAAGCCGTACGGTGACAAGAAGCCGTACGAGCGTCGCGATGGCGACCGCCCGTACGCGAAGCGTGACGGCGACAAAAAGCCGTACGGTGACAAGAAGCCGTACGAGCGTCGCGATGGCGACCGCCCGTACGCGAGCCGTGATGGGGACCGCAAGCCCTACGGCGAGAAGAAGCCGTACGAGCGTCGCGATGGTGACCGCCCGTACGTGAAGCGTGATGGCGACAAGAAGCCGTATGAGCGTCGCGATGGTGACCGCCCGTACGTGAAGCGTGATGGCGACAAGAAGCCGTATGAGCGTCGCGATGGTGACCGCCCGTACGCGAAGCGTGATGGCGACAAGAAGCTCTACGGCGACAAGAAGCCGTACGAGCGTCGCGATGGTGACCGCCCCTACGCCAAGCGTGACGGCGACAAGAAGCCCTACGAGCGTCGTGACAACGACCGGCCCTACGAGCGCAAGGCTCGTCCGACCCGCGGGGGAGCCGACCGTCCCGATCGCGCCATGCGTGAGGGCGAACTCCGTCCCGTGCGTGCACGTCATGACGACCCCGTCATCCCCGAAGAGGTCACTGCGCGCGATCTTCCGCCGGCGGCTCGCAACGAGCTGAAGACGCTCAGCAAGGAGAACGCCGACCAGGTCGCGCGTCACCTGGCGATGGCGTCGCAGCTGATTGACGAGGACCCCGAGCTCGCGCACCAGCATGCGCTGTCGGCGTCGCGCCGTGCCGGCCGGATCGCCGTCGTCCGTGAGACGCTCGCGATCACCGCGTACGCGACGGGCGATTACGCCCTGGCGCTGCGCGAACTGCGGACGTACCGTCGCATCTCGGGCAACGACGATCAGATCGCCCTCATGGTCGACAGCGAGCGCGGGGTGGGTCGTCCCGACCGCGCCCTCGAGGTGGGGCGCTCGGTCGACCGCATGACGCTGGAGACCTCGGAGCGCGTCGAGCTGGCCATCGCGATGTCGGGCGCTCGCCTCGACCTCGATGAGCCCGAGCGCGCCCTGCAGGAACTCGACATCCCTGAGCTCGACCCGGACCGCGCGTTCGAGTGGAGCCCCGGCCTCTTCGCCGCCCGCGCGGCGGTGCTCGAAGAGCTCGGCCGTGCCGACGAGGCTGCGCAGTGGCAGCAGCGCGCCGTCGTCGCCGCAGAGGCACTGGATGCGGCATCCGGAATCGGAGATCTCGAGACGATCATCGTCGAGGAGATCCTCGAGGAGGATGACGAAGACGACGACATCCTCGACGACGAGTCGGACGAGTCGGTCGAGTCGGTCGACTCGGACGAGACGGAGGAGTCGGAGGGCGACGAGCCCGCAGGCGTCGAGCCGTCGGTCGCGGACGAGGTCGCCGAGATCCTCGTCGAAGCCGGCATCGACGAGCCCGAGCCTGCGGACGACGGGGCGAAGGACTGATGGCGCTGTTCGGGCGCCGCACGCAGACCGAAGGACTCGCCCCGGCGCCGCTGGCCGGCGTGGACGTCGTGCTCGCCGACCTCGACGGTGTCGTGTACGCCGGTCCTGGCGCGCTGCCGCATGCGGTCGAGAGCCTGAACCTCGCGCGCGTCGACCGGACGATCGGCTACATCACGAACAACGCCTCCCGGACGGATGCCTCTGTCGCGGCGCACCTGTCGGACCTCGGCCTCGACACCGCACCGCGCGACGTCGTGACGAGCCCTCAGGCGGCGATGCGGCTGCTCGCGGAGCGCATCGCGCCCGGCTCGGCCGTGCTGGTCGTCGGCGGCGACGGGCTGGTCACCGAGGTCGAGAAGGCGGGCTTCGTCGTGACGCGCAGCGCCGACGACGCGCCGGCGGCCGTCGTACAGGGCTTCGCGCCTGAGGTCGGCTGGACGCAGCTGGCCGAGGCCGCCTTCGCTCTCAAGACGCCCGAAGAGGAGGGCGGCATCCCGTGGGTGGCGACCAACACCGACTGGACGATCCCGCAGTCGCGCGGCATCGCGCCGGGAAACGGCACGCTCGTCTCTGCCGTGCACACGGCTGTCGGGCGCCTCGCCACCGTGGCCGGCAAGCCCGAGGTGCCGATCTTCGAAGAGGCGGTCGCACGGTTCGGGGCGCGGCATCCGCTGTTCCTCGGTGACCGACTCGACACCGACATCCTCGGCGCCAACCGCGCCGGCATCGCCTCGGCGCTCGTCCTGACCGGGATCGACCGGCCGAAGCACGTGCTGGCGGCCCCGGAGGGCTCGCGTCCGACGTTCATCCTCGGCGATCTTCGTGAGCTCCACGAGCCGTACCCCGAGGTGCGCGTCGTCGACGGCGTGGCCACCGTGCGCGATGCCGTCGTCGCCATCGACGGCCCGGACGTGCGGATCGTGTCGCCCGGTACGCGCCCGATCGACCTCGTCCGCGCGGGCGCCGCGGCGATCTGGTCGACCGGCCGGGCGATCTTCGGCTTCCGTGTGCCGGAGCAGCTGTACGCGGACCCGTTCCACCGTCCCTGAGCCGCGCCGCCGTATTCTGGGGACATGGATGAGCCCCGTGTGCACGAGGATGAGACCGGCGATCTGCTGTCGACGCTCGAGGTGATCGAGGCGCAGCCGCTCGCCACACGGGCCGACGCGTACGAGGCGCTCCACGACACGCTGTCACGACGCCTCGAGGCGACGCCGGGCACTCCCGCATGACGCAGCGCCTGGATGCCGCACTCGCGGCGCGCGGACTCGCGCGCTCGCGCACGCACGCCGCGACCCTCATCGCCGAGGGTCTCGTCTCGGTCGACGGCCGACCGGTGGTCAAGCCCTCGACGCCGGTCGGTGATGCGAGCGTCCTGGAAGTCGCCGGCGCCGACCACTACGTCAGTCGCGCGGCGCACAAGCTCATCGCCGGCCTGGACGCCTTCGGGGTCGACGTGCGCGGCCGGGTCGCGCTCGACATGGGCGCGTCGACCGGAGGGTTCACGCAGGTGCTGCGCGAGCGTGGCGCCGAGCCGGTGATCGCCGTGGACGTCGGCCACGGCCAGCTGGCGCCGTCCATCGCTCTCGATGCCGGCGTGATCTCGATCGAGGGCTTCAACGTCCGCTACATGACGGCCGCTGCGCTGACGGAAGCCAGCGGGATCGACACCCCGCCGTCGGTCATAACCGGGGACCTGTCGTTCATCTCGCTGGCGCACGTCCTGCCGGCGGTCCGTGCGGTCGCGGCGCCGGACGCCGACGTCGTGCTGCTGATCAAGCCGCAGTTCGAGGTCGGGCGCACCGCCGTCAAGGGGGGACTCGTCACCAACCCGGTGCTGCGCGCCGACGCGGTCTCGGGGGTGCTGTGGGCGGCGTGGGACCTGGAGCTCGGCACGCGGGGCCTCATCGCATCGCCGATCGCAGGGACCCACGGCAACCGCGAGTACGTCGTGCACCTGTCGGCCCGTGACGGGGTGATTCCCGAGCAGTGGCACGACGTCGTCGAGCGACTGACCGCGTGACGCGCACGCGGATCCTCCTCCCCAACGCGGCTCCGGTGGCGGCGGGCGGCACATCGTCCCCAGACCGGGTCGGATTGCCCCGAGTGTCGGACGATCCGACAGAATGGGGAGACATGTACCGACTGGCGGGGAGCCGATGAACACTGTCGACGCGCAGGCCCACTCGCGGGCTGACGCGCGGGCCGAGCGCAGCATCCTTGTGGTCGCGCACGCGCACCGCCACGACACCGTCCTCGCGGCCGAGCGGGTCGTCGAGGCTCTGCGCGCCGCCGGTGCACACCCCGTCTTCGCGGCGGACGATCGCGAAGAGCTCTCCGCTGCGGGAGCCTCGCTGGACGTCGCGATCCTGGGTGTGGACGTGCCCGTGACCGACATCGAGCTCGCCATCGTGCTCGGCGGCGACGGCACGATCCTGCGGGCCGCTGAGCTCGTACGGGAGGGCACGGCCCCCGTGCTCGGCATCAACATGGGCCATGTGGGGTTCCTCGCCGAGATCGAGCGGGATGACATGGACGAGGCGGTCCGGCGGGTCATCGAGCGCGACTACGACGTCGAGGAGCGCATGGCACTGCAGGTGCGCGTGAAGGACACGGGCGACTCGGTCATCTACGAGACCTGGGCGCTCAACGAGGCGACGGTCGAGAAGGCCAGCCGCGAGCGTCTGCTCGAGGTCGTCGTCGAGATCGACGGGCGGCCGCTGTCGTCGTTCGGGTGCGACGGCATGGTCGTCTCGACGCCGACGGGCTCGACGGCCTACAACTTCTCGGCGGGCGGTCCGGTGATCTGGCCGACCGTCGAGGCGATCGCCGTGGTGCCGCTGTCGGCGCACGCCCTCTTCGCCAAGCCGCTCGTCGTCGGACCGGAGCACTCCGTCGCGATCGAAGTGCTCGAGCGCACGAACGGCACGGGCATCCTGTGGTGCGATGGGCGCCGGTCCCACGACCTGCCGCCGGGCGCGCGGGTCGTCGTGCGCCGTTCGGAGCGGCCGGTGCGGCTCGCACGGCTGCACCCCGCCCAGTTCACGGACCGACTCGTGCGCAAGTTCCACCTTCCCGTCGAGGGCTGGCGCGGCCCCGCGGCGATCACCGGCGTGATGCCCGTGACCGGCGATCGCGAGGAGGCGCTGTGATCGAAGAGATGCGGCTGCGCGACCTCGGCGTGATCGCCGAGGCGACCCTGCCGATGGGACCGGGCTTCACCGCGATCACCGGCGAGACGGGCGCGGGCAAGACCATGGTGGTGACGGGCCTCGGCCTGCTGCTCGGGCAGCGCGCGGACTCGGGCGCCGTACGCGCCGGGGCGTCTCAGGCGACGGTCGACGGCGTCTGGATCGTCCCCGAGGACGGCGCGGTCGCCGACCGCGTGCGCGAGGCCGGCGGCGACGTCGAGCCGATCGGCGGCGGACGTGCCGAGCTGTACGTCGGGCGGTCGATCTCGAGCGAGGGCCGCGGCCGGGCGTCGGTGGGCGGGCGTGCGGCGCCGGCAGGCGTGCTCGCCGATCTGGCTGACGACCTCGTCGTCGTACACGGCCAGTCCGACCAGCTGCGCCTCAAGTCCGCGGCCGCCCAGCGTGACGCGCTGGACCGCTTCGGCGGCGAGCCGGTGCAGTCCGCGCGCGACGTGTACCGCCAGGCGTACGAGCATTGGCGCGGCATCGACCGCGAGCTGACGCGGCTCACCGACGACCGTGACGCCCGCGCCCGTGAGGCCGAGGACCTGCGGGCGCAACTGGCCGAGATCGAACAGGCCGCCCCCGAGCCGGGGGAGGATGCCGAGCTCGCGACCCGTGCCGAGCGCCTCGCCAACGCCGAAGAGCTGCGACTGGCCGCGGCCACCGCCCACGACGCGCTGTCGGGCGAGGCGGACGGGCCGGATGCCGGGTCGCTGCTGTCGGACGCCCGCCGTGCGCTGGAGCGCGTGCACGATCCCGTACTCGAGGAGCTCGCGGGCCAGGTCGCCGATCTCGGCTACCGCGCCGCCGACATCGCGGCCGCGTTGGCCGGCTACCTCGCCGACCTCGACGAGTCCGGCCCGCACGAACTCGCCGCCGTCGAGGAGCGCCGCGCCGTTCTCGCAGCGCTCGTGCGCGCGCACGGCACCCTGGACGCGGCGATCGAACTGCTCGACACCGGTTCGTCGCGCCTGGCCGAGCTCGACGACGACTCGGATCGGATCGAGCGGCTGACCGCGGAGCGGGATGCCGCGGCATCCGCTCTCGACGAGGCCGCCGCCGCCCTCACCGCGGCGCGCACCGAAGCAGCCGGGCGCCTCGGCGCGGCCGTGACGACCGAGCTGCGCGCCCTTGCGATGCCGGACGCACGGCTCGAGGTCGCGGTGACCCCCGGCGCCGAGACCGCTTCGGGTCGTGACGACGTCGCGATCCTGCTCGCCCCGCATCCGGGCGCCGAACCCCGCGCGGTCTCGCGCGGCGCGAGCGGCGGCGAGCTCAGCCGCGTCATGCTCGCGATCGAGGTCGTGATCGCGGGCGTCGACCCGGTGCCCACGTTCGTCTTCGACGAGGTGGATGCCGGTATCGGCGGGGCCGCGGCGATCGAGGTGGGCCGCCGCCTCGCCCGGCTGGCGCAGTCGTCACAGGTCATCGCGGTCACCCACCTGGCTCAGGTCGCGGCGTTCGCCGCCAATCACCTGACCGTCGTCAAGGCGAACGACGGATCGGTCACTGCCTCCGACGTGCGGCGACTGGAGGGCGTGGAGCGCGAGGCCGAGATGGCGCGCCTGCTGTCGGGTATGCCCGACTCGGAGGCCGCCCTCAGCCACGCCCGCGAACTGCTCGGACTTCGCGCCGACGTCGACTGAGAAGCATCGTCCGCTTCCGCGTGTCCTCAGCTTCTGCGAAGCTCATCGAAACACCGCCTGATAGGATAAAAGCCCGTGATGCAGACTTCTGATTCTTTCCGCGGCGACTCTTCGAACGACACCACCAAGCACATCTTCGTGACCGGTGGTGTCGTTTCCTCGTTGGGCAAGGGTCTGACCGCCGCCAGCCTCGGGAATCTGCTCACGGCACGCGGTCTCCGCGTCGTCATGCAGAAGCTCGACCCGTACCTGAACGTCGACCCCGGCACCATGAACCCGTTCCAGCACGGCGAGGTCTTCGTGACCGACGACGGCGCCGAGACGGACCTCGACATCGGGCACTACGAGCGCTTCCTCGACATCGAGCTCAGCCAGGCGGCCAACGTCACGACCGGCCAGATCTACTCGCAGGTCATCGCCAAGGAGCGCCGCGGCGAGTACCTCGGCGACACCGTGCAGGTCATCCCGCACATCACCGACGAGATCAAGCGCCGCATGCGTCTGCAGGCGACCGAGGAGCCGCGTCCCGACGTCATCATCACCGAGATCGGCGGCACGGTCGGCGACATCGAGTCGCAGCCGTTCATCGAGTCGGCCCGGCAGATCCGTCACGAGCTGGGCCGCCAGAACGTGTTCTTCGTGCACGTGTCGCTGGTGCCGTTCATGGGCGCATC
>NZ_JBQCIP010000325.1:0-2793 GCF_051953575.1 Microbacterium sp.
CGCGTGCTGCTTCTGCTGCGCAACGGCCTCGGCGTCGAGGACCGCTTCCTGGTAGCGCGCGCGGAGGTCGGCGATCTTTCCGGCTGTGGTGGAGAGGTCGGGCTGCTCGGTCACGCGTTCCACCCTATCGGCGGGCTCTCCGCAGGCGTTGGAGGGTTCGCACAAGGGGTTGCGGCATCCGCTGTCTCTCCTCGTGCGGCGACCTGGCCGGCGCCGCGGCGGGAACGTACCCTTTCGCGATTCCTGCCCCGGAATCGCGAAAGGGTACGTTTCCGCGGGAAGCGGCGCGAGTAGCGTGAAGTTCATGTCGTTCCCACCGGAGGGATACCCCCTCGCCGCCGCCGTCAGCCCCCGCGTGCAGGTCGTCCCGACCACCGACTCCACGAACGCGGACGTCGTCCGGCACGTCACCGACGCACCCGAGGAGTGGCCGCACCTGTCGCTGCTGCTGACGACCGACCAGCGGGCCGGCCGCGGCCGGCTCGACCGCACCTGGGTCACGCCGCCCGGTTCGGCGCTCGCCGTCTCGGTCGTCGTCGACGCCGCTGCGATCCCGCCGGCCGCGCGGGGCTGGATCCCCTTGGTCGCAGGGGCCGCCATGACGCGCGCGGTCGCCGCGCAGCTGTCACGCACCCCGCACTCGACGACCCTCAAGTGGCCCAACGACGTGCTCGTCGACGGTCGCAAGATCTGCGGCATCCTCGCCGAGATCGTCCCGGCGCTGCCCGACGTCGTGGTGATCGGGTCGGGGATCAACACGCGGATGCCGGCGGCCGAGCTGCCCGTCGACACCGCCACGTCGTTCGCCGCGCTCGGCCAGGTGTGCGACGAGGACCGGCTGCTCGCCGACTACCTGGGTGCGCTCGACGAGCAGCTGCGCGCCCTGGCCTCCGCGCACGGCGACGCGGCCGAGGCGGGCGTGCTCGCCGAGGTCGAGGCGCTGTGCGGCACGCTCGGCGCCGATGTGGCGGTGTCGCTGCCGGACGGAGAGACGCTGCGCGGCCGCGCACAGCGCATCGATCCGGACGGGCGCCTCGTGGTCGTCCAGGACGGAGAGTTCGAGAGCGCCGTCTCGGCCGGCGACGTGGTCCACGTGCGTCGCGCCGACTGACGCGACACGGCGGTTCGCAACCCTCTGTCGGCCGCACCCGCCACAATGGAGCCATGACGCAGCCGTTGGGACTCGGAGGCAGGCCGCTCACGCCTGCGCCCGGTGCGCCCACGCCCGAGCTGCTCGTCGCGAAGTTCCGCGGGCACGCGCGGCGCCTGTTCTGGTCGGCCCTCGTGCTCATCGCGGTCGCGGGGGCGTGCGGCTACTTCTACGGGAACCTCCCCGCGGGATTCCAGAACTGGATGCTGCTCGCCGCTGCCGGGGCGGTGGTGCTGCTCCTCGTGGTGCTGCCGTTCCTCGTCTGGTGGGGCCACGTCTACACGATCACGACGCGACGGGTGCTCGAGCGACGCGGAGTCGTCTCGGTCAAGCGTCGCGAGCTCGCGCACGTGCGCGGGTACACACTGAAGGTCAAGCGCGGACTGCTCCAGCGGATGTGGGGAGCCGGCACGATCACGCTGAGCAACGGCATCGACGAACCGCTGCGCCTCGCGAACATCCCGTCCGTCGAGCTCGTCCACGAGGCCCTCGTCGACCAGGTCGAGGTCAATCAGATCCTCGCGCACCGCGACGCGCAGCCGTTGCCGCCCGGCCCGCCGCCGCCTCTCCCGCCGTCGGCGCCGACGACCCCTCCGGCGTAGGTCCTGCATCGTCCCGCTCGTGCGGGATGATGGAACAAGGCAGTCGAAAGGGAGTCGCATGACGTTGCGAGTCGGAGTCGTCGGGGGCGGACAGCTGGCCCGCATGATGATCGCACCGGCGGTCGAGCTCGGAGTCGAACTCCGCGTGCTCGCCGAGGATGAGGGGATGTCGGCATCCCTCGCCGCGACGGCGGTGGGCGATTACCGCGACGCCGCCACCGTGCTGGAGTTCGCCCGCGACGTCGACGTCGTCACCTTCGACCACGAGCACGTGCCGCAGGATGTGCTGGCGACGCTCGTCGAGGCAGGCGTCGCCGTGCACCCCGGCCCCGACGCGCTGCGCTTCGCCCAGGACAAGCTGCTGATGCGCGCGCGTCTGCAGGAACTGGGGATGCCGCAGCCCGACTGGGCGGCCGTCACGGACGCCGACGAGCTGCAGGCCTTCATCGACGACCACGGCGGCCGCGCCGTCGTGAAGACGCCGCGCGGCGGCTACGACGGCAAGGGCGTGCGCGTGGTGTCGGCGGGCACCGAGGCCGAGGACTGGTTCGCGACGCTCGCCGAGGACGCCCACGGCGGCGCCCTCCTCGTGGAGGAGCTCGTCGACTTCAGCCGCGAGCTCGCGCAGCAGGTCGCGCGTCGCCCCTCGGGCGCGATGCGCGCCTACCCGGTCGTCGAGACCGTGCAGCGCGACGGCGTGTGCGCCGAGGTGATCGCCCCGGCACCGCGCGCCGGCGAGCGGCTGCCGCAGGTCGCTGCGCAGATCGGCACCGCGATCGCCGAAGGCCTCGGAGTGACCGGGATGCTGGCGGTCGAGCTGTTCGAGACCACCGACGAGCGCCTGCTCGTCAACGAACTGGCGATGCGGCCGCACAACAGCGGCCACTGGAGCCAGGACGGCGCGGTCACCGGCCAATTCGAGCAGCACTTGCGTGCCGTGCTCGACCTGCCGCTGGGCGACACGGACCCTGTCGCCGAGTGGTCGGTGATGGTCAACATCCTGGGCGGTCCCGCCGAGGGCGGCCTCGATGCCCGCTTCGC
>NZ_JBQCIP010000326.1:0-4961 GCF_051953575.1 Microbacterium sp.
GCCTCCGTCTTGAAGTCCATCTGCGTCAGAGTTCCCACCATCGTTCCAATCCCGCGGTCACGCGTTCCACATCTTCAGGCGTGCCGAATACCTCTAGCCGGTACAAGTGCGGCACGTGGCACTTGCGGCTGATGATGTCGCCGGCGATGCAGAAATGCTCGCCGAAGTTGGTGTTCCCCGCGGAGATGACTCCCCGGATGAGGCCGCGGTTTCGCTCGTCGTTGAGGAACCGGATGACCTGCTTCGGAACGGCGCCCTTCTCGACACCCCTGCCCTGGCCTCCGCCATAGGTGGGTGTCACGAGGACGTACGGCTCGTCGACCACGAGCGCCGGATCCGTCGAATGCAGCGGGATCCGGACCGCTCGTGCGCCGAGCTTCTCGATGAAACGTGCGGTGTTGCCCGACACGCTCGAGAAGTAGACCAGCAGCGGCGCGCTCGTCGCGACGCGCTGCGCCACGACCGCGGACATGTCAGGCCAGACGCGCAGCGAGCTCGTCGATCTTGTCGGGGCGGAAGCCCGACCAGTGGTCCTCATCGGTGATGACGACCGGCGCCTGGAGGTACCCCAGCGCCTTGACCTGCTCGAGGGCCGTGGGGTCCTCGGAGAGGTCGTGGACTTCGTACTCGATGCCCTTCGAGTCGAGGGCTCGGTAGGTCGCCGTGCACTGCACGCACGCGGGCTTTGTGTAGACCGTGATCGCCATGTCGATTCTGCTCTCCTCGTCACTTCTCCGGCAGTCCCCCCGCCGGGAGACCAATACTACATATGGGTACCGACATCCGTAAGCACCACAAGGGCTAGTAGTTACATCGGTGTGATTTTCCACCGCTCTCCCCATGTACAACACAGGTTCTCCACGGATTCATCCACAGCCCGCAGGCTCTCGAAAACGCCGGGATCACAGGGGTTTCGGGAGCCACGGCCGCTTCCCTCCACAGCTGCGAAGGTAGCTCCGGGGTCCGACATCGGATTTGGCTGTGGAGTGCGTCCCCGGCGTGTCGCGCACCTGCCCGGCGTGTCGCGGTGGGACGGCCGTGGCGTAACGTTGTCTGGTGGCCGGCTACGGGGATCTTCTGCGCACTCCTGGCGTCCTCCGCATGATCTCGGCGCAGCTGGTCGCGCGATTCCCCAACGGGATGATCAGCCTCGTGATCCTGCTCCACATCGAGGGGATCACCGGCTCGTACGGCGCCGCGGGCATCGTGCTCGCCGCCGTGTCGATCGGGCAGGCCATCGCGGGCCCGGTGACCAGCCGCTGGATGGGCCGCTGGGGCATGCGGCGCGTCCTGACCCTCACGACGCTGGTGTCGGCGGCATCCCTCCTCGGCATCGCGTTCCTCATCGTGCCCGTGCCCGTGTACGTCGTGCTCGGGTTCATCGCGGGCCTGTCGACGCCGCCCATCGTGTCGGCGGTGCGCACCATCTACCCCAAGCTCGTCAACTCGAAGCAGCTGACCGGCCTGTACTCGCTGGACGCGTCGCTGCAGGAGATCATCTGGATCCTCGCACCGGTGCTCATCACGCTCGTGGCGACGCAGGCGGGGACGGTCGTCGGCCTCGTGCTGGTCGTGGTCATCCTGCTGTCGGGCTGCGCCTGGTTCATCCTGTCGCCCGAGGTGGGGCGCGTGCGCATCCCCCGCAGCAAGCGGTCGCTCGGCAAGGTGCTCACGCGTCCGCCGATCCTGCTCGCGACGGTCATCGGGTTCCTGCTCATCGGCTCGTTCTCGGCCGTCGAGGCGAGCGTCGTCGCCACGTTCTCGCACGGCGGCGTCGAAGCCGGCCTCGTGCTCGCGGTGTTCTCGGTCGGGAGCCTCGCGGGCGGCCTCGCCTTCGGGCACCTGCCGATGGGACGCTGGGCGATGGTGCGCCGGCTCGCGGTCGTGGCGTTCGGCCTCGTGCTCACCACGCTGTGGGTCGACGTGTGGTGGATCTCGGCGACGCTGTTCGTGGCGGGCATCGGCATCGCGCCGGCGCTCGGGGTGCTGTCGGCGATGACGACCGCGAGCGTCAAGTTCAGCGACACGGCCGAGGCGTTCGGCTGGGTGGGCACCGGGCAGCTCATCGGCGCCGCGGTGGGCTCGGCGGTCGCGGGGTTCCTCATCGACGGCCCCGGCGGGGTCACGGCGGCCTATGCGTCGGCGGCGGCGTTCTGCGCCCTCGCGCTGCTGGTCGCCCTCGTCTTCGTCCGGTACCAGCCCGACCTGCGCGAGCGCGGCGCGAGCCCCATCCCCGACACCGAGCCGGTGCAGACGATCGGCTGAGCCGGTCACACGCGGGGCACACACGCCGCATAGACGCCCCATAGGGTCGAGTGCTCTGCTGAAGGCATGCGCACCGACGACAAGGACTGGCTCGACGCCGACGGCGAACCGATCGACGAGGATCACCGCGGCCTCGTCTACGACATCCGCACGCTCATCGACCGTCGCCGCGCCCTGGGCATCTTCGGCGGCGTCGCCCTGACGAGCCTGCTGGCCGCGTGCGGAGTGACGGCGGAACGGGATGCCGCGGCCTCGCCCGCCTCGTCGGGCGCCGCATCCGCCACGCCGACGCCGTCGTCCTCGACCGCCGCCACCGCCGGCGGTCCGCTGGAGGAGGTCCCCGACGAGACGGCCGGACCGTACCCGGCCGACGGATCGAACGGCGTGGACGTGCTCGACGACTCGGGGATCGTCCGCAGCGACATCCGATCGAGCTTCGGGTCGTCGTCGACGGTCGCCGAAGGCATCCCGCTGACGATCGCCCTGACGGTGCGCGACGCGGCGACCGGGGCCGCGCTCGCGGGGCGCGGCGTGTACCTGTGGCACTGCGACCGCGACGGGAACTACTCGCTCTACAGCCGCGGGGTCGAGGACGAGAACTACCTGCGCGGCGTGCAGCAGACCGACGCGAACGGCACGGTGACGTTCACATCGATCTACCCGGCCTGCTACTCGGGGCGCTGGCCGCACATCCATTTCGAGGTGTACGACGACGTCGCGACGGCCGTGGCCACGGGACCGATCGTCAAGACGAGCCAGATCGCACTGCCGGCAGAGACCAACGACGCGGTCTACGCGACGAGCGGCTACGAGCAGAGCGTCCGCAATGCGGGACAGGTGTCGCTCGCGGAGGACACGGTGTTCCGCGATGACGGCGGCATCCATCAGCTCGCCACGATGTCGGGCTCGGTGGCCGACGGCTACACCGCGTCGCTCACGATCGGCGTCTAGACCGGTTCACGTCAGGCGCCGCAGCAGCTCCAGCAGGGCGAGCGCGTAGGCGTCGGCAGGCTCGGGATGCTCGAACACCTGGCGGTCGCCGGCCACGACGATCTCGACCTCGTGGGTGTCGGGCAGCCTCCGCAGCGACCGGAACGCGCCGCGCAGCAGCTCGCGCAGCTGGTGCTCGTGCGGCAGCCACAGCGCGTCTTCGAGCGCGACCGAGTCGAGCGCCCACTCGGTCGTGCCGTTGAACGCCAGGATGCGGCCGGTCGGGTACTCCCGCGGCTCGATGGTCATCTCGCTGACGGTGAACACGTCCGCGTCGAACTCGGGCTCGTCGAGCTGGAAGCGGTCGCCCGAGCGCGGGTGCCACACCAGTCCCGCCTCGCGCAGGGCCATCGCCAGTTCCGTCGAGATCACGCCAACCTCCGCGTCCATCCTGCCGTGCATGACGCCAGGTGGCACCGACGGCGGGACGGTTCGCCGCGGACTCCTAGGCTGAGCGCATGTCTGCGCCCGTCTTGCTCCCCCGCCTGTCGTGGGGCTCGGCCGTCGCCGAGCGCCGCGCGCTGCTGGTCCACGGCCTGGGTTCCACCGGCGCCCTGATGTGGCGCTACGGCGTCGCGCTGGCCGACGCCGGCTGGCGCGCCGACGCCGTCGACCTGCGCGGTCACGGCGCGGCGCCGCGGGCGCTGGATTACACCCTCGCCGCGTACGGCGCCGACATCGCCGCCACCCGCCCCACCGACGGCGGCACATGGGACATCGTCATCGCGCACTCGCTGGGCGGCGCGGCAGCCGTCCTCGCCTCCTCAGCCGACCCGGGATGGACGCGTCGGCTCGTGCTCATCGACCCTGCCATCGCCCTGCAGCCGGACGACCGCGCGAGCATCGACGCGGGGCTCACGGCGGCGTTCGACGACCCGACGCAGGAGGCGGTGCGCCGCGCGCACCCCCACTGGCACGACCAGGACATCGAGCTCAAAGCGCGGGCCTCGCAGGTGACGAGCCGCTGGGCGGTCGAGCAGACGACGGCGCAGAACCCGGAATGGGACGTGACGGATGCCGCACTGCGCGTCGACGTGCCGGTCGACGTGATCGCCGCCGGAGTCGGGTCGATCTTCCGCGACACGCCGGTCGAGGCGGCGGTGGCGGCCAATCCGCGGTTCCGGCGGCCCGTCGTCATCGCGGGCGCCGGACACTCCCCGCACCGGGACGACCCGGACGCGACGATCGCTGCGCTGCGCTCCCTCCTCGCCTGAGCCGCCGGGCGGGGGAAGAATGGCGGGGTGACGCTCTTCGATCCGACGCAGCTCCTCCCCGACCACCTGCTCGAGCGCTTCCGCGCCCGGGCCGCGGTCCACGACCGCGAGAACACGTTCCCCGACGACGACCTCGCCGATCTCAAGGCGGCGGGGTATCTCGCGATCCTCGTGCCCGAGGATCTCGGCGGCGCGGGCCTCGGCCTGGCCGAGGCATCCCTTCTGCAGCAGCGGCTCGCCGGCGCCGCGCCCGCGACTGCGCTCGCGATCAACATGCACCTGGTGTGGACGGGTGTCGCCAAGGTGCTCGCCGACCGCGGCAGCGACGACCTGCGCTTCGTGCAGGAGGGCGCCGCGGCCGGCGAGGTGTTCGCCTTCGGGATCAGCGAGGCGGGCAACGATCTGGTGCTGTTCGGAAGCGGGACGGATGCCGCGCCCCTCCCCGACGGCGGGTACGCGTTCACCGGCACGAAGATCTTCACCTCGCTCTCG
>NZ_JBQCIP010000327.1:0-3995 GCF_051953575.1 Microbacterium sp.
GAACATGGGCTTCGCCCTGAAGATCGCCGGCGTCGGCAAGGAGGAGCGCGCCGCTCGCGTCCTCGAGGCCGCCAAGCTCCTCGACCTCGAGGAGTACCTGACCCGCAAGCCGAAGGCCCTCTCGGGTGGTCAGCGTCAGCGCGTCGCGATGGGCCGCGCGATCGTCCGCCAGCCGCAGGTGTTCCTCATGGACGAGCCGCTGTCGAACCTCGACGCGAAGCTCCGCGTCCAGACCCGCACGCAGATCGCGTCGCTGCAGCGCCGCCTCGGCGTCACCACGGTCTACGTCACCCACGACCAGACCGAGGCCCTCACCATGGGCGACCGCATCGCGGTCCTCAAGGACGGCCTCCTCCAGCAGGTCGGCACGCCGCGCGACCTGTACGAGAAGCCGAACAACGTGTTCGTGGCCGGCTTCATCGGCTCGCCCGCCATGAACCTGTTCCCGGCGAGCATCGCCGAGGGCGGCGTGCAGTTCGGCGACAAGGTCGTCGGTGTCGAGGCCGACACGCTCGGCAAGGCGCACGGCTCGGACGTCACCATCGGTGTGCGCCCCGAGGACATCCAGGTCGCCCCCGAGGACGGCAAGGGCCTCACGGTCACCGTCGACCTCGTCGAGGAGCTCGGCGCGGACGGCTACCTGTACGGCCACGCGGACGTCGACGGCAAGCGCACCGACATCGTCGCGCGCGTCGACGGACGTCGTCACCCGAACGCGGGCGACAAGGTCACGCTGGCTCCGGTCCCCGGTCACGTGCACGTCTTCGACATCGAGTCGGGCGAGCGCCTCACCGACAAGGCCATCGCTTCGGCGTAAGCAGTTCCTTCGCGACGGCGCGGGCGGGAGTCATTCCCCCCGCGCCGTCGCGCTGTTCCCGCCGAACCTGACGACGAGGAGGCGCGTTGTCCGACGCGTTGAGCATCACCGCGAGCAGTGTCGACCCCGGGCTGCTCACGCTGCCGTGGTCGACCCCGCTCGGCGACTGGCCGTCGAGCCACATCGTCTTCCTTCCGAAGGGCATCTCGCGCCACCTGGTGCGCTTCGCGAACCTGTCGGGGAGGGTCGTCGCGATCAAAGAGACGACCGAGTCGATGGCTCGCCGCGAGTACGACATGCTGGGCAACCTGGCCCGGCTGGACGTCCCGTGCGTCGAGCGTGTGGCGGTGATCGCAGGGCGGACGGATGCCGACGGCGCCCCGCTCCCGGCCGCCCTGGTGACGGCGCACCTCAAGTTCTCGCTCCCCTATCGCGCGCTGTTCACTCAGGTGCTGCGCCCCGACACCGCGACGCGCCTGGTGGACGCGCTGGCGCTGCTGCTGGTGCGCCTGCACAACGTGGGCTTCTTCTGGGGCGACGTGTCGCTGTCGAACACGCTCTTCCGCCGCGATGCCGGCGCCTTCGCGGCGTACCTCGTCGACGCCGAGACCGGTGAGCTGCACGAGAGCGGGCTGACCCCGGGCCAGCGCGCGCACGACCTCGATGTCGCGCGCACCAACATCGCGGGCGAGATCATGGACCTCGAAGCCGGCGGCCGCCTCGAGGGCGGCGTCGACGCGATCGCGATCGCCGACGGCATCGTGTCGTCGTACCACTCGCTGTGGGCGGCGCTCACGGACGAGGAGTCGTTCCGCGCCGACGAGGCGTGGCGCCTCACGCAGCGCGTGCAGCGCCTGAACGACCTCGGCTTCGACATCGGCGAGATGTCGATCCAGACGACCGCGGACGGCACGCGTGTCTCGATCCAGCCGAAGGTGGTGGATGCCGGCCATCACCAGCGCCGTCTGCTGCGGCTGACCGGCCTCGACGTCGAAGAGAACCAGGCGCGCCGGCTGCTCAACGACCTCGACGAGTTCCGCGTGCGCGTGTCACGCCTGGGCGACGACGAGGAGATGGCCGCCCACGAGTGGCTCACCCGCGTGTTCGAGCCGGTCGTGAAGGCGATCCCGTGGGATCTGCGGGCCAAGCTCGAACCCGCCGAGGTGTTCCACCAGCTGCTGGAGCACCGTTGGTACCTGTCGCAGGCGAAGGGCAAGTCGGTGCCGCTGGCCGAGGCGCTGTCGAGCTACATCGACAATGTGCTGCGCCACCGCCGCGACGAGGCGACCCTCATGGGCCCGAACACCGAGACGATGTCGCTCCCCGTCATCACCTCGTCGACCCCCGTCGTCGACGACGACGAAGACGACATCGACTGGCGCGACCTGGTCTGACCGGCACCGAATTCAGGAGCCGCGGTTCAGTAGCCGACGGTGAAGCGGCCCCGGGGATGCTGCGGGTGCTCGATCTCGTCGACCACCGCGACGGCCAGGTCGGGGCCTGAGATGTAGGACTCCCCCTCGGCATCGGTGACGACCACGTCGCCGCCGGTGCGGTATTGGCCCGTGCGCTCGCCCGGGTTCCACTCGCCGAAGCCGCCGGCGGGGTGGATGTAGAACCAGTCCGCGGCGTCGGGCGAGAGCGCCTGCAGGTCTTCGAGGATGCCCAGCCCTTCGAGAGCCTCGGGCAGGTAGTCGGCGCCGAACGTCGGCAGGTCGAGCAGATGCTGTCCGCCCTCGGTCTCGAGGCTGCCGCCGGCACCGCCGACCACTCCGAGGCGCACGCCCTCGGGGAGCACCGAGACGAGGCTCGCGATGTTCGGCCGGACGAGGCCGGCCATGTCGCCGCGCGGGGCCACCGCCGAGACGACCACGTCGACGCCCTCGAGCTGCGCGAGCAGCGCCGGGACGTCGGTGAGCGACCCCTCGATGTAGATGGCGCCCGGCTGGCGCTCGCTCGGGATGCGGCGCGCGATCGACAGCACGCTGTGCCCGCGGCTCACCGCCTCGGCGACGATGTGACGGCCGGCGTAGCCGGAGCCTCCGATGACGGCGATGCGAGCCATGTGTTGCCTTTCGTCGTGGGTGCGGATCAGGCGAGGTCGCCGCTGCGCAGCGACGACACCTGGTAGAGCGCGACGGATGCCGCGATCCCGGCGTTGAGCGACTCGGCGGCCGAAGAGATCGGGATCGACACGATCTGGTCGCACGTCTCGGTGACCAGGCGCGAGAGGCCCTTGCCCTCGGAGCCGACGACGATCACGACCGGCCGGTCGGCGAGCTGGAGGGCGGGCAGCGACACGTCGCCGCCGCCGTCGAGCCCGAGCACGAACACGCCCTGCTTCTTGAACTCCTTGAGCGTCGTCGTGAGGTTCGGCGCCACGGCGACGGGGATGCGCGCGGCGGCGCCGGCGCTGGTCTTCCACGCGGCCGAGTTGACGCCGGCCGAGCGACGCTGCGGCACGATCACGCCCTGGCCTCCGAAGGCGGCGGTGGAACGGATGATGGCGCCGAGGTTGCGAGGATCCGTGACACCGTCGAGGGCGATCAGCAGGGGCAGCTCGTCGCGGTCGATGATCTGCTCCAGCAGGTCCTGCGGGTGCGCGTACTCGTACGGCGGCACCTTGAGCGCGACGCCCTGGTGGACGCCGTCGAAGCCGGCCATGCGGTCGAGCTCGGGACGCGTGACCTCGAGCACCGGGATGCCGCGGTGGCTCGCGATCGACAGCATCTCTTTCACGCGGTCGTCCATCTCGACGCGCTGCGCGATGTAGAACGCGGTGGCGGGGATCTTCGCACGAAGCGCCTCGAGCACCGAGTTGCGGCCGGTCACGGTCTCGGTGTCGTCACCGGCCTTCGACTTGCCGGACCGGTTCGGGTTCGAGCCCTGCGGCTTCTGGCCGGGCTTGCCCTTGCCGCCCGCGGCGGCGTAGCGCTCGGCGGCCGCCTTCCGCTTGCCGGCGACGTGCCAGGCGCGGTCCTCTGCCTTGGGCGTCGGGCCGCGTCCTTCGAGGGACTTGCGGCCGTTGCCGCCGGTGCCCTTCTGGGCGCCCTTCTTCTTGCTGTTGCCCGCGCCGGGGCGTGCTGGCTTAGCCATCGCTGTAACTCCAGTGTGTTCCGTCTGCTGAATCTTCGAGGGCGATGCCGGCCGCCGCGATCGCGTCGCGGATGCGGTCGGC
>NZ_JBQCIP010000328.1:0-8377 GCF_051953575.1 Microbacterium sp.
ACCGGCCACGACGTTCTGCGGCGCGACGGGCACGTCGGCAGGCGGCTCGACGTCCGTCACCTTCCCGGCGAGCGGGTCGTCGAGCGCCTTGACGTCCTGGGCGACGAGGCGGGCCATCTGGATCGCCCCGTACTCCTGGAAGTGCGTGTCGTCGGCGATGCCGGCCGGACGCTGCGGGAAGACGCCCGGGTCGGCGTACAGGAACACGGCCTTCGCGGCCTCGGGGCCGATCTGGTCGAGGTAGGCGCGGCTGGAGGCCGACAGGTCGACGAGCAGCACGTCCTCTTCGGCCGCGAGCTCCTTCATCTTGGCGACGTACTCCGGGAAGCTGACGTTGAACAGGCCCGTGTCGGCGTTGAACGACCGGCGCGAGACCGGGGTGACGAGGATCGGGGTCGCTCCGCGCTGGCGGGCTCCCTCGACGTACACACGCAGGTACTCCTTGTAGTCCGCGGGGCTCGCGTAGCGGTCGTCCACGCCCTGCGTCGCATCGTTGTGCCCGAACTGCACCATGAGGTAGTCGCCCGGGCGCACCGCCCGCAGGATGTCGTCGAGCCTGCCCTGGCTGATGAAGTTCTTCGACGATCGGCCCCCGATCGCCTGGTTCGAGAACGCCACATCCGACGCGAAGAAGCGGTCGATCATCTGACCCCAGCCGGCCTGCGGAGCGTAGGCGACCGGGTCGTAGGTCTGCACCGTCGAGTCGCCGGCGATGTACGCGGTCGGGATGGCGCCCGCGACGCGCGCCGGCAGGCGCGTGATCGTCAGGGCGTTGACCACCGGCGCATCGCCGTCGAACACGAGCGTGAGGGTGCCGTCGACCAGGGCGATCGTGAACGTCATGTCGAGGTACGCGCCGGCGGCCTGCGGGTTCGGGAGCACCTTGGCGATGCTCTCGGCGGTGATCGTCGTGGTCGTCGCGGCCTGGGCGTCACCAGAGACGAGGCGCACCGAGTAGTCGCCGGCGCCGAGGTCGACCTCGAAGGTCGACCCTGCCGCCGACACGAAATCGCCGCGCAGCGGGTCGGCGCCGCCGCGATCGACGTCGGGCGTCGTCGCGGTCGGTGCGGTCGAGAAGCCGTAGCCCCACTCCGGGCTGTAGGCCGTCGAACTCGTCACCGACAGGGCGCCGTCGGCCACCTGGCCGGGGCCGAAGTCGAACGTCACGACGTCGCCGGCGGGCAGCGGTGCGGGTGCGCTGTAGATCGCCGAGGTGACGGATGCCGTCGCGGCCGACGATCCCGCCTGGTTGCGGGCCGTCACGCGGTAGGTCCACTGCTGCGCGGTGTCGACGGCATCCGTGAATCCGGGCGTCGTGACGGTCGTGACGGTCGAGAAGACGCCGTCGGTGCCGGCGCGCTCGACGACGTACTCGTCGCCGTTCGCCACGGCCGACCACGTCAGCACGACGGCGTCGCGGGTCACCTGGGCCACCGCGAGGTCGCCCGGAGCGACAGGTGCGACGAGCGCCGGGATGGTGCCCGAGCGTACCTCGGCCGACTGGGGCGACACGCGGTCGTACGCGTCGACCGCCGCGACGGCGTACGCGTACGAGCCGCCTTCGGCCACCGAGGAGTCGGTGTAGGCGGCATCCGTCACATCCGCGATCGGCGCGAACGCTCCGGTCGTGCCGTCATGCACGTCGGCACGCAGCACGCGGTACCCGGCCGCGCCGGCGACGGCCGACCAGGCGAGGTCGACACCGTTCCAGGCGACGCGCGACGCGGCGAGACCGGTGGGCGTCTCGGGCAGCGCCGGGGCGATGACGAGCCCGTTCACGTAGGCGCCCAGGCCCGAGCCTGCGAATCCGACGGTGAGCTGGCCGTCGGTCACGACGGTCGTGTAGGTCGCGCTCGCGTTGACGCCCTTGCCCGAGGTGAGGCGGGTCTGCGCGACCCCTTCGAGCGTCACGGTGGCGTTGGTCCCGGATGCCGAGCTCAGCCCGTCGCCGATGGTGACGGTGACGGCGTAGGAGCCCTCGGGCACGCCGTCGAGCTGGAAGCCCCAGTTCGTGCCGGCGACGAAGTCGTCCTCCATCGCGCCGGCGGGGGAGCCGTCGGCGCTGCGGTCGCGGTCGAAGAGGGTCGCGCCGTCGGGGAGCGTGACGCCCCAGCCCTTCTCGGCGGTGTACCGGCTGCTGGTGAGCACCTGCTGGTACCCCTCGGCGACCGCGCTCGTCGCGGTGCCGAAGTCGAAGCGCCATGCTCCGTCGTCAGCGGGAGGGAGCAGAGCCGCGGCGGGAGTCGCGGTGATGAGCGCCGCGACCACGGCGGTGGCGCCGGCGATCGCGGTGAGTCGCACTCCGCGCCGGGCGCGGGGTGCGGGGGCGTGGTCTGCGGGTCGCGTCGCGCCGTCGGCGCGTGCGGACACGTGGGGCACGGTTCCTCCTGTTGTCAGCATCGGCAAAGGATGACGGCATCCGTCTCCGCTGCGTCGCGGGGACGGGTCGTCGTGAACCGGGCACGTACGGACTCGGGCCCTGTCCGGCAAACGAACGGAAAGCGTATTCCGAGCGTTCGCCTGGCAGTCTGGCACGCGGCCGCGCCCACGGCAAGCGAATCATGAAACGTTTTTCTGAATCGTGTCATTCGCTTGCGGCCTCACACCCGCCTGCCCTATCGTCACCGGCGAGCGCTTTCCTGACCCCCGTCGCCGATGCGCATACGGACCGCACCGGCGACGGGCTCGCCGCGCCCCGCCGCCGCCCACCCCGGAATCGCGAAAGGGTATGTTTTCGCGGCGGGATCGTACCCTTTCGCGGATCCTCCTTAGGCTGGCGCCATGGTTCAGAGCATCGACGCTCCCGACGACCCCGCCGCGGCCTCGCGCGGCATCTCGCGGCGGACGCAGTCCGACATCTACCGCGCGGGCATCAGCGGCACGCGTCCGCGCGTCCCCGTCGACATCGAGGGTCTGGAGAAAACGGCGCGCAGAGCCCTCAGCGCCGAGGCGTTCGCCTACATCGCCGGGGGAGCCGGCGCCGAGCGCACGGTCGCGGCGAACCGTGCCGCGTTCGGTCGCTGGCAGGTCTGGCCGCGCCCGCTGCGCGACGTGTCGAGTCGCGACCTGTCGATCGACTTCCTCGGCACGCGACGCCCGACGCCCCTGGTGCTGGCGCCGCTCGGCGTCATGGAGATGGCGCACGACGACGCCGACCTGGCGGTGGCGCGGGCGGCGGCATCCCTCGGCATCCCGTACACGCTGTCGAACCAGGCGTCGTACCCGATGGAGGAGGTGAGGGATGCCGCACCCGCGGGCTCCCGCCTGTTCCAGCTCTACTGGTCGGCGTCGGACGAGCTCAACGCCTCGCTGCTGCGTCGCGCCGAGGCGTCCGGCTGCGAAGCGGTGGTCGTGACGCTCGACACGCACCTGCTGGGCTGGCGCACGCGCGACCTCGACCTGGCCTACCTGCCGTTCACACGCGCGATGGGCATCGCGCAGTACACCAGCGACCCCGTGTTCCAGCAGCTCGTCCGCGAACGGGCGAGGGCGAACGATGCCGCAGCCGAGCCCGCACCGGCCGTCCGCGTGACACCCAAGGCGGTCGCCGCCGGCATGCGCATCGCCCGCAAGGGGGCCGTCCTGACCGGATCCTCGAGCGTCCGCGAGAACCTGCGCTCGCCGCTGCCTCGTGCGGCCGTCGAGACGTTCCTCGACGTGTTCTCGACCCCCGCGCTCACGTGGGACGACCTCGCCCGCGCCCGCGAATGGACCTCCCTGCCGATCATCCTCAAGGGCATCGTGCATCCCGACGACGCGATCCGCGCCCTCGACGCCGGTGTCGACGGCATCTGGATCTCGAATCACGGCGGGCGCCAGATCGACCAGTCCGTGCCGACCCTGGAGGTGCTGCCGACCATCGCCGAGCGGGTCGCCGGGCGCGTGCCGATCGTGTTCGACTCGGGCGTGCGCCAGGGGTCCGACGTCTTCATCGCGCTCGCCCTCGGCGCGACGGCCGTGGCGCTCGGCCGACCGTACGCGTACGGGCTCGGCATCGCGGGAGAGGCGGGGGTCGAGGAAGTGGCCCGCAACGTCCTCGCCGAACTCGACATCACCCTCGGGCTGGCCGGTCTCACCTCGATCGCCGACGTCGACCGGCACGCGCTGCGTGAGGCGTGACGGGCGGCGCTGCCCCTATCCTGGGGCGGTGACCACACCCCCTCCTCCCCAGTACCCGTACGCCGCGCCGCAGCCGCAGCCGATGAGCCCCGCCGACGAGAAGCTCTGGGCGACGCTCGTCCACGTGGGCGGCATCTTCTTCGGCCCGCTGCCCGCGCTGATCGGCTACCTCGTGCTGAAGGACCGCGGCCCGTTCGTGCGTGCCCACACCGCGACGGCGCTGAACTTCCAGCTGACCCTCGTGATCGCCTACATCGTCGGCAGCATCCTCAGCATCGTCGTCGTCGGCATCCTCGTGCTCATCGCGGCCTACGTGCTCAACATCGTGTTCAGCATCATCGCCGCCGTGAAGGCGAACCGCGGCGAGTGGTACCAGTACCCGCTGACCATCAAGTTCCTCAGCTGAGGAGGCGCGTCAGCGCGGGTGCCCGTCCTCGGTGAAGCCGAAGACGGGCACCGCTCCTGGCGGCTCGGACGCCGGGAGCGGGTCGTGCGCGACCGGAGCGTCCGGCCACCCCGGATACAGGATCGCCATCAGCGCGTCGGGGTCGCCGTCGAAGCACGCGGTCGTCGCCCGGACGCCGATGGCATCGGCCGATCCCTCACCGTCGCGGATCTCGATCGTGAGCGTCTCGATCCCGAAGCCCTCCACAGACGCGTGCACCTCGACGGTGCCGTCGGCGTCGGCGGCGGCATCCCGAGCGGTCCAGCCCCGATCGGTGAGCCAGCGCGCGACCCGATGCCCCAGTGTCGGTGCGTCGGCGTGCGCATCGCCGTCGAGAGTCCAGCCCTCGGGCGTGGTACGACCCAGCTCGAAGCCGTAGCCCTCGTCGCAGGCGACGGGGGCGTCGCCGTACTCCTGGACCTGCCAGTCGCCGTCGTACAGGTGCAGCAGGACGGTGGCGACCGTCTGACGGAACAGCAGATCGTGCTGCCGCGCCGACGCGTACAGGGCGTCACCCTGCGAGGCAGCATCCGCGCAGCCCGCGAGGCCGACCATCGTGGCGAGCACAGCGATCGCGGCCACCCCTCTGCAGGGGTGGTCGGTACGGCTGGCGGCGGCGACGGCCATCGGCTCCTCCGATCGACCGATTCAGGCTATGCCGCACTGTGCCCGAGCTGAAGGGGCGGGGCACGACGGCGTCGCCGATACGCGGCTCGAAGAAGAAATGCCCGGATGCCGGCGCTGAACCGTCGCGTGTGCCGGGGGGACCGGACCCTTAGGCTTCTGCCATGCCCGCTCGAGCCCGGCGTTCGTCCGCCGCCAGCCCCCTCGCCAGGATCCGACTGCGCACGCTCGCCGGTGCGGCGATGGTGATCGGCCCGGTCATCGCCCTCACGGGGTGCTTCGCCCCGACGCCCGACAACGGCGGCTTCGGCGACGGGGACTTCGCCGACGACGGCTGCACGAGCGTCGTCGTGGCGACGTCGTCCGAGAAGGTCAACATGCTCGACGCGCTGGCCGACGCCTTCAAGGAGTCGCCGCAGCACGAGCAGCTCGACGAGTGCGCGACCGTCCGGCCCGTCAACGTCTCCTCCGGCGATGCCACCCGTTTCCTCACCGCGGGCGGCGACTGGCCGGACGAGGACACGCGCCGCTGGCCGACCATGTGGTCGCCGGCATCGACGGTGTGGACGGATCGGGTCGCGGCCGCGGCATCCCCCTCCCTCGTCGGCGAGCCGGAGTCGTTCACGCACACCCCCGTCGTGTTCGGGGTGCCCGAGACCATGGCCAAGGCGCTGGGATATCCGGGGACGGCGATCGGAATCGGCGACTTCGAGCGGCTGTGCCAGGACCCGCAGGGCTGGGCGAGCGTCGGCAAGCCGCTGTGGGGCTCGTTCAAGATCTCGAAGACGAACCCCAACACCTCGACGACGGGGCTCTCGGCGATCCTCATGCAGTCGTACGAGGCGTCGGGCAAGGCCGCCGACCTGAGCGCCGCCGACGTCGCGGCGGCCGCCGAGTTCTCGCGTGTGTTCGAGGAGTGCGTGATCCACTACGGCGACACGACCGGCAAGGTGCTGGCACGCCTCTACGACGAGACGCAGAACGGCGCCGGCGGCTCGGGCTACGTCTCGGCGATCGCACTCGAAGAGACGTCGCTGCTCAACTACAACCAGGGCAACCCGGACTCCCACACGGTGCAGCCGGGTGAGACGCTCACGCCGCCGAAGGAGAAGCTCGTCGCGGTGTACCCATCCGGGGGATCGATGTGGTCCGACAACCCCATTACGGTGCTCGGCGCCGACTGGGTGACCCCCGCGCAGGCGGAGGCGGGCGCGGCGTTCGCCGCCTTCCTTCAGACGGATGCCGCGCAGCGGATCCTGCCCGAGTACGGGTTCCGGCCTCTGGACGCCTCGGTGCCGCTGGGCGATTTCTTCACGGCGGAGTACGGCGTGGACCCGGCGGGCCCCGCCATCACGCTCCCGAAGCCCGCCGTCGACGTCGTCTCGGCGGCGATCGACCAGTGGACGCAGATCCGCAAGCCGTCGTCGGTGCTCGAGGTGATCGACATCTCCGGGTCCATGGACGACCCGATCGGCGACGGCCGCTCGAAGCTCGACGGGGCGATCGAGGGTGCCCAGGCGACCCTCGGCCACTTCCGCTCCACCGATGAGGTCGGGGTGTGGGCGTTCACGACCGGCGTCTCGTCGCCCGCCGGCGAGAACCTCGTCGTCCTGCGCGACGTGCAGCAGCTCGCGTCCGACCGAGAGTCGGTCGAGTCGTCGCTGGACGACCTCAAGTTCGCGACCCGCGAGGGAACGCCGCTGTACGACGCCATCGCGGCCGCGTACGACGAGATGCTGGCGCGCGCCGAGCCCGGGCGCATCAACGCCATCGTCGTGCTATCGGACGGGCAGGACACCGACTCCTCGATCTCGCTCGATTCGCTGATCGCCAAGATCGGCAAGTCCGCGCGCGAGGGCGGCGCCGACGCCCCGGTGCGCATCTTCCCGATCGCCTACGGCGAGGGGGCAGACACCGGCGCGCTGCAGCGGATCGCCGAGGCGACCGGCGGTCAATGGTTCGACGCGTCGGACGCGGCGAAGATCGACCTCGTGTTCGCGTCCGTCATCAACAACTTCTAGGGCATCCGATGATCACGGTGACGGGCGCGCAGGGCTACGTGGACGACGCGGTCGACGGCATATCCGAGGACGGCGTCTACGTCTCGTCCGAGGTGCCCGGTGCCGCCCAGCTGCATGACCAGCTCGTCGCGCAGATCGGCGACGAGTCGATCGGTGTCGCCGTGTTCTCCGACAACGCCGCGTTCGAGGCATCCGGTCCCGAGATCGTGTCGCAGCTCGCTGCCGCGCACCCCGAGTGCCAGACGATCATCGTGGCCGTCGGTGACGACCTGTCGGCGGGCTCCCGTGTGCTCGACAAGGGCGAGGCGATGCGCATCGCGAACCAGGCCGAGACGGCGGCCGGCGATGTCGACGCCGCGCTGACCGAGACCATCCAGGGCGTCATCGCCGCCTCGCCCGAGCCGTCCGCGCCGGCACCGGACGCCGGACCCTTCATCGGGATCGCGCTCGGTGTCGCCGCGCTCGTGGCCGCCGCCGGGGCGGTCTTCGCCGTCGCCCGGGCGCGCCGCCGCGGGCGGACCGCGCCCGCCCGGCATCCGCTGCCCGAGCCCGTGCGCACGCACGTCCACACCCTGCAGGCGCTGACCGCGGAGTACGCGCGGGCGGGCGCCGCCGGCGTCCCCCAGGCCACAGAGGTCGCACAGCAGATCGACGTGATCGCGCGGAACACGACCGAGCTGTTCGCCCGCCTCGACCGCAAGGGTGAGGAGGGCCAGCGTGCGACGGCCGCCGTCGAGTACGGCGAGACCCTCCGCAAGCTCACGGGGGCGCTCGACCGCGACTACCTGCTCGACATCCTGACCCGCCCCGACCTGTGGGACGACCCCGTCGAGCGGGTTCAGGAGGTGCGCGCCGCCGTCTCGTCGTTCTCCACGGAGCTCGTCGAGAACATCAAGCAGGTCAACGCGCGCCGCGGGCTGCACTTCCAGGTCTCGCTGGACGGGCTGATGGGTCGTCGCAAAGAGCTGCAGGAATGGGATCGCGCCTTCGAGCGGGCCGACGGCGACGCGGGCCCGACGCCGCACGACGACTAGAATCGACGGATGCCGGATTCCCCGGCGTCCGCACGCTCGTGCATCCCCCTTCCCGACCATTGGAGCCACCGTGGCCGAGCAGTCTCGCCTCGACAAAGTCATCGCCCTCGCCCGTCACCGCGGGTTCGTGTTCC
>NZ_JBQCIP010000329.1:0-5440 GCF_051953575.1 Microbacterium sp.
TCTGTCGACCTCGACGCTCCCCGACGCCTTCGGCGCGACGGTCGTCGAGCCGGCCTGACCATAGGATTGACGCATGGCCGCGGACGAGGACGAGTACGCCGATTTCAACGATGCCCGGCAGCGGCGCGTCAAGGTGATCGCGTGGGTGACGATCGTCGCCCTCATCCTCGTCGGCGGCGGTGCGACCGTGTTCGCCCTGCTGTTCGGCTGACAGCCCCGAAGCTCGCTCTGACCTGCGGCTTTCGCGGAGGACGGTGAACCGGTAGCCTCCACACAAGGAGGTCCCCCATGACCGGCACACCGTCCCTCTGGACCCGCATCCGCAATTTCATCTCGCCCCCTCGCGAGACCTACGACACGCGGACCGCGCGCCCGGGTGAGCCCGGAGCTGGCCCGGACAGCCCGGTGTATGAGGCGACCGACGGCCGCCGTCACGGCGGCACCATGCAGCTCGGCGGCTGAGCCGCAGACTCAGCGCACTCCCGGCCGGGCGCCCGCGCGGCGCGGGTACCATGACACTGTGGAGCCGATCCTCCTCATCGTGACGACCTGGGCGTGGATCGTTCCGGCAGCCGCCGGCGCCGGAGCGGCGACCTACGTCGGCCTGACGACGCGCGGACGCCGCGCCCGTCGGCTCGAGCTCGACGCCGCCCGACACGAGGAGTCGCAGGCGTACCGTGAGCTCGTCGCCGCCAAGGCCCGTGTGCGCACCGCGCAGGCCGATGTCATGACCGCGAAGGCGCGTGCCGCCTCGCCGCAGGCAGCCGAGGCCCGCCGCGAGCTGCAGATCGCCCGGCAGTCCGAGAAGTCCGCGTCGCTCGCGCTGCGCGCCAGCCGCTCCCGCGTCAAGGCCGGCTACTCGCAGTACCGGGCCGCCTCGTCTCACGATCCGCTGCCGATCGAACGGCTGTGGGCCGAGCACGACGCCGTCAACACGCGCTGGCTGTCGTACGAGACCGACGTCGACAAGGCGCTGAGCTATCCGAAGATGACCGACACCCGGCATCCCGCGACCGTCGTCTTCCTCCGCGCGCAGCGCGAGGCGCTCGCCAAGCGCCCCACGCTGCGTGACCGCGTGACCCCTCAGCAGTACGTCGAGTACCGGGCGGCGGTGCGTGCCCTGCAGGCCTCCCTCGCCGAAGCGGAGCGGACCGCCGGGGTGCCCGGCGCGACGCCGCCGAGCGCGGCGCAGACCGCCGCGGCGACGACCGCGGCGACCATCGGCGCCGCGGCCGCGATGATCGCCGACCTCGCCGACCGGCTGCCGACCCTCATCGCCCGGCCGCCGACGCGCGAGACGCCGCGCAGCTGACAGCCTGCTTCGGACCCGACACAGGGTCCGCGGCCGCCGTTAGCATGACAGGGTGGATGTCCTCCAGTCGGTCCTCGTGTGGATCGGCGAACACTGGTGGGTCGTCTTCCCTGCCCTCGGGGTGGCGGGGATGGTCGGCCGACGCTGGGAGATGGGCGCACGGCGCCGTCACCAGCGGCGGCTCGAGGTGCTCCACGCCAAGGCCGAGCTCAAGGCCGCGCAGGCGGCGGCACGCGGAAAGGCGGTGCCGGCGGCATCCCTCCCCGCCTTCACGGCTCCCACGGCCACTGTCGGCGCCGCCGACGCCCCTGCCCGCGAGACGCAGGCCACGCAGCTGGAGCGGCTGTTCGCGACGCACGACGCCGTGACCGCGCGCTGGCTGGAGTACGAGCTCGACGTCGCGAAGATCATCGCGTTCCCCGCGATGAGCGACGGGCGTCAGCCGCTGACGGCCGCGTTCCTGCGGGCCAAGCGCGTCGCCGACGGGCTGCGGCCCGCCTCGGCGAAGGCGAAGCTCACGAAGGAGCAGCTGACCGAGTACCGCAACGCCGTCGCCGACTTCGAGGTCGCGTTCGATGTGGCCGAGCGCGACGCCCGTCGCATTCGCGATTCGGGGTTCAGCGAGGTCGAGCGCAAGCGGCTCGACACCGCCAGGCAGCGGCTGACGGTCGCGCTCGACGAGGCCGCCACGCCCGCTGAGCGTCAGCTCGCGTACCGCCGGGTGCGCGAGGAGCTCGACGGGCTCATCTCGATCTCGGACGAGGCGATCGAGGTGCTCGAGAACAAGGTGATGCTCGAGCTGGGTCCGACGACCGCCACGGCGGGAGCGGATGCGGCCGCCGCCCCGCCCGCGCAGGCCCCGGCATCCCCGCCGCCGGCGCTCTCACCCGAGCCCGAGCCCGAGCGCCTGCCGGCGTCGCGTCCGAGCACGACACCGCCGACCGCCGCGCAGTGGCCGGTGCCCTCACGGGGTAACGGCGACGCGCCGGGCCGAGTGATCCACCCCAAGCCGCAGCGCTGAGAGTCGTTCAGCGCATGGGGGCGTCCGGGTGCGCCTCGATCCAGGCGTCGATGCGGGCGAACCAGTCGAACAGCCATGCCGCCTGCGCGTCGAGATCGTCGGGGATGTCGCTGCGGGGCACGCGCCACGCGCGCATGGCGATGCCCTTGTCCATCGGCAGTTCGCGCCAGATGTCGCGCAGTGTGACGAGTCGGTCGAGGCCGGTGTGGGCGATGAACACGACGTCGGCCCCGGGTGCGGCGCTGAGGGCCGCGTGCATGCCGCCGGGCTGCGGCGCCATGACGTGACGCAGCGCCTCTTCGCGCTCGGCCATCTGCACGCGCCCTGCGGCGCGCAGTCGCTGGATGCGCGATGTCCGGCGGGCGGCGCTGACATTGCCGCCCTCGGGGAAGATGACGAACGCGTCCTCGGGGCCGAGCCCTGTCGCCAGGCGACCGAGCGCCTCCTCGACCCGTGCGCCGCCGCCAAGGCGAGCGCCGCCGAAGCCCGAAGGGACGATGAACTGCGCGGGGACCCGGTGCAGCAGGATGTCGATGGCGGGATCCCATTGCAGCGTGTACTTCAGCACGATGCGCGGCCGGCGGCCGACCTCGTTGAGCAGCGTGTGGATCAGGATGAACGAGTCACCCGGACCGCCGTGACGGCTGGCGACGACGAGCGGCGTGCCGGCCGCGAACAGGGAGTCGAAGTCGGCTCGGCCGGCGGAGTCCTCGTCGTCCGACCCGGTCGTCGTGATCGTGAGCCGCAGCACGCCGCCGAAGATCCAGAACAGCAGACGCAGGCCCCAGGCGCCGAGCCGGTAGTGGGCCGTGACGAAGCCGGGACGGCGGATGGCGTACCCGAGGCCGGACGCGATCCACAGCGCGAACATCGCGATCATCAGCATCGCGTCCCACAGCAGGTACACGGTCACGAGCCAGAGCACACGCGGCAGCCGGAACCGGCCGGGCACCAGCGAGGTCAGCGCGAGTGCGACGAGCAGCCACAGCGGCGTCAGCACCAGCATCCCCACCGCCGCCACGATCACGAGCGGACCCAGCACGATCCGACGCGCCCAGGTGGGCGGCATCCAGGTCACGCGACCGCCCCCAACCCACGCTCGTCGAGGAACGCGCAGGTCGCGTCGTACGCGGCGTCGATGCGCCGCCGGACCGTGCTCATGCGGCGGTACGACATGAGGGAGTCGTCGTCGTCCTGTGCGCCTCCCGAGGGGAGCACGTGCAGCGCGACGCCCTCGGGGAGGTTCGCGATGTCGTACGCGTACCGGTGGCGCCGCGCGATCTCGAACGCCACGCGGGCCGTCTCGACGGCGGTCCGCGGCGCGGTCAGCGGCGTCTCGACGCGGCCCACCTGCAGCACGAAGACGGTGCGGGCGCCGGCGTCGACCGCCTGCGCGATCGGGATCGAGTTGACGATGCCCCCGTCGATGAAGTGCTCGTCGCCGATGCGGGTCGGCGGAAGCAGCCCCGGAACGGATGCCGATGCCAGCACTGCCTCTATCAGCGGACCCGACTCGAACACGTGCTCGGCGGCGCGCTCGATGCTCGCCGCGACGACCCGCAGAGGCACGACGAGGTCCTCGAAGCGGGTGTCGGCACCGAGGGCACGTTCCAGCAGGTGGCGCAGCGGCGCCGGCGAGTTCAGGTGCGTCTTCGTCGTGATGAGCCGCCCGAACTGGGCGAACAGCGAGTCGCCGTAGACGGCGTTCGCCTCGGGCGAGGTCCACGCGTCGAGCAGGCGCTCGATGACCGCAGGGGTCGGGTCGGCGGCGACGAGGGCGCCGTTGATCGCGCCGATCGACGTGCCCACGACGAGGTCGGGTCGGATGCCGCGCTCGAGCAGGGCGCGCAGCATCCCGATCTCGACCGCGCCACGGACACCGCCGCCGCCGAGCACGAAGGCCGCCGTCATGCCCACACCCTATTGCGGGCATGACGGTGGGGGTCAGCGCGTGAGGGTGTCGACGTAGTCCTTGTTGTCGGCGATCCACTTCTCGACCACGGGACCGTAGTCGTCGCCGTCGTACGACCCGAACATCGCATCCTCGAGCGAGTACAGCAGCTCGTTGTCCATGCGGAACGCCTCGAGCCACGCCGAGACCTCGGGGAACTCGTCGGCGAACCCGGTCGAGGTGATGGTGTGGATGCCCTCCGCGTCGCCCAGCAGGCCGTCGGGGTCTTCGAGGTCCTTGATCGGGAATGCGTTGTAGGCCCAGTGCGGCCGCCACAGTGTCACGGCGACGTCGCGCCCGGCATCCGTCGCCGCCTGCAGCTCGGTGAGCATCGCGGGCGTCGACGACGTCACGAACTGCATGCCCTCCAGGCCGTAGCCGGGGATCACGGCGTTCTGCGTGACGGTCACCAGCCCCGAGCCCGACTCGATGCCCACCAGGCGGTTGCCGAAGAGGTCCGCGTTCGCGGCGAGCTCGGTGAGGGAGTCGATGGGGGCGTCCTCGTTCACCGCGATCGTCAGCTTGGCGTCGTCGTACCAGACCCCGAGCTGCTCGAGGTCGTCGCCGTACCTCGCCAGGTAGTCGGAGTGCGTCGACGGCAGCCACATGTCGAAGTTGACGTCGTAGTCGCCGCCGGCGAGACCGGCGTAGACCAGCCCGGCCTCCGCCTCGCCCGTCTCGACCTCGTACCCCTCGTCCTCGAGCATCACCGTGAACAGGTGGGAGACCGCGATCCCCTCGTCCCAGCCCGAGTGGATGCCGATCGAGATCGAGCTCAGGTCGCCGTTGTCGAGGCGGTCGGACGCGTCGGTCCCGGCCGACGAGGCGTCGCCGTCGCCCGAGCAGGCCGCGAGGCCCAGCGTGAGGCCGAGAGCGGCCAGCCCGGCCGCGATCTGGTGCTGACGGGTGCGGAGTCGCATCATGTCCTTCCGTGCGGTCCCGGCCCGGATGCCGGGAACCTGGTGGGGGGTGGGGTGCTCAGGCGTTCGCCGTGGCGAGCGCCCGGGCGACCTTCGACCGCGCGCCGAGAGCGGCGGTGACGCGGTCGAGGTACATCGCGAGGATGACGACGGAGATGCCGGCCTCGAAGCCGAGCGAGACGTCGACGCGCTGGAGCGAGGACACGACGTCGCGGCCGAGGCCCGCGGCGCCGACC